>JAFAZV010000410.1 GCA_019239445.1 Solirubrobacterales bacterium
GGCCCCTCGAGTCCTCCGGGCGTCGCGAACCTGGTGACGAGGATTCCGAGGACCTCTATCAGGACGAGTACGACGAGGGTCGTCGAGAGGAGCTCGAGAAGGAGATGGCCGCTCTGGAGCGGGCGGAGGCGAGGCTCGCGGCGGGCACGTACGGAGTCTCGGTCGAAAGCGGTGAGCCGATTCCGGACCCGCGCCTGGAGGCGCTACCGCTCACGGAGCGAACCGCCGAGGAGGAGGTTCGCTATCGGCGTTCGTGAACGCTTGGGCCAAGCTCAGTTGTTCTTGCGGTTGACGAGCCATGTTCACATTTCTCGCTGAAGTGCTTTAGCGGGCGGGTACCCGGGAACGGCGCGTAAAACGCCCCTCAGGCAGGCACGGTGCCGGCTAGAGATCGCGTGGAGCGTCCTGGGCGCGCCGGGACACCCCGGCCGACGCTGCGACCACGAGCACGATCCCGAGCACGTCGCGCAAGCTCAGCTGCTGACCAAGCACGATCCAGCCTGCGAGCGCCGCCATCGCCGGCTCGAGGCTCATCAGCACGCCGAACACGTGGGCCGGGATGCGCCGCAGCGCTTCGAGTTCGAATGAGTACGGAACGGCAGAGGAGAGCATCCCAATCGCCGCTCCGAGCGCCAGCGAGCGGACCTCCAGGAGATGCGCGCCGCCCGAGACGACGCCAGCGGGAAGCGCCAGCAGCGTCCCGAAGCACATGGCGACGGCGACTCCAGTTCCGCGCTCGAACGCGCGGCCGACGCGCGCACTGACCAGGATGTATGCGCCCCACAGGCCGCCCGCGAGCAGGGCGAAGCCGATCCCGAGCAGGTTCAGTCCGTGCGCTCCGCCTCGCGTGAGCGCCACGATCCCGGCCGCGGCGAGCGCCACCCACACGAGGTCCACGCGGCGGCGCGATCCGAGCAAGGCGACCGACAGCGGCCCGACGAACTCGAGCGCTACGGCGATGCCGAGCGGTATGCGATGGATGGCGGCGTAGAAGCTGAGGTTCATCCCTGCCAGGACGGCGCCGAAGACCGCCGCCAGCAGCAGCTCGCCGCGTGTCCGGCGACGGAGGCTCGGACGCCAGATCGCTACCAAGACGACAGCCGCGGTCAGCAAGCGCAGGAACACCGCGCCGCCAGGCCCGACCCAGCGGAACAGGTGCACCGCGAGCGCCGAACCGAGCTGTACCGAGGCGATCGCGGACAGTACGAGCGCGCCTGAGGGCGCGCGCGCCAGCAGACCCGCCTCCGACCGAGCTGTCTGCCGAAGTGCCACCGGATTCGATCGTAGTCCTCGCGGGTCGCCACGAGTTTGATGGCGTACATGCCGCCAGGAGTCGCTGGGCGGACTAAAGCGCGCGCGCCGCGGCGGGGATCGTTAGCGCCGGCTGGGCCGCCGCTTGCTCCTGCACGCTCACGAGCGCGGCACTAAGTCGGGGCAGCGAAAGCTGGTAGACACCGGCGCCACGAGGGATGCGCGGAAGCTGCAGGATGCCGCGCCATTTGCCGGCGGCATCGAGCTGCTGGCCGGCCAGGCTGACGCCGGACCGGGCTCCAGCCGAGGAAGCGAGCAAGCGCTGGACGAAGGCAGGGCCGCTGCCGGGAACCCTCAGATCAACCCGGACGCCGCGCTCGCCCTTGGCGATCAGCAGCACGTGCAGCAGCCCGTCGAGCCGCACCGCCCACGCTTTCAGGTGTAGCGAGGGGTGAGCGTGAATCTCGAGCGGGACCAGCCGCCCGCCGGCGCCGAGCGAGCGCGAGAACAGGAGCAGCCCGTAGAGGAGCGGCCGCGCGACCAGCCCGCGGGCGGTGAACGCGAACGCGGCGTTGATCGGGTTAGCCCGGACGTGGACATTGACGCCGCCGACACCTGCTCGCAGCAGCTCGAACAGCGCGTCCGGCGCCCAAAGGGCGGTCGCGAACGTGTCGCTTATCCCTCGCACCCCGCCGCAGGTGACCGAATTGAGCTCGGTCAGGTGAAACGGCAGGCCCGCGCGGTCCGAGAGCCGGACCGCGGGCGCCAGCATGTGCGCAAGCCCCACGGTCGCTCGGTCGGAGAGGATGCGCGTGATCGAGGGGTAGTTGGCGGAGGAGCGGCGGACGCAAGCTGAGTACGGATACCGGTGCGCAGTGATCATCCCGAGCCCCGGCTCGGCCCCCGCGATCAGGCCGGAGAGCCAGTTCAGGTTGAGGGCCGGATGGGCTAGCGCCGGTCCGGCCAGAGGCACGTCGGGCGCGACGCGCGCTAGTGCGCGTGCGTATTCCCGGAAGTCGCTGATGTACCTGGCTGCCGACAGCCGGCGAGGCAGCAGAGCCGGACCCCCTTGGCTAGGCCCGAGCGTGCGAAGCCAGTTCCAACGGCTGTAGATGTCCGGCTCGTTGCCGATCTCGAACCCGACGATGCTGCGCGGCGGCAGATAGCGCTCGGCTGCCTGCGCCCAGGTCGCGGCCGTCGGCGAGGACCCGGTGACGAGGTTCAAATCGAGGATCAGCCGCACGTGGTCGCGCCGGACCAGGAGGCCGGCGACCTTGAGCCACGAGGGACCGACGCGGAAGGCCCAGGTCGGCATCGCGTGCATCTGCGGATCCCAGAACGTGTGATCCGCCGAGTCACCGCCGATGCGCAGGATCATCGGTCCCGTGCCGGGCACATGCAGCAGCGACAGGACCCGCTCGAACAGTCGCAGATGGCGGGCATAGAGCGGCAACGTCCAGTACTCGGTTGAAATTCCGAAGTAGGACGGCGGTACCGGCTTGCCAGTCGCTCTGGCCGCCATCGTCACCGACGCCAGGGGCAGCGCCGCGGCGCGGGTCGCGTGATGAGGCCGCTTCGGCTTGGCGACCGCGGTGTCGGCCGTCGGCGCTGGCTGACGGTCGACGGACGCGAACCCATCCGGATCGACGACGGCGACGAGCAGCACGAGCAGGCTGCTCGCAACAGCCGCGAACGCGGCCAGTCTGTAGATCGACCGACGTTGTCTCATCGCGTAGGTCCCCGGCCGAGGGCCTCCTCGACAAAGAAGAATAAGAGCGCGCGCCAGGGTCTGGCGCCAATTCAGGCCCTCGCGCCAGGGTCTGGCGCCAATTCAGGCCCTCGCCAGGGAACTGGCTCGGAGGCGGCCGGGGGATCCGGACTTGTCAATTCAGCGCCGGCGGCGCGCGACCGTGCTCGATGTCACAACTTTTCTGCCGGGCGGGTTCGTATGTTGTTCTGAGATGACAAGCATGACCTGGCCAAGTCTTCGTCGCGTCTGGGGTCCAGAGCGACGCTCGCGTGCCGGCGCGGTCACCTCGTACGAGTCCGGAAGCGGCGCGCCGGCTCTTCACCGCCATCCGGCGATGAGCGGGCTCGATGTCTCGCCGGTCCACGGCCGGCACTGCATCTGCAGTCAGTGCGAGCGCGATGCCGGCGCCCGGCGCGCCGCCTGACCCCCCAGCCTCGCGTAGTCTGACCAACCGCGGGGTTGGGACTTTGACCGGCGTACCATTAGGTACGTGACGGCACTTGGGATATCGCTGCTGCTAATCGGAGCGATTCTGATCGTGGTCGAGACCCATGTGCCGACCCTGGGCGCGTTGGGAGCTCCCGGTGCGATCGCCCTGGCGGCGGGTGCCTTGCTGGCCGTCACCGGGCTCGGGGGGGGAATCATCGCGGGCCTCTTCAGCGCGATCGTGCTCGTCGCGGTGTCGGCGGGCGTGATCACGATCTCGCTGCGCAAGGGGATGGCGGTGCGACGACGCCGGGTGAGCGCCGGCGCCGAGGGTTTGATCGGGCACGTCGGAGTCGTGCGCTCGTGGAAGGAAGCCACGGGCAAGGTGCTCGTCGACGGCGCGCTGTGGACCGCACGGCGGTCTCCCGCGTGTGATGACGACGAGCTCGAGGAACTTCAAGCGGGGGATCAGATCGTGGTCGAGCGGCTGAACGGGCTCACGCTCGGGGTCCGCCGTGCCGAAGAATGGGAGTTGTCGCCATGACTGCAGTAATCGTCGTGCTCGTCGTGCTGGTCGCCATCGCGCTGACGGC
>JAFAZV010000450.1 GCA_019239445.1 Solirubrobacterales bacterium
GAACGTTCAGGCTCACGATGGGTCGCGGACGATCAGCAACCCGGCCGAGCCGCGTTCGCTGATCGGTCGCGCCGGCACTCCACCCAGGGTCACGTTGCCGGCCGGGAAGCTGCGATCGACAACGGCATTGGCACCGATCGCCGTGCCTGAGCCGATCTCGATCGCTCCGAACAGCTTCGCCCCCGGACCGATGTAGCAGTTGTCGCCGATCTTCGGGGCCGCTGCTTGCGCGCCGGCGGCGGTGCCGATGTTCACGTCGACGTGGAGCCGGCAGTTCGCACCGACGCGAGCGCCACCGTTGACGACAATCGTCCCGTAGTGGGCGATCGACAGGCCGGGACCGAACACGTTCGGCGGGATCGTGAAGCCGAGCTGGCGGCCAAGGCGGCGATGCCGGAGCTTGGCGATAACCACCAGCGCCGGGTGGGCGTTGGTGTTCAGCCGGTATTCCAGAACCCGCAGGCAGCGCTGAAAGCGCCACACGTCGTTGAGCAACCGGGCGGCTAACGACGAAGGGCCCCCGAGCGCCACCCGGTCCGCCTCGAGGTACGTGCGGAGATCGGCGCGGCTTGCAATCACCGGGGCAGCTTACAGGCGGCCCTCTCGGCTACTGGATGGTGTTGGCGCTCAAGCTGAACAGCGAGCTCGGAGCATCGAGCTCGAACGCCAGCCACCCTCCGCGCGGGCTCGGCGCCGTAATCGCGTTGCCGGTGATCTTGAAGTTCTCGTGGGTGTAACCGCCGATGTCGTGGCGGCTGACGTAGATCGCGAGGATCGAGGTGTCCGAGATCTTGTTGTCGGTCCACAGGCTGGTGCCGGTGGCGTCGTCGTACTGATGCCAGGCGATCCCGTACTCGCCGCCGCTGATCGTGTTGTCCTCCACGCGGCTGTTGCGGTAGCGCACCGAGATGCCTTCGTTGTGAAAGCCGGTGATCGTGTTGCCGATGACCGTCGAGTCGGCCGCCTTCAGGTAGATGCCGTGCGCGCCCCAGGTGACCGCGCGGTCGAGGCCGGTGTTGGCGATCGTGTTGTCCTGGACGAGATAGTGGTCACCTAAGAGCAGCATGCCGGAGTCGCCGGTGCGGTCGATCAGGTTGTTGCGGATCGTGTAGCCCGAGCCGCTGGTAACGATGCCGAACTCGGCGTTGCTGGGATCGCTGACGACCCCGGTGATCGTGCTGTTCTGCAGCGTGATCGCGCTGCCGGAGCCGCTCAGACCGCCCTCTGGCCCCAGGTGGAGGTGCTGGAAGACGAGGTTGCTCTCGTTCTTGGTCCAGATTCCCTTGACCAGGTTGGCCTGGCCCTGTCCGTAGGAGCCGACGACCACGGGGGCGCTCGGCGTACCCGACACGGCCGTACCCCAGCCGGGCATCAACGTGTCGTCGGCGAAAGTCGACCCGGCCGCGAACAGGACCCCGTCACCGGGCGCGAGGTGGGCGCGGTTGACCTGGTCCACCGTCCGCCAGGGCTGGCTCGGACTGAGGCCGGAGTTCGAGTCCGAGCCGTCCGACGAGACGTAGTAGGTGCGTCCGAGGATCGGCGCGTCGGCAGCGGCGGGACCGGCGGCACGCACGACGTGCACACGCGTGCGCCGACGCGCGCGGCGATGAGGGCGAGTCGGGTGGTGGCGCTTTGCCGCCGCTCGCCGCGGCGCGTGTCGCTGGCGCGCCACCGCTGGGACCGGCATCGCCAGCACGCCGGCGAGGCCGAGGACGAGTAGGTTCGTCTTGCCGAGGAGCACGAGGGGGCGGCGTCCCTGGAGCGGGGCGGCTCACTCTGCGGCAGGACCCGGCCTACGAGCTCAAAGGCGTGACTAATGCACGGGAAGGGCGCCAAAGTTCGTGCTCTGGACGTCGTGGTCTCAGCTGCGCGGCCAACTGCGGCTGGCGCGTAGGGCGCGAATCGGGCGCGTGAACTTCAGCCGCAGCTTCCACCACGCCTCGCCGTGCCAGACCCCGGTGCGCGGCCAGCGATAGGGGCCGAGGTTGGCCAGGCGGCTCGAAAGCGACGCCCCGGCGAGGTAGCCGGCGGCCGCGGCACACTGCGCTACGCGGTGATCGACGTCGCCGTAGGGATACGCGATGGCTGTGCACTCGCGGCCCACGCGCTCGCTACAGGCCGCACGTGAACGTTGGAGCTCTGCCGCCAGCTGTGCGTCGGAAAGCTGGGTCAGGGGCGCGTGGCTGCACGTATGCGACCCGATCTCCCACCCCGCGTCGGCCAGCTCGCGTACGTCGTCCCAGCTCATCGCCTCGAGCTCGCGAGCATGTTCGGTGCGCAGCCAGTGATCGACCCCGGGCCAGCTCAGCGGTCCGCCGGCCGAGATGTAATCGGTCGGGACGAACAGCGTAGCCGGGAACCCGAAGCGCTCGAACAGCGGCGCCGCGAAGCGCTTGACCGACGCGAAGGCATCGTCGAAGGTAAGCGCCAGCGTCCGCGGAGCGGGGGGGTTGAGAACCGCTTGCGTGAACGGCACGACCGTCCAGCTCGAGCGTGCGAAATACCTGAGATCGCGCTCGAGCGACTCCGGCGTCACCGACAGCTCGACGTCCCAGCTCGGGCTTACCGCGTGGTAGCAGAGGACGAGGACGTCGGCCATCGGCCTTTCGGTACCTTAGCCTTACTTTGCCGGGCGGTGCGAACACCTCGACGCGCATGCCGCTGCACGTCGAGGCGGATTTTCTTCCGTCTGCGGCGGCCGACTCAGCGCGAGAGGAGTGGGAGGAACTGGCGTCGCACGTAAGTGCCTCGCCGTACCTGACCTGGGGTTGGCTCGAGAGCTGGATGCGCGTCTACGACCCACGCCGGCTCCTGTGCCTTCGTTTGACCGACGGCAATGGCGAGCTGGTCGGACTCGGCCTGATCGAGGAATGCCGCCTCGGCGTACTGCGCTTCGCGGGCGCGCCGATCACGCCGCTGCGCGGGCTGCTGGTGACGCCGGAGCGCGAGCGGGAGGCCTGGCGAGCGACGACGCAGTGGCTGCGGCAAAGGCGCGACTGGAGCCTTCTCGAGGGCGTCGCCGCCGGAGCTTGCGAGGCCCCCGGCGCGCTGCTCACGCCGGTGCACTGGTTCCAGCTTCGCCTTCCCGCTACGTTCGAGGAGTTCCTGGCCGCTCGCGCGGCGAGCCGGCGTCGCGAGTTCCGCCGGCGCCTGCGCGTGGCCGAACGCGAGGGCGCCATCACCCTGAGCGCGATGGGCGAGAAAGCTCGTGCAGGCATCGAGGCGTTCGCGCGCCTGCACACGGCGCGCGCGCAGACGAAGGGAGAGCGCCACCGCGTGATCGATGCCCGGCTTGTGCGGATGCTCGTGGAGGTGGCGGTGCGCGGTGCGCCGGAGTTGCGCGTGTTCGTCGTCGAACACGAGGGGGCGACGATCGGGGCGGCGGTGCAGCTCGACAACCGGCGCGAGACGTGGGCCTACAACACCGGCTTCGATCCCGCGGCGGCGCATCTCAGCCCTGGCCTCGTCGTGAGGCTCGCGACGGTCCGCGATTCGATCGACCGCGGCGTAGAGCGGTTGGACCTGGGCCCCGGCGACTTCGCCTACAAACGCGACTTCGGCGGCGAGCCGTACACGCGGCTCAAGGTCGACGTCACCAGCAGGTCGTTCGCGGGCCGGGTGATGCGCGAGCGCCTGCGCTCCGAGCATCGCCTGCGCAACGCGCCGCTGCTGCGCAGCGGCGTGATGAGGTGGCGAGCACTGCGTCGGGTTAGGTACGAGCGCGCCGGGAACCTCGATGGCCGCTAGCACCGCCGCCGGAGGACGGCTCGCGCTCGAGGTGTTCGAACCGCCCGACGGGGGCGTGCCCGAGCACGCACTCCTGCTCGCCCTCGGGCTGCGCGACCGCGGCTTCGAGGTCGAGCTGGTAGGTCCGCGTGATTCTCAGGTCGAGGCGCGCGCAAGCGAGGCTGGAATCAGGCTTCACACGCTCGCCTTCCGCCGCGATTACCGCCACCCGTGGGACGACGCGCGCGCCGGACTCGAGCTGCGGCGACTCGTGCAGGCACGTAGGCCGGGGATCGTCCATTGCCACGCATCGAAGGCCGGCGCCATCGGACGTGCCGCGCTCGCCGGAACGGGGACGCGAACGATCTACACGCCGCACTGCTTTGGCTTCGTCGGGGAGGTGAGCCGAGCCCGGCAGCTCCTCGTCTCGCGTACGGAACGGGCGCTTGCGCGCTTGTCCGCGAAGATCGTGTGCGTGTGCGAGGCGGAGCTGGCAGTCGCGCGCGGCAACCGGATCGGCACGCCCGAACAGCTCGCGGTGCTCCGCTACGGCGTTCCGGAAGCCGACCATCAATCGCTGGCGGACCCGCGGCTGTCCGAGCTGCGCCAAGGAGGCCGGCTGTTTGCGAATATCGCGCGGCTGCGTACGCAGAAGCGCCAGGACGTGTTCCTCGAGGCGGCCCGAGTTGCCCTCGACCGCGACGAGCGAGCACGCATCGCGCTCATCGGCAACGGTCCTCTCGCACCAGAGCTCCGGGCGCAGGCCGCGCGGCTGGGCCTCGATCGCGACGCTCGGTTCGCGCTGCTGCCGTTCACGCCGCCGGTCGAGCGGTACATGAGCGCGATCGACGTTTTCGTGCTCTCCTCGAGCTGGGAGGCGCTGCCGATCTCGCTGCTCGAGGCGCAGGCCTGGGGCGTGCCGCAGATCGCAACCGCAGTGTTCGGTACGCCAGAGATCATCACCCCGCAGACGGGCAGGCTGGTGGCGCCGCGGGACCCCGCCGACCTGGCGGCGGCGATGCTCGAACTGAATGGGGACGAGGTTGATTTCGAAGCGATGTCGGAAGCCTCGCGGGCCCGGCACGCCGAGCGCTTCACGCTCGAGCGGATGCTGAGCGAGACCGCCTCCCTTTACGAAGAGGTTCTCAGCTCGCCTACTTGATGCGCACGGAGTGCGTTTCCAGGTCGGTGGGCACGCCGCGTGCCGGCCGGATGACGTTAGCGGCGAGCACGAAGCGCTCATGCGTATACCCGCCGATGTCGTGCGGACTGATGTAGATCCCGACCTCGGTGGTGTGCGTGATCGTGTTCTGAAACCAGTAGCTCGTCCCGCTCGCCGTGTCGTATTGGTGCCAGGCGATCCCGTACTGCCCGCCGCTGATGTTGTTGCGCGCGATCACGCTGTCGCGGTAGCGCACGGACACGCCTTCGTTGTGGAAGTGCGTGATCTTGTTGTCGAGCACGGTCGAGCGTGACGCTTTGAGGTAGATGCCGTGCGCGCCCCAGTCGACGCTGGGGTCGAGGCCGGTGTGGTCGATGCGGTTGCCGGCGACGTAGTAGCGATCGCCGATCAGCATCAACCCCGAGTCGCCGATGTGGGAGATGACGTTGTCGCGGATCGACCACCCGCTCCCGGTCGCGTTGATGGCGAAGTGGCCGGCGCCGCCGATGCCGCTGATCCGGTCATGGGCAATCGTGATTGCGCTTCCGGACCCCCCGATGCCGTCGCCCGAGACCGCGAGATGCTCGAATACGAGGTAGGTCTCGGCGCGGAACCAGATCCCGCGGGGCAGCCACGCTCGGCCGCGACCGTAGGAGGCGAACACGACAGGGAACCGGGGCGCACCCGAGACCGCCGTGCCCCATCCCGGCATCAGGATGTCGTCGGCGAACGTCGCGCCGCCGCGGAACAGGACCGTGTCTCCGACCCGCAGGTGCGCGCGATTCACGCGGTCGATCGTCCGCCAGGCGTGGCCGGGGCTTCGACCTGAGCGGTTGTCGTGTCCGCGTGGCGAGACGTAGAAGGTTGTGGCCGAGGCGCGGGCGCAGAGCAGCCCACAGCCGACGGCGCAGATCGCGACGATCAGCGTCGGCAGGATGGGTCGAGCGACGACCGGCGTACGGACGCGGCTACGCCTTGCGGTCGCGCCGGACCCGGGGGGGCATGGTCCAGACGCGCGCATATCGGGGGCAGGAGCAGCCTAGTCCGTACCCGCATGGGTGGCGAGCTAACCGCAAGCAACGAACATGTCGGTTGTGCGCTCGCGAGGTCCACTGCATGCAGACGGATGCGGGAACTTGGAATGGATCATCTAGCCTTCCCCGCCGCGTGGCCAGCGATCTGAGGAACTCGAGCCTGCGAGGCGCGGTGATCGGTCTCGGCATGATCGGCCGCCATCACGCGCGCCTGCTCCAGAGCTCAGAGCGGGTCACGTTCGCCGGCGCGGTCGACCCCGGCGGGGATCGCTATCGAGCCGTGCACGACCGCGCTCTCGTGCTGGAGTCAGTTGAGGAGCTGCTGGCGCGCGGGCGGCTCGACTTCGCGGTCGTCGCGGTCCCCACCGATTTGCACCTCCCGGTGGTGGAGCAGCTGGCGGCAGCGGGGATTTCGATGCTGATCGAGAAGCCGCTGGCCGCGAGCAGCGAGCAGGCGCTTAGGATCGTCGAAGTCTGCGATGCCGCGAACGTCCAGGGCGCGGTCGGGCACGTCGAGCGTTTCAACCCCGCGCTGCAGGAGCTGCGGCGGCGCCTGCTGGCCGGCCAGGTCGGTCGCCTGTTCACCACCTCGACCGTGCGCAGCGGCCCATTTCCGGCGCGCATCCAGGACGTGGGCGTGGTCAAGGACCTGGCGACACACGACATCGACCTCGTCAGCTGGCTGTCTGACTCGGCGATCGCGACGGTCGCCGCCCAGACCCAGCACCTGAGCGGCCGCGAGCACGAGGATCTGGTGCTGGCGCTCGGCGCGCTGCGCTCCGGCGCGGCGTTCAACATCGTCGTCGACTGGGTCTCGCCGACCAAGGTGCGCCGCACGCGGGTGCTCGGCGAGCGGGGGCTGCTCGAAGCTGACACGCTCACCGGCGATTTGTACTTCTATGAGAACGGCGAAGTCGGCGTGGTCTGGTCGGCGGCGCAGCAGTTCCGCGGCGTGAGCGAGGGTGATGTCACGCGCTATGCCCTGCCGCGTGAGGAGCCGCTGCGGATCGAGCACGACTGCTTCCTCGACCTCCTGCAGGGGCACCCCAGCGCCGAGGTGGTCACGCTGGAGCAGGGAGTGCAGATCGTCGAGGCCGCCGAAGCCGTGCTCGAGAGCGCCCGCAGCGGCCGGACGCTGACCCTCGCGCCGAGCGCCGCGCGCTCCTGATGCGCGCTGTCGTCGTCGCGCTGGGCAAGATCGGCCTGCCGATTGCGACCAAGATCGCGCTCGCGGGGCACGAAGTCACCGGCACCGACATCGATTCGCGCGTGGTCGACCGGGTCAACCGCGCCCTCGAGCCGTTCCCCGGAGAAGCGGGCCTGCAGGACGCGCTCGAGCGCGCGGTGGGCGAGGGGCGGCTGCGCGCCACCACGGACACGACGGCTGCGGTGGCCGAGGGGGCGGATCTGATCATCGCTGTCCCGCCGCTGGTTGTCGACGACCAGGCGCGCCCCGACTTCCGCGTCCTCGATTCGGTCGTCGCCGACATCGCGCGAGGTCTCAGGCCGGGCGCGGTGGTGAGCGTCGAGACAACCCTTCCCGTGGGCACGACGCGGGAGCGAATCGCGCCGGCCATGAGCGAGCTCTCAGGGCTGGAGGGGGAGCGCGACTTCTTCACCGTGCACAGTCCCGAGCGGGTGTACTCGGGCCGGATCTTCCGCGATCTCGACACCTACCCGAAGCTCGTCGGCGGCCTCAGCCCAGAGGGCGAGCGGCGGGCGGAGGAGCTCTACGGCCAGTTTCTGGACGCGGAGATCCGCGGCATGGGATCGGCCGAAGCCGCCGAATTGACCAAACTCGCAGAGACCACCTACCGCGATGTGAACATCGCGCTGGCTAACGAGTTCGCGCGCTTCGCCGACCGCACCGGAATCGACATCGGCAAGGTGATCGATGCCGCCAACTCACAGCCCTTCTCGCATGTCCACCGTCCCGGCATCGCGGTCGGCGGTCACTGCATACCGGTCTACCCGCGCTTTCTGTTGGCCGGCGATCCTGAGGCTCGGCTGCCGGCGGCGGCACGCGAGATCAACCAGGGCATGCCGGCGTACGCGGTCGAGCTGCTCGAGGAGCTGCTTCCCGACGGCCTCGCCGGCGCGCGGGTGCTGATTCTTGGCGTCAGCTATCGCGGTGGGGTCAAGGAGCCAGCGTTCTCGGGCGCGTTCGGCGTGGCGCGCGAGCTCGAGCGTCGTGGCGCGCGCCCGCTGGCCAGCGACCCGCTGTACGAGCCCGAGGAGCTGCGCGCGCTCGGGTTCGAGCCGTGGGACGGTGGCGAGCTCGACGCCGCCATCGTGCAGGCCGACCACGCCGAGTATTCGCGCCTCACCTCCTCCGATCTGTCCGGGGTGCGGGCGATCGTCGACGGGCGAGGTGTCATCGATCCGGCTCGCTGGACGACCAGCGGGGTCAGGGTGCGGCGGATCGGCGCGCCGGCGGAATAGCGGGCGCGGCCGTCGCCAACCGTGGCTCCGAGCCTGGCAGGCTCAATCGCGGCCAGCACTCACCTCGAGCTGGTGGCCCGCCAGTGGGTGGTGGCGCGGCGAGGGCGTACTGCGACGTTGTTCGGCCCAGCGTGCTCGCGCTCAGTTCCGCCACGACCAAATCGCATGCAAGCGCGGACGGATTTCGTCACGTGCATGCGTTCGGGCGCTTTTCGCGACAAATCGCATGGACTCAGCCCGATTCGCGGTTGCTTGCATGCAATTTGGTCACTCTCTACCTAGCGAGCCGGTTCACGGCCCCGAAGCGCCCTCCACGATCGCCGTAACGTTCGCCGGCGTCAGCGGATTCGGCCGCTTTCGAACACCACGTCGATTTTCTCGCCGCAGCGTTCGTGAGCGCCCAGGACGGCAGGCGCTGACGCACGTTACGGCGATCGCGGCCCGTCGCGCCGCCGCTGGGCGTGCGGCTCGGCCGCGGGACGGCAGCTCGGCCGCGGGGGACGGCAGCTCAGCCGCGGAACCGCAGGACTTCGGCGATCGTCAGGACGATGATCCGCAGATCGAGCCGCAGCGACCAGTTCTGGATGTACCAGTTGTCCCACTCGACGCGATCGGCAATCGAAGTCTGGCCGCGGAAGCCGCTGACCTGAGCCCAGCCGGTGAGCCCTGACTTGACCCGGTGGCGATCGTTGTAGCGCGCCACGGCTTGGCCGAAGTCGCGCACGTAATTGACGCGCTCGGGTCGAGGACCGACTAGCGACATGTCACCACGGAGCACGTTGATCAGCTGCGGCAGCTCGTCGAGTGACGTGGCACGCAGGAAGCGGCCGACTTTGGTCACGCGATCGGCCGGCTTGCGCACCGGCTGCCCGGCAGCCTGAGCGACGTGGATCCGCGATGCCCAACCTGCGTCGGCCTCGCCGTCCGTGGCGGGATCGCCGCGCATGGAGCGGAACTTCAGCATCGTGAACTCGACCCCGTCGCGGCCGACGCGCTTCTGGCGGAAGAAGACCCCGCCCGGCGAGCTCAGCTTGACCGCGGCGGCGATTGCGATCAGGATCGGCGAAGCGGCGAGCAGCATGATCGCCGCGAAGGCACGATCGATCGCGTGCTTGACCATGAACTGCCATCCGCGCGGGTTGGTCGGACGCAGCGACAAGAGCGGCAGGCCGCCGATGTGATCGAGTTCCGCGCGCTCGTTGATCGACTCGTACAGGCGCGGCACGACCGACACCTCGAGACCGAGGCGCTGACATTCCGCGACGGTGGCGTTGAGTGTCTCTTCGGGCTGAGAGGAGAAGGCCAGGATCACCCGCCGGGCGCCTGTCTCCTCGACCGCGCCGGCGAGGTCATCCGGACCGCCGAGGACCGGAACGAACGCGGCCTCCGAACCATCCGGACGGGCGGGCGGGTCGGCGTCCAGGAAGCCCACGGGCCGCAGGCCATAGCGCGGCTCGGCGCGCAGGCGCTTCACGAGATGCTGGCCGACGTTGCCGGCGCCGACGATCAACGTCGGGACCACGAAGGCGTCGCTCTGCATCGTGCGCCGGCGCAGCGAGAGCAGCACGGTACGGGAGACGCTCAGGTACGCGAGCGAGAAAGCCCACAGCCACAGCGCAAGCTCGACCGGGTGCGCGCCGCCGGCGATTGAGCCGAGAGCGATCAACAGCATCGCGGCCAGAGAGACGACGCCGAGGACAAAGGTGGCGCTGTCGAGCAGCGATGTGTACAGCCGCTCGTCGGGATTGCGCCGGCCGTAGAGGATCGTCAGGACCAGCAGCGGGAACGCGGCGGCGAGGATCCCGGTGCTGAGCGCGCCAGAAAGCTTGGCGTCGATGAACAGCGCCGTCGTGGCAGCGAGGTACAGCACGACCACGTCGATGAAGAAGCGCAGGCGGCCCCACTCACGCGCGAGCAGGGCTCGGCCGATCGGCGTCGAGCCGAGCCTCGTGGGCCGTTGCGGGAGCGTGAGCGTCCCGGTGCGGCCAGCCTCATATGCGGCGGGTGGTGGTGTCATAAGAATGGTCCTGCTGGTAATCGGCGCGGTAGCCCGCGGCCTTAAGCAATTTCTCCGCCCGTGCGCGAATCCTTTGCGTCCCCGTCGAGACGGCTTGGGCGGCGCCCCGTAATCCCCGTGGCACTAATCACAACACCGTTTTGCCTTAAAAGTTGCACTTGAAGTTGTCAG
>JAFAZV010000462.1 GCA_019239445.1 Solirubrobacterales bacterium
TCGGCGCGAGCCGGCTCGAGCTCTACGGCCCGGCGCAGAGAGGCCTCATCGCCCTGCGCGACCAGCCCATCGGCTTCCGAGGGCAACAGCGAGTCGAGGAAACGCTCGACCATCGACGGCGGCTGAGCCCCGACGAACTCGGAGACCACCTGGCCGTCCTTGAAGGCCTTGACGGCGGGAATGCCTTGAATGCGGTATGTCCGGGCGAGCATGGGGTTGGCGTCGACGTCGAGCTTCGCCAGCTCGATCTTGCCCGCGCGCGCGGCGATCGTCTGCTCGAGTACGGGGCCGAGCTGCCGGCAGGGCCCGCACCACTCGGCCCAGAAGTCGACGACGACTGGGAGTTCGTGTGAGCGCTCGATGACCGCGGTTTGGAAATTGCTCTCGGTGACGTCCATACCCTGATGGTAGAAAACGCGCGTGGCCGAATTCACAGTGGCGCGCGATGGCGTCTCGGTCGTCGCCGACGAGCACGGGGAGGGCGTGGCGGTGGTGCTGCTGCACGGCCTCACCGCGACGCGCCGCTACGTCGTGATGGGGTCCAAGGCGCTCGAGCGCGCCGGGCACCGGGTGATCGCCTATGACGCCCGTGGCCACGGGCGCTCCTCGCCGGCGCCTGACCCGGATGCCTACGGCTACGACGAGCTGACGCGCGATCTCGAGGCGGTACTCGATCACGGCGGGATCGAGCGCGCGGTGTTGGCAGGGGCGTCGATGGGCGCACACACGCTGCTTGGGTATGCCTTGCGAGCGGGTGAGCGGGTGGCGGGCTTGGTCGTCATAACGCCCGCCTACGACGGCAGCGAGGCGAGCTCGGAGTCGCTGGCGCGGTGGGATGCGCTGGCCGAGGGCCTGCGTCGGGGCGGCGTTGAGGGCTTCCTCGAGGCTTACGGTCCGCCGGCCGTGCCCGAGCGCTGGCGCGAGAGCGTGATCAAGGTGATCCGTCAGCGCCTGGCCCAGCACGAGCATCCGGAGGCGGTGGCCGACGCGCTCCAGGCCGTGCCGCGCTCCCGCCCGTTTTCGTCGCTGCGCGAGCTGGCGGCCATCTCCGCGCCGACGGTGGTCGTCGCGAGCAACGACGAGGCCGATCCGGGACACCCGCGAGCGGTGGGGGAGGCGATTGCCGCCGCGATTCCCGGCGCGCGGCTGGTCACCGACGAGCCGGGGCGCTCGCCGATCGCGTGGCAGGGAAGCCAGCTCTCGAAGGTGATCGCGGAGGTGGCGGCGCAGGCGCAGAACGCCGCGCCGACTTCGTGACCGGCGCGGGCGCCGGCTACTCCGGGACGCCGCTCCCGCGCAAGCTCGGAATCAAGCCGGGCGCGCGGCTCGGTCTGATCGGTGCCCAGGGTGGGTTCGATATGACGCTGGGCGAGCTTCCGCCTGAGGTCATCGTGCGCCGGCGGCTGGTCGGCCGGTTCGACGTGATCGTCGCGTTCTGTACGCGCCGGAGCGAGCTCGAGCGCCGGCTCGCGGCGCTGAAAGGGGCGCTCGATCCCGCCGGCGGGCTGTGGATCGCCTGGCCGAAGCGAAGCTCCGGCGTGGCCACCGACGTGACCGAGGATGTCGTCCGCTCGCTCGGCCTCGCGAGCGGGCTCGTCGACAACAAGGTGTGCGCGATCGACGAGGTCTGGTCCGGCCTGCGGTTGGTCGTCCGCCTGCGCGACCGGTGAGGCCGACTAGCCGAGCAGCACCGATTCGGCGCGCGCGTCGGCCGGAGCCAGGTAGCCGTTGCCGCGGAAGTGGATGAGCACCTTCAAGCGGACCCGGCGATGCCGGCGCCGGCCGTGACCCGGCAGGTGCGTGAACACGGTCTGCCCGGAGAACGTGCAGTCGGGGTTGATCGGGAACAGGCTGAACGCGACCTGGCGCCGGCCGGAGTAGAACGTCACGGTGGCGTTCTGGAAGCACGCCAGCGACTGCGGGATCCACGATGGCCGGGTTACCCGTCCCGACGTCGTGAACACGTACGGAGCTCGGCGGGCGTGCCGCGGCGACGTCCGCGCCGGCACACGCGGGACCGGGCGCGGCGAGGGGAAGGTGAGGAAGATGCCGTCGGCACCGGGCTCAGGACCCGACGTGCTGTGCTGGGCGACGAGCTGGTAGTGGAAGAACGTCGCCGAGGAGAGGCCCTGGAGCTGGATCGAAACCGGCACGGGAGCCTTGCCGGCGGGGATCACCTGCGTCGCGGTCTGGAACCCGTAGGCCGGCGTGAGGCCGTAGCGAACCCACCAGCTGGTGACCTCGCCGTTCGGGTAGACGACGCCGGTCACGGTGGCGAAGTTCGCCCCGAGCTGGGAGATCGCACCGGTGACAGCGCCGGGGGGCGGATGGCCGGCGGTCTTGAACCTGCGGTCGGCTCCGACGGCGCCACCAGCCTTGTTCAGCGCCACCAGCCGGTAGTGGTAGATCGTGCCCGGGCTGAGGCCCGTCGCGCCACGGCTGACGGACACCGTCTTGCTGCCCGGCGCCAGCGACTTCACCGAACTCGACGACCCATATGCGTTGGTGACGCCCCACTCGAAGCGATAGCCGGTGAGCGCGCCGTTCGGGTTTATCGTGCCGTGCAGGGTCGCGCTGTGAAGGGTTATCGACGACGCCAAGCCGGTCGATACCGCCGGTGACGATGCGGCCCGTGCGGTGCCCACAGCGGCGGCGCCCGTGGCGAGAACTCCGATCAGCAGCTTCAGCGTTCGAGTCATCCCTCGCTCCCTCGAAGTTGGACGGATCTTCTATACCCGAGCCGGCGCGGAAGTTGCGCTGCGGGAGGGGTGGCGCCGCGCCGGCGTGGAACCTC
>JAFAZV010000174.1 GCA_019239445.1 Solirubrobacterales bacterium
GACCACCACTCCCGGCGCTCGTAGCCGCCGCCCTCGACGAAGGTGAGAAAGCTGGCGTTGGTGATCGGGGTACGGCCGATGAGGAAGCCGCGCGTATCCGTGCGGTGACGCGGGCGCTCGTTGTCGTAGGCGAAGCCGCCTTCGCCGACGCCGATCGTGCAGGCGCCGGCGGGGATCGCGATCAGCTCGAGCCCGCTCGCTGCCGCGGCGGCCCCGTCGCGAGACGCCATCGGCGTGGTGGCGGTGGCGATGCCGTCGAGATGGGCCAGCTGCATCGTCTGGAGCATCGTCTCGTTGTGCTGCATCTCGTGGCGGATGACTAACTCGTGCAGGACGCCGTGACCGACGCCGCGCTGCTCGATTACCTCAAGCGTCCGCGCCCGCACCTCCTCGAGGTACTCGCGCGCGGCGGCGGGTCGCAGGAACGGCAGATCGCCGCGGCCCGCGCGCGGGGTCTCGAATGCGTCGTAGACGTCGGCGAGGTCCTCGCGCAGCAGCGGCCGGCAGTCGTAGCGGTGAACGAGCCAGAGGTCCTCGAAGGCCGCGATGTGCCCGAGGTCCCAGACGAGCGGGCTCATCAGCGGCGAGTGGACCCGCTCGAGATCCTCGTCGCTGATCGCCCGAACCAGCGCCAGCGTCCGCTCGCGCGCGTCGGTCAGAGCCGCGATCGCTTCTGCCTGGGTGAGCCGCGCGGTGGCTGCGATCGCGCTACCCATGTCGCCTGATTGTCTCATGGTGCTTCACCGCAGTCGGTAGCGCAGGTAGAGCGAGCCGTCGCGCTCGAGCAGCCAGCGTAAGCTGAGCGGCTGCAGCTCGGGCAGCTCCGGACCGCTCGTGATCGTGTGCTCGGTGCCACCGCCGGTCAGCTTGGGGGCCAGAGTCAGGAACAGCTCGTCGACTGCCCGCTCCTGCAGGAGACCGCCGAACAGCATCGGGCCGCCCTCGCAGAGCAGGACCTCGACGTCGTGCTCGGCGCGCAGGCGACGCAGCACGGTGGTCAGCGTCAGCTCGCCTGGATCCAACCGGGTGAGCTCAATCTGCGCCGCGGTGTCGCGCAAATCGATGTCGGTGCCGCGAGGGACGAACACGATCGCACGCGCCTCGGGCTCGGCGAACAGCGGAATATCGGGGATGTCGCCGCTGCGCGAGACGATGCAGGCCAGCGGCTCCGGGGTCAGCCCGCGGGAACGCCGTCGCTCCCGCCGCTCAGGGCGGCCGAGGACGCGCCCGTAGCGCTCCGCGCGCAGCGTGCCGGTACCCACCATCACGGCATCGACCTGCTCGCGTAGGCCGTGGAACATCGCACGGTCGCCGTCGTCGCCGAGGCCGCCCGAGCGCCCGGCGAATGTCGCGCGGCCATCGGCGCTGGCGATGAAGTTGACGAGCGTGTATGGGCGCTCAGCGGGCGCCTGCAGGTCGCGCCTCAGCTGGCCCAGAAGCTGGTCGGCGGCGACGGTCTCGGGCTGGGGTAGGAGCTGGCGGAACTCCATCGGGCGGCGGCGAACCTAGCACTCCGAAACGGTTAGGCTCTCGCGGCGATGGACTACAAGCAGCTTGATCGGGGCGAGCTGATCGCGGTCATCGGGGGGATTCTGCTTGCGATTTCGCTGTTCCTGAGCTGGTATTCGCTGGGCAACCGCAACGCCGTGCTGAACAGCTGCAAGGGACCCGACTCGACGTGCACCGGATGGTCGGCGTTGACGATCCTGCGCTATCTGCTGCTGATCACCGCGCTCGCGCCGCTGGTGCTCGCGTACATCATCGTGCGCGGGCACGCGCTGTCGTGGCCGCGGGGCGAATTGACTGCGGTGATCGCGCTCGTAGCTCTGACGTTCGTGCTCTACCGAGGCCTGCTGGACAAGCCGGGTTCGCCGCCGGGCGAGATCGCCCTCGACTTCGGCTGGTGGGTGGCGCTGATCAGCGGCGGGCTGATCCTGGTCGGGTCGATCTGGCGCTCGCAGGAAGGCGCGGCGCGACGCAAGCCGCCCGGGGTGTTGTGATGAGCGCTTCGCGGCCGGACCGCAACCTGGCGCTCGAGCTGGTGCGCGTAACCGAGGCCGCGGCGTTGGCCGCCGCGCGCATGGTCGGCCGGGGCGATAAGGAGGGCGCGGACCAGGCTGCGGTGGATGCGATGCGCCACGTCCTCGACTCGGTCTCGATGGACGGCGTGGTGGTCATCGGGGAGGGCGAGAAGGACAAGGCACCGATGCTCTACAACGGCGAGCAGATCGGCGATGGCACGCCGCCCGAAGTCGACATCGCGGTCGATCCGCTCGAGGGCACGCGGTTGACGGCGCTGGGGATGCCGAGCGCGATCGCGGTGATCGCGCTGGCGGCGCGGGGCGCGATGTTCAGCCCGGGTCCGATCGTGTACATGGAGAAGATCGCCGGCGGGCCTGAGATCGCCGACTTGCTCGATCTCGACCGCCCGCTGCCGGAGACGCTCGAGCTGATCGCCAAGCGCAAGCGGATCGACATCCGCGACGTGATGGTCGTGATGCTCGATCGCGAACGCCACCACGAAGCGATGCGCCAGGTGCGCGAAGCGGGGGCGCGGGTGCGCTTGATCCTGGACGGCGATGTCTCGGCGGCGATGCTCGCGGTGAGCGACAACTCGCCGGTCGACCTGTTGTGGGGAATTGGGGGCACTCCCGAGGGGGTGATCTCGGCCGCGGCGAT
>JAFAZV010000293.1 GCA_019239445.1 Solirubrobacterales bacterium
AGCCGCCCACAGCCACGCTCGACCGCAACCCGTGCGACATGCGTGAGCAGCAGCCTGCCGATGCCGCTGCGGCGGTGCGCCGGCCGGACGTACAGATCTTCGAGGTAGATACCGGGCTGGCAGAGCCAGGTCGAGAAGGTCGTGAAGAAGAGAGCGAACCCGACCGGCTCGAAGTTCGCCGCCGGCTCGGGACGCGCGTGCCTCTCGGTCGTTTCGGCGACTACGGATTCGGCCACCGGATGCGCTCCGAACAGGGCCTCGAAGAGAAGCTCTTCCGTGCCTGTGACGCGCGTGGCCGCGCGCTCATACTCCGCCAGCTCGCGGATCAGCGACAAGATGAGCGCTACGTCGGTCGGCTCCGCGGCGCGGATACGGACTCCTCCCGTCAAGCGGCCCTCCGCGGTCGGATCGGTCCGGTCAAGCGTCGGCCGGGCGCTCGATCTCGCGCTTGAGGATCTTTCCCGTCGGTCCTTTCGGAAGCTCGCCGACGAACCACACTTCGCGCGGATACTTGTACGCCGCAACCTGGCGCTTGACGAATTCACGCAGTTCCTCGACGCTCGCGTCGGCGCCGTCTTTGAGCGCGATCGCCGCCCCGACCTCCTCACCGTACTCCTCGTGTGGCAGCCCCACCACCGCTGCCTCCCGCACGGCCGGATGCTCGTAGAGCACTTCCTCGATCTCGCGCGGATAGACGTTGTAGCCGCCCCTGAGGATCATGTCCTTCTTGCGGTCAACGATGAAGAAGTAGCCGTCTGCGTCGACTCGCGCGAGGTCTCCGCTGTGAAACCAGCCGTCGCGGATCGCCTCTTCGGTCGCGTCGGGCCGGCCCCAGTAGCCCTTCATGACGTTGTGGCCGCGGATCACGATCTCCCCGACCTCCCCCTGCGCGACGTCGTTGTCTTCGTCGTCAACGACCTTCATCTCGACCCCGTCTACGGGGGTCCCGATCGAGCCCGGCTTACGCTCCCGATCGGGATGGTTGAACGAAGCGACCGGCGAGGTCTCCGAGAGGCCGTAACCCTCGAGCACCTTGCAGTGAAACGACTGCTCGAACGCGCGCAGCAGTTCCACTGGCAAGGCGGAGCCGCCGGAGGCACAGACTCGCAGTGTCGAAGTGTTAAACCGCTCACGATCGGGCTCGTGGAGCATCGCCCCGTACATCGTCGGCACGCCTTGAAAGACGTTCACGCGGTCGCGCTGGATGATCTCGAGCGCCTTCGCGGGCTCAAAGCGCGGGATCAAAGTCAGAGCGCCACCGCTCGAGATGGTGGCGTTCATCGAGCACGTCTGGCCGAAGGTGTGAAACAGCGGCAGCGCGCCCAGCGTCACCGCGTCCTCACCCAGCTCGAACAGTCCGCTCGAGATCTTCGCGTTGCGGAGCAGGTTGCTGTGCGTCAGCTCTGCTCCCTTCGGAGTCCCGGTCGTGCCCGAGGTGTAGAGGATCACGGCCGTGTCGCCATCGTCGGCCTCGGTCACCGCGTCACGAGCCGGCGCTTCGCCGACGGCGCGATCGAACTCGCCGGGAGCAACGAGCAGGCACTCGGCGCCGGCATCCGCCGCTCCGGCCTCGGCCTCTTCGGCAAACGCATGCCACGCGAACAGCAGTCGCGCGCCCGAGTCCTCGAGGTAGAACGCGACCTCGCGCCGCTTGAGCAGGACGTTCAACGGCACGACGATCCCGCCGGCGCGCAGGATGCCGTAGTAGCAGAGCGGGAAATAGGGGACGTTCGGCAGCATGACGCCGACGCGATCGCCGCGCTTGACGTCATGCTGCGCAAGCAGTCCGGCGAGGCGCGCGGTGGCGCGATCCAGCTGGGCGTAGCTCAACTCGGCGTCGTCGAGCTTCACCGCGAGATGGTCAGGATCGTCTGCGGCTGAGGTGGTGAGGATGGTCGCGAGGTTCACGGCGCTCGAGCGCGTAGGTTCACGGCGCTCGGCCCTAGGCTACCCGTCCTCGCGGGCGAGAGGTCAGCTTCGCTGCGCCGGTGCCGGTGAACGGGTCGACGCGGCCTGACGGATCCGGTCGCGCAATGTCACCTTGACCTGGAGCATCCCCCGCCGCGCCCGCGGTCCCCGTCCGGCGGCGAGACCGAGGCTCTCGATCGCCGTGTCGAACCTCAACGCCACCTTCGGGTCAACGATTGCGTCGACCGTCGCACGCAGGTCATGCGGCGTCTTCTGTTGCCACTGATAGCCGAACTCGTTGATGAACGCCATCACGAGCAAGTGCAGTACGCACAGGCGATCCCAGTTGTAGCGCGTCAGGCGGCGCGGATCATCCTCGCGCCAGCTCGGCCTGCGCAAGCCGATGAAGAACAGGATCACCCGTCCGATCCCCCGCGGCTGGGGCCGGGGGGCTGCCGAGATCTCGGTGGCGACAGCGACTCTCCCGTTGGCTTCCTGCTCCGCCTCGGCCTCCAGCTCGATCGCCTCGCCCTCGTCGGGCTCGCCGAGGGCGGCGCCGAGCGGGGTCATCTCGCGCTCGGCGCGGAGGCTTCGAAGTCGCTCCGCGTACTCGCCGCGCTCGCGACCCACGAGCTCGGACAGATGAACGAGGTCGAAGATCTGGATCTGTTCGCCGACCGCGCCTTCGTTTGCGCGATAGCACTTGTCGAGAATCGGGCGGAACTCATCGTTGGGAAAGTGGTCCTGGCTCGGGATCTCGTCCGGGTGCAAATCTCCATGCGTCGGCGCCCACAGAAACGCCTTGGCGTATTTCAAGAACTGAAAGTCCTGGTCCCGGGCGACCTGCGCGTCGTGGTAGAAGGCTTCCGCCTCGAACTTACGCGCCAGCGAACACAGCACCAGAAAGCGGAACACGAAGGATCGAAACATGTACTCGTCCGGGTTACAGAACTTTCCATACACCCAGTCGTCGGTGTCGTAGTGCGTTCTGTCGTCCATGAACCATTCCATTTCCGTAAGGCCCTCAGCATCGTTGCCATAGCGACCGACATCGGCCCGTTTGCTGCTCAGGAGCTGGTGCATCCTGCGATCCCAGTCGATCGCCGCCTCGAGCAGCGGACCGTGATAGCGCCCGATCAGCGCCTGCAGTCGCCGCCGCTCGTCCTGGCGATGCTGGCTACGCAGCTTGCGGGTCTCGTTCAAGCCAACGAGGCCAAGGGCCAGCAGCGCGGCTACTCCGGTGAGCACCGCGCCGAAGGCCGAGATCCACGTCGGAGCTGAGGTAGACGCGTTGAAGAGAAACATGCGACATGTCGACGCTAGCCCCGTGGCGCCGCGGACAATGTGACAAATGCCGCGCGCGCTAGGCCGCCGGCAGGGACTCGCCGGAGTACAGCTTCAGCACCCTCAGCGTGCCCGCGGGCGCCGCGTTGATGCAGAGCTCGCAGAGGACGCACTCGTCGAGATTCTCGCGCACGATCCGCACCGTTCCGTCCGAGTTCTGCGCGTAGATGTCGACCGGGCAGACCTCGGTCAGCTTGGCCACGAGGGCCGGATCGCCGGCCAGGGCGGCGTCGACCTCGACGTCGATGAAGACCGCGTCGCGAGGGACCTGACCGCCGTTGACATCGCGCCGGCCGCTCATACCCGCGCCCCGCTGCTCATATCCGCGCCCCCGCTGCTCATATCCGCGCCCCTGCCGCTCATACCCGCGCCCCCGCCGCTCACACCCGCGCCCCTAGCGCGTTTTGAACGATGTCCGGAATCTGCGAGATCTCCTCGGCGACGACGATCCCGGCCTCGGCCAGCCGGGCGATCTTCTCGCTCGCGGTGTCCTCCTTGCCTTCGACGATCGTGCCGGCGTGACCGAAGCTCATCCCGGGCATCTCGTCCATGAACCGGCCGGCCATGAACGCCACGATCGGCAGGCGCGAGTCGGTCTCGGTCACATAGCGCGCGAGCTCGGCCTCCATGCGTCCGCCGGGCTCGGTGTAGATGACGATCGCCTCGGTCTTTAGGTCGGCCTCGAACAGCGGCATCAGCTCGGCGTAGGTCGAGCCGATGATCGCGTCGCCGCCGATCGAGACCGCGGTCGACTGTCCCAGGCCGGCGGCGCTGAGCGTCGAGGACATCTCGGTCGTCATCCCTCCCGAGCGCGAGATCACGCCGACCGGTCCCGGCCGGTACGACTTGGCGGCATCCTTGGCCGGGCCCCCGATCCCGCCCATCTTGATCACGTCGGGGACGATGATCCCGAGGCAGTTCGGGCCGATGATCCGCGCTTGCTTCTCCCTCGCCAGCTCGACCATCTCCGCCACGTCACGGCGGGGGATGCGCTCGGTCACGATCACGACGAGCTTGATCCCGTTCTCGAGCGCCTCGAACACCGCA
>JAFAZV010000147.1 GCA_019239445.1 Solirubrobacterales bacterium
GTGCTGGTCGAGCTGATGCAGTGGGGCGATCGGTACGCGCCCGCCGCGGGCGGACCGCCGACGATCGTCCGCCACCGCGGGTGCGGCGGCCTGCTTGGGGCGCACCGGGCATGTCAGCGCTGCGGCGCGCTGCTCGAGCTCGACGATGTCCTGGCCGAAGCGGGCCCGGGCGCGTCAGACGAGCATCCGCTGCTGGCGCGGGTGGCCTGACCGGGAAGGCCGGCACGCGGGAACAAGCCTCGCCTGCACGGCTCCGGCGCGGCAACGTCGGCAGCGGCACTACTTGTTCGGGTAATGCGCCGCCAGGATGTGCGGAATCTGTCCCGGCTTGGCTCCTGGCAGTGTCGGCGCCACCCGGCAGGCCTGCACGCCCGGCGTCGGCGTTAGCTGCGCCGGCCGCGACCCGTCCCCGGGCGCGCCCGTCGGCCGGCAGTCCCATGACGGCAGGGCGAAGCTGCCGGGGAAATTGCCGCCGGCGCTGAAGCTCTTCGGATCGGCCAGCCACAGCGACGGTGGGTAGGTGTTGCCGCGGCTGTTCGGGTCGCGCTTGCTCGCGAGGCCGCTGGTCTGCGGTCCGGTGGGCGCGAACTGCCGCAGGTAGTGCCCGCACGGGCTCGAGCCGCAGCGCAATGCCCCTCCGTAGGCCGTCGTCTTCGCCGCCAGACCAACGCCGCCCACGGAGATGAAGTCGGAGAGCAGCTGCTGGTGCCCTTCGAGCCAGTGGAGGATCGGGTTCAGCTGCTCGAGGAACGGGCCGACAGCCCCGAGCAGCGGCTGGGCGCCCCCCAGGACGTCGCGCAGCGCGGGAAAGCCCGTCTCCGAGGCTGTGATGAGCGGATTCAGGTCGACGAACAGACGGAGCAGATCTGGCGAGAGCACGCGAACGGCCTCGAGCGTCGGTCCCAGATCCTGCGCCACCGGCACGAGCTCCTGGATCAGCGGGTTGGTGTTGCGCGCGAACGTCTGCAGCTGGGCCAGCGTCGCCCGCGTCTCCCGGAGGAACGTGGGGAAGACCTGGAACGTCGCCGCCAGCGCGTTGTTGTTCGCCGCTGTCGTGGCGAACGTCGCCTCCGCGCTCGTGATCAGGTTGCGCAGCGCCGACTGGTTCTGCGTCAGCGCCGAGAACACGGTCCCGCCGTTCTGGACCAGTTGCACGGTGGCGGCGTGCTGGACGTCGAGCACGCGCAGAACGTCCGACGCGTCGGCCGCGAACGCGGGCAGGTTGCCGATCGCGTTGCTCAGATTGGCCGAGTTACCGGCCAGCGCCACGGCAAGCTCCTGCTGCCAGATCTGGAACGCGCGCCGCGTCACCGGGTCGAAGGCGTTGAACACTTGGCTCAACTGGACCGCGGGTTGCACGTTGCCGCGCGCGAGCAGGCCGCCATCGGGCACCGCCGGCGCGCTTCGCGACCCCGGCGTCAGCTCGACGTAGGTCTCGCCGATGATCGTCTTCGTACGCAGGATCGCTCGCGCGTCGGAACGCAGCGGCGCGTACTGGCGGCCGAGCTGAAGCGTGGCGATCGTGCGATTGCCCTGCGGGTCAGCCGACTTGGCGATCACTTTTCCGACCGAAACGCCCGAGATGCGCACGTCGGCCTGGGTGGCCAGCTGCTGCGCGTTCGGGAACGAGACCCGGACGCGATAGCCCTGCGGGTTGAACGGGATCGTGCCACCGAACGACAGCCACAGGAACAGCAGCAGCCCGGCGCAGGAGAGGACGAACAGCACCATCGTCACGACCTTGGCAAGTGACGGGCTGCCGGTCTGCATCAGCTGTGCGACGACCCCGTCGCGGGTCGGGCCGAGGTGGCGGCGGCGGCGGTGCTGTCACGGGACGCTCCGAGCCCCGGGCAGCGCGCCTTGAGCGGCGCCAGGTTGAGGAGCGCGCCGACGAGCGAGAAGTCTCCGCCGGTGAGCAGGCCGATCTGTTGGCAGCTGAACTGGATGAACAGCGGCCGGTAAGGGCCGTTGGCGTCCTGGATCGAGAACAGTGTCCGCGTGTTGTGGCCGAGCCACGCGAGCCACCACAGGTAGCCGTGCTGCCCGGCCCCCGGGGAGTAGCCGAGCATGTTGACCAGGTGGTTGACGACGGTGAACGTCTTCTGGAGGTTCGGCGTCGCCTTGGCGAGCTGATTCGACGCCGGCACGAGCTGCTGCACGAGCGGGCGCGCCGCGATCACGAACGGGCGAATCTGGTCGCGCACGATCGGCGTCGCCGGCCGGGCGAGCGCGGTCAGCGCGGCGTTCGCCGCCGGCAGCGCCTGCGCGGCCGGGAGCAGGTTGGTCGCCGTCGGCCGCAGCAACGTGGCGAACGTCTGCACGTTGCCGAGCGTGTCGGTGGCCTGCGTCAGCGTTCCCGGCAACTCAGCGATCGCCTGGCTCAGGTTCTGGTTCTGCGAGGCGAAAGCCCTGAACACCGTTGAGCTCGAATCGACGAGCCGGACGATCTGGTTCTGCTTCTGCGCCAGCGCCGTGTTCAGCCGCTGCAGCGAGTTGACCAGGCGGCGCAGGTTTCTCCCTCGCAGCGCCACCGCCTGGTTCACGCGCGCGAGGTCGCGGAACGTCGGCTCGAAGCGCTCGAACACCTGCGCGAGCTGGTTGCCGCCGTCGCGCTGGAGCCCGCGTCCGGCGCCGTTGACGAGCAGCGCGAGGTAGCTGCGAGTGTCGGCGTCGAGCGAGGCGAGCACCTCGTCGAGGTTGACGTCGGGCTTGGTGTTGGCCACCGGAATCGTGAACCCGGGCGCGGCGGCCGGCGCCCGGTTCGAGCCGGGGTTGACCTCGATGAACATGTCCTTGAGCCCCGTCCGCGGACGCAGCAGCGCGGTCGCATCCTGGTGGATCAGGTGCTTGTACTTGTCGTTGATGTTCATCTGCACGACCGCCACGCCGTTACGCAGCGAGACCCCGCCGATCTCGCCGATCTGCACCCCAGAGACCCGGACCGACTGACCCTGCCCCGGCATCACCGCCTGTGCGGTGGCGAACTCCGCGTACATCTTCTCGGGCGTCGACTGGATCAGCGGGAAGCGCAGGCGCTGGTGGCTGAGGATGTAGCCGGCGACCGCCACCGAGAACACGAGCAACACGAAGATGGCCGCCACATCCACCGCGTGGTTCTTGATCGCGCGCTTCATCGCAGCTGGCTCAGAGCCGGGCCGGTGGGGGAAGACAGATCGCTGATCGGCGGCTGCGTCTCGCAGGGGACTCCCGGCTCGAGCGGCGGACGCCGGCTTCCGGGCGGAAGCGTCGGCTGGGTGGCGATCAACGGCGCCACCGCCTGGCCGAACGTCCTCGGCGAGAGCGAATAGGTCAACGAGCCGGCGGTCAGAAGTACGCGGATGTAAGCCCCGTTGGCGTCGAAGTTCCGCGACTCGCCGGCCAGCCCAGGCAGGTAGTCGACCGCCTCGACGTAGACCTTGCGGGGCGGAAAGCCGTTGCGGGCGTTGAAATGCGGGTCGGGCAGAGAAAGCTGGGACCACGGATAAACCACGGTGGCCGCGCAGCTCGAGGCCGGGCGAACGCCCTGGAGCATGAGCGGGACCGTCTCGTTGCTCAGCTGCGCGAGCGACGGCGCCGCGCGCGCGAGATCGGTGGCCAGGCCTTCGAGCTCGGACGGGCGCACGAGCAAGCGCAGCTGGGTGATGAACGGCAGGCTCGCGTCGATCGCGGGACCGGCCGACTGCACGCCCGGAACCAGCGTGCGGGCCAGCGCCCGCAGGGGCGGGAAGGCCGCGTTCAAGGCGTTGAAGGCCGGCGTCGCCGCGGACAGGGTGGTGGGCAGCTCGGCCACGGCCCGCCGCAGAGCCACATCCTGGCGCGCGAACGCGGCCGCGGTCGCGTTCAGATCGGTGATCAGGCTCTTCAGGTTCTCCGGATGGGCGCTGAACGCGCCGGCGACGCTACCTTGCGCGGCGATCCAATTCGACAGGTCGTGGGGCTGGATCCCAAGCGCGTCATGCGCGACCATCGATGTCGAGCGGAAGGCCGGCAGCCAGTACTGGATCGACGCGTTGTATGCCGGGCCTCCGACCTTGACCGCCTGCCCGTATTGCTGGAGCAGCGTTTGCAGGTTCTGACGCGTGTCGAGCTGCAGCGAGGTCAGGACCTGATCGAGTTGGACCGGCTCGACGCCCTGCTGAATCGGGAACGTGTAGCCGTCCGGCGCCTCGGCCGCGGCGGGCGTGCCCGGGCTGACGTCGAGGAAGAAGTCGCCCTCGAGGAAGATGCGTGGCCGGATCCGGAACGTCGCGTCGGTGTGCAACGGCAGGCCCGGCTTGTCGATCGTCATCGTCACGTCAGCGGCCGCGCATTGCGCTTGCGACGATCCGCCGTCCCGGCACGAGGAGACGAGTTTGATCCCCGTCACCTTGCCCACGTCCACGCCGGCGATGCGCACGAGCGAGTCCGGGCGCAGGCCGGTGGCGCGGGAGAACACCGCATGCACGGTGAACGGACTCGCGAACGGGTTGGCGAACTTGGTGAACGCCAGGTACGTGAGGACGGCGAGCACGACGATGCCGATGGCGCCCGTGGTGAACAGGCTGAGGCTTCGTCTGCGTCTGCGTCCGCGTCTCATGGCTTGGGCAGCTGGGGTCCGGTCTGCGGGTCGCGACTGAACGTCTCGCCGGCCGGGACGCGCGAGAGACCGTGGAACGTCGGGCCCTGGTTACCCGGCGTGCGCGGATCCAGGGCGAGGTTGCGGTGCTGAGGATCGAATGCGTTCAGCCGCTTCGGCCACCCGCGCTGGCCGGTCTCGCAGTCGGCGTTGCCCTGGTTGTCGATCGCGGCGCCGTAGGACTGCGCATGGAGGAACTCCTGGCCGCCGAAGATCGTCAGCGGCGGGCTGTCGCTACCGACCTTCGCGCCGGTCGCATCAACGCCATTCACCGGGGTCACGGCGCCCTGGTTGCCGACGCTGCCGCCCGAGGGCGGCGCCAGGTTGAGGATCGCCCGCTGCGCGAAGCCGTAGCTGGTCTGCGCCGAGAGATGCTCAGACAAATAGGTCCACCAGTAGTTCCAGTCGTCGCACACGGTCTGAAACGGCCCGATGTAGCGCACCATCGGGTTCAGCGTGTCGACGGTGTCGACCAGCCCGTTCAGCGCCGGATTCGTGCCCGGCGCCTGCGCGAGGCTCTGCAGCGCGGAGAGAACCTGCTGCAGGTTGGCGTTCAGAGTCGGCGTGCGCCGGAGCGTCGGAGTACCGGTCTCGATCGCCGGGTTCAGCACCGGAAGGGTTTGGTTGAGTGCGGCGGTAGCCGGCGTGAGCAGGCGCCCGAGCGTGGCCAGGTTGACCAGGAACGGCTGCTGCTCGCGCAGCGAGGCCGTGCCCACCGCCAACGTCGAGGGCGACTCAGCGATCGTCGCCTCGAGTGCGTTTGGATCGCGCGAGATCGCTTCGAA
>JAFAZV010000333.1 GCA_019239445.1 Solirubrobacterales bacterium
CACGCCGGTCGAGGCGTACCCCTGGTGAGCGGAGTCGGCCCGCGGTTCTCGATATGGATGGCGTATTCAGCTCCCGACTCGTTTCGTTGAGCCCGGCCGGATTGATGTCGGCCAGGTACCGAAAGACTTACAACCGGCAATCTGCTCGCTGTGGTGATAGTCGCCGCTCTGGCTCTTCAACGGCAGCCCGAGCGCGTCGACGTACAGCTTGTGACTGGCGGGCGGATCGCTCGCGATCACTGCCGCGGTTGAGGGGAACTCGATGTTCATGCCACCTCCTCGTCGGGCTGTGCTCGGTCAACGATCCAAGCAGGTTCCGCAACGACCCGCGCGGCGGTGTCAGTCCGACTGATTCGGCGAACGCGGCTCCGGGCTCGGTATCGCGCATCGACGGATCCGTCTCTCGCCGGGGACCGTCCACCCGAACGCGCCCTCGCGGTCGTCGATAAAGCCGTCCACCGACACGCTCATCGAGTAGATCAACATGGCTTCAAGCTCATCGCACCGGAGCGACCGACCATAGTCGCGATGAAGGCATCGCGTGGCTGAGCAGCGGGGGTGCCATCGGAGCGGCGGGCCTGTCGGTAGGGCAGGCCCGCCGCTCACCGCACGGCTACGCTGAAGGGACGGGATGGTTTGAGCGAATGCGGTCGTCCGGGTCAGTGCTGGCCTTGATCCGTCGCAGCCGGTCGTAGGCATCCGCGGTCCACAAACTCGCCGGGTCAGTCGGTGTTTCGGCGAAGTTCAGGTACATGTGCGGCGCTTTCCAGGGCACCATCGCTTGCTTGAGGGCGGTGATCTGAGTCCGGGCCGCCAGCTCCAATTCGGGCACGGGCGCCATCCCGACCGCGTAGAGGGCGTACGCCGCGTCGATCGACGCGAGGGCGCCGCTGTCGACGCGTCGGCGTCCTAGTTCGCCTTCCAGGTGGCGCAGCTCCACTGACAGCAGCGGGAATGCCGCCTGTTCTCCGGCCGTCTCGACGAAGCGGTTGACCGCCTCCGGCGGCAGCTCGGCGAGCATCATCCCGTCGCCCGCGCCGGGCACCGGCTGCGGCGGGTCCATGTGTAGGTGGCTCAGCGCCGGCATCGGCACCTCCGCCATCGTGTCGTTGATCGGACCGAGCCGCCGCAGCGGCGCGAGCATATCGTCGGCGTGCGTTGGGTCTCCGACGTGGTAGGCCTCGACGATGACGAACGACTGCCCGCGGATCGCCTCCGGGATCTCCGGAACCGGCGGGAGGTTGAGAAACCGCCCAACCGTCGTCAGCTCGTCTGGGAGATCGCGCCGGGCGGTCAGCTCCCGCCAGGTGTGCAGCACCTCGTCGCCCCGCTCGATCGGGTACCAGAGGTGCCCGGCGTACGCGCGCGTGACAGGGAAGAGCTCCAGCTCAATCGCGGTCACCACGCCGAAGCTGCCGCCGCCGCCGCGCAGCGCCCAGAACATGTCGGGCTGGTGCTCGGCGTCGACCCGGAGGTGCTGGCCCTCTGCGGTCACGAGCTCGATCGCTCTGACATGGTTGCTGGCCAGCCCATATCGACGCCCGAGGAAGCTCACGCCTCCGCCGAGGGTGTAGCCGATCACGCCGACGTCAGGGGAGGAACCCGCTAGCGCGGCCAATCCATAGCTGGCTGCTGCTTCGACGACGTCAAGCCACACGGCGCCTGCCTGCACGCGTGCGGTGCGGCCGACCGGGTCGATCGCGATTTCTCGCATCCGTTCGGTCTTGAGCAGGATCGTGTCCTCGAGCCCGCCGAGCGGGTCGGCGTTGTGGCCGGTTCCCTGAGGGGCGATCCGTTGGCCGTGTTGAGCGGCGAACAGGACGGCGCTCACCACATCCTGGGTCGTCTCTGGAAACACGATGGCGGCTGGCCGCTGATCCACGGCAAGGTTCCAGGCGCGCCGCGAGACTTCATAGGCGCCGTGCTCGGGTAGGACGATCTTGCCGTGAAGTGCGGCAGCGTGCCGGCTCGGCCGCTGGGTGATGGTTGTCAGGTGGGACATGCGTTTCCTCTCGTTTGTGGTTTTGACATCAAGGGAGCTGGTGCGGCTGTCTGTCCTCGAGGAACCGGCTGCCGCGACGGTGGCTTGACGGCGCTGGGGCGCATTCGCCGTCCGGCTGTACCTGGCGAGCAACCGCTCAGGCTGGGTTCGGTAGTGCCTCGGTGGGAGACGGCACTGCGGGCTGGTGCTGGCGGCGCCCGATCAGCATCCACGCGATGGCCGCTCCAGCTGCCGCCACGCCGGCGCCCAGGAACAGCGCGTCGTGCAGCGCCCCGACGTAGGCGCTGGGCGAGCCGTGGCCGAGCGCGGCGCCCGCAGGGACCAGAGCGCCGAACATCGCGACTCCTACCGCGAGCCCGCCCTGCCGGAAGGCGTCGTTGACTCCGGCCAGCAAGCCGCTGCTCTGCTCGGAGGCGGCTCCGAGCGCGATCATCCCGAGGGCAGGGTTGATGAGTCCCGTGGCGATGCACACGGCGACGTCACCGGGCAGGATCACTGCCCAGCTCGAGTGCGGCCCGACGATCGTCATCAGGCTGAGCCCGAGCGCGATCAGCACGAGCCCGGCCGAGACCACTAGGCCGGGCCGTACTCGGGCGCTGAGCGGTGCGCTGGCTCCGGAGACGACGAACAGCAGAATCGATCCCGGCAGGTAGACGAGCCCAGCGTCGAGTGCCGACAGGTGCAGCACGTCCTGCAGGTAGAGGGTGGTGTAGAGATAAAGCGCGAAGAAGGACGAGGAGATCGCGAACGCGACGATCTGTGCCGCCGTGAAGTCCCGCCTGCGGAACAGTCCGAGCGGAAGCATCGGCGTCCTGACCCTGGATTCGATCGCCACGAAGGCCGTCAGCAAGACGGCGGAACCGCCCAGCTCGGCTAGTGAGCGGAGGCTGGCCCAGCCGTCGACGTTGCCGCGCAGCAGGGCCAGTACGACCAGGAGCAGGCCGCCGCTGAGGGTGATCTGTCCAGGCCAGTCGAGTCGCCGGGCGTGTGCACTGCGTGACTCCCGGACCCAGGCAAAGGTGCCGAGCAGCACGGCGATGCCGAGCGGCACGTTGATGAAGAACACGGCTCGCCAGCTCAGCCAACTGGTCAGGGCTCCGCCGACTGCGGGTCCTACCGCGAACGAGGCCCCAATAGTGGCGCCGTAGACTGCCATGGCGCCGGCGCGCTCGCGCGGTCCTGGGAACGCGTCGGCGAGGATCGCGAGCGAGCTGGCGAACATGAACGCCGAAGCGAGACCCTGAACGGCTCGGGAGATGTCGAGCACGGCCGGGCTCTGCGCAACGGCACACGCCACCGAGGCAATCGTGAAGATCGCGGTGCCGACGATGAACACGCGGCGCCGTCCGCGCCGGTCGGCGATCGAGCCGGCGCTCAGGACCAGGGCCGCGAGTGCCAAGGTGTAGGCGTCGACCACCCATTGCACTCCGGTCAGCCCCGAATGAAGATCGCGGGCGAGATACGGCAAAGCCGTGTTTACGACCGCGATGTCCAGCATCAGCATTGCGGTAGCCAGGCAGGTGACGGCCAGCGTTGCGTGCTGGAAGCGTTTGGAGAGCGGCTCTTTCATCAGCGTCCTTTCACTCGTGCGGTTCGATCAGGCCGGCCAAAGATCGCTCCCCTGAGGCTTGCTGGCATCGGTGTTCTCGCCAGTCACCTCGCCGGTCAGATCGCCTGTCGGCTCCCATGTCGCTGCGCGTCGGCGGTCTAGGATTCGCGGGCGATGGACGCGGAGGCGCCTGACCTGATTCGGGGCCTTGTCGGGCGCGGGGGTGAGTGCGAGGCCATCAACCGACTGCTGAGCTCCGCGCTGCGAGGACAGGGCGCTTCGCTCGTCATCCTCGGTGAAGCGGGCTCTGGCAAGAGCGCTCTTCTGGACTTCGCCGCTGCGCAGGCCCCGGGCGCCGTCGTGTTGCGCACGATGGGAGTCGAGGCCGAGGCCGATCTTGCTTTCGCGGGCCTCTACGGGCTAGTTCGGCCGATCGCCGGCCACCTCGAGCAGCTCCCCGAGCGCCAATCGGTGGCGCTTGCCAGCGCGCTCGGGATGGGTCAGGCGGTCGAGGCTGACCGGCTACTGGTTTCTGCTGCCGTGCTCGGCCTGCTCGCCGCAGCATCAGAGGACTCCCTCGTCGTCTGCCTCGTGGACGACGCCCAATGGCTGGACAAACCATCCGCCGACGCACTCGTCTTTGCCGCCCGGCGCCTGGTCGCTGAGCGCGTGGCGATCCTGTTTGCGGCGCGCGAGGGTGACCAGCGCACCTTCGAGGCACATGGTGTGACCGATCTGGTTCTCGGCGGACTCGACCACGACGCGGCGGCGAGCCTGCTCGCAGCCCGCGCAGCCGACGCTCCACCTGCCGTACGCGCCCGCTTGCTGCAGGAAGCCGGCGGGAATCCGCTGGCGCTGCTGGAACTCCCAGGCGCCCTGTCCGACCGCCAGCTCGCAGGCGAGGAAGCGCTGCCGGAGGCGATCCCGTTGACGCCCCGGCTGCAGAGCGTCTTCCGTAACCGGATCCAACGTCTGCCGAGCGCGGCCCAGACGGCGCTGATGATCGTCGCTGCCGATGACACAGGCGACGTGGCGACGGTTCTCAGCGCGATGACGGCTCTCGGGCTTCCGAGCGATGCGCTCGACGTCGCGGAGGGCGACGGACTCATCCACATATCGCCGGAGGGCGTCTCGTTCCGGCATCCCCTGGTTCGAGCCGCGATCTACGGCCACTCGACACTCACCCAGCGACGGCGTGCCCACGGATCGCTGGCGGAAGTGTTGTCAAACGAGGAGGACGCTGATCGCCGCGTGTGGCACCAGGCGATGGCGACGTTGACCGGCGATGAGCAGGTGGCGACTGCGCTCGAGGCGTCCGGGCGCAGGGCGGCCCTGCGCTCGGCCCATGCTTCGGCGGCGACCGCGTACCTGCGCGCGGCCGATCTCAGCACGGACGCCGCTGCGCGCACCGCACGACTCGCCGCCGCCGCGCAGTCGGCCTGGGATGCGGGCCAGCCCGACCGCGCCCGCGGCGCGCTCACGGAAGCCGTTCCCGCCGCCCGCGGCGAGCTTCGGGCCAGGCTTCTGCATCTGACTGGGGTCATCGAGTCTCGTGTTGGCGACCTCCACCTCGCGTACCGCTGGCTGCTCGACTCGGCGGATGCGACCACCGACAGCTCGTTTCGGTTCGAACTGCTGGTCGAGGCGGCCGAGGCAGCCGCCTACGCCAGCGCGACCGAGGTGGTGGCGGAGATCGCACGCCGGCAAAGCCAGATCTCGCCGATCAGCGAGCGCGACCGGTTTCTCCAGGCGAGTGGCCAGGGCTGGGTTGCGGTCTGGACCGGCCATCACGTCGCGGCTGAGGCCCACTTCAGCGATGCCCTGCGCCGCGCCGACAAGCTCGACGATCCTCGTGCATTGATCTGGGCGGCCGATGCTGCGCTCGCAGCGTTCGGCTTCGGCGCCGGCCTTTCGTATGCCAACCGAGCAGTGGAGACGACTCGGAGGCAAGGGCTTCTGAGCCTGCTGCCGATGGCCCTCCACCGCCAAGCGCTCGCTCTACAGTGGAACAGCGCATTTGATGCCTCGTATGCCGCAGCCCAGGAGGGCTACCGACTTGCGCTGGAGGTCGGGTACGGGACTGCCGTGCATCTCGCGACGATGGCGTTCGTGGAAGCTGTCCGAGGTCAGACGGAACAGGCGTGGGCCCACGCCGAAGAAGCGCTGACCAATGGCCGACGCAGCAACTCCAACCTGTTGACCGACACCGCCGAAATGACCCTCGCTTTCATCGAGCTCGTCGCCGGACGACTAGACGCTGCAGCCAACCGTCTATTTGCCCTGACGGCCGCTGATCGGCCTCGAGGCCACCGGCTGTTCGCCCTGGCGGCGGTGCCTGACCTGGTCGAGGTCGCCACGCGCAGCGGGCGAGCACCTGAAGCGGCCGACCCGCTGGCCCGCTACGCCGCCTGGGTCAATGCGTCAGGCGGCGAAACACAGCGGGCGTTGCTGGCCCGATGCCACGCGCTCATGGGAATCCGGGACGCCGATGACGCCTTCGCCGAGGCGCGCGATCGCGCGGAAGCACTCTCGCCGTTCGAGCAGGCCCGCACCGAGCTCTTGTACGGCGAATGGCTGCGGCGCCAGCGCCGGCGTATGGAGGCCCGCCCGCACCTGCGCACCGCGGTCGAGCTCTTCCACAGCCTCCGGGCCACGCCTTGGCAGGAGCGCGCCGAGGCGGAGCTGCGCGCCACCGGCGAGACAACTCGCAAGCGCGATCCATCCACGCTAGATCAACTGACGCCCCAGGAATTCCAAATCGCAACGCTGGTGGCCGAGGGCATGACGAACCGCGAGATCGCCGCCCAGCTATACCTGAGCCCCCGCACGATCGATTACCACCTGCGCAAGGTGTTCAGCAAGCTCGGGATCGCCTCACGCAACGAGCTGGTACGAAACGATGCGCTGCAACGACAGCGCGCCTAAACGCTCGCGATCGTTGTCTCGGGCCTAGGTGAGCCGACCGCACCGGCACACTCTTCGCGGCACGAAGGCTACGCGCGAATGACGAGCTGCCGTTAGTTCTGCTGCACGGACCCAACGTGCGACCCGCTTGCGACCAGGTGTCGCACGGTAGATCCCGTGATGCGCGAGCTACGCCAGCGGGGCCTGGGGCGCCGGCCGCGGGGCGACCGCGTGGCCGTGAATCGCAAACGCATCCCGAGCGGCCTGCCCGGCAGCTAAGTCCACCGAGCAGGCCGACCCGGGATGCGAAGCCGCGGCCCTACGCCGCCTGGGAGACCTCCTCGATCAGTGCGCCGTCTCGACGGGGACCTCGACGAGCGGTCGCACCTCGACCGCGCCGCCGAGACGCACCGCCGGAATTCGCTGCGCCACCTCCAGCGCCTCGTCCAGGTTGGACGCCTCGAACACGTAATAGCCGCCGAGCACCTCCTTGGTGTCGGCGTATGGGCCGTCGGTGATTAGGTTCTCACCGCCGCCGTAGCGAACCGTGGTCGCCGTCTCGATCGGCTGCAGGTGAGCGCCACCCAGACAGCGCGGGTCCTCGCGGAACGCCCAGTACTCGGCGTTCACCGACCTGTACTCGTCCTCCCCGAGCGCCTCGTGGCTGCCAGGCTTAGGGTAGATCAGCAGTGCGTACTTCATACGGTCCTCCTTGGGGGATGATTGATCATCCAGCAGACGAACGGCCGACATCAGAGGGGACAGCGCCTCTCGAAACTCCTCCTCAACTGACCGTGGCGGCCCGCTGGGATCCGCCAGCGAACGCGCTCGCGCAGGCACTTCATGCTCGGCCTCAAAGTTCTGCGAGGTATACGCTCGCCATCACGCGATTAGTCGCGGAACCAAGAGCCCGATGAACAGGCGAGGTCGGTGAAACCCCACGAGCGCGACGGAGCGCGATCGCGCCGTCGCACCTCGAGCCCATGACATGTCCGCGTTCGCGGGGCTCGTCCTGCCGGGGCCTACATCGGGGTCGGGTCGCGAAAAGGTCGCGCCTCGATCTGACTTGGAGTGCCACTTCGCGAAGCTCCGCCACCGCCGCCTCGGAACCGGTGCTATCGCCACGCCAGTGCTTGGACAAACCGGCAATCGGGCAACTGTAGAACTGGTGGAAGTCAACGTCGCCGAGCAACCGCAGACTCGCGGGAGCTCGAGGCTGCCGGGCTCGCGCGCCAGCGCCCAGTCCGCCGCCAGCGAGGGGACATGAGACGAAGCTTCAACGAGGGTGCGCATAAATTGCGCCCGCAGGGTCACGCCGGGCGGACTACCAAGCCGCTCCCGCATCGGGCGGCCCGGGAGCTGGAAGGGCATGGCGAGCCGGTTGCCCACGCGGGGCGCGTCATGCTCGCCCTTGGGGCGCTCGGGGTGGTCTACGGCGACATCGGTACGAGCCCGCTGTACACCGAGCAGGTCGTCTTCACGGCACACGGCAGCACAGTCCGCACCACGCCGGCCGGGGTCTACGGAGTGTCGTCGCTGATCTTCCTGGCCCTGATCATCATCGTGTCACTGAAGTACGCGGGCGTGATCATGCGCGCTCACAACCGCGGCGACGGCGGGATCATGGCTCTGACGGCGCTTGTGCAGCGTCGCGAGGTCGCGCGTAAGGCGCTCCTGGTAACGCTGGGTATCTTCGGCGCCTCGCTGTTCCTGGGCGACGGCATGATCACGCCTGCGATCTCGGTGACGTCGGCCGTGGAAGGCTTGAATGTCGCCACCCCGGGCCTCACCCACCTGGTGATCCCGATCTCGCTGGCCATCCTCGTGTCGCTGTTCGTGCTGCAGCGCTTTGGCACCGGAACGGTCGGTGTGGTCTTTGGTCCCGTGATGCTGCTCTGGTTCGCGGTCATTGCCGTGTTGGGCGGGCGGGAGGTCGTCGAGCATCCTGAGGTCCTACAGGGTCTCTCGCCCAGCTACGGGGTGCGTTTCTTCCTCGACCACGGCTTTGCCGCCTTCCTCGTCCTTGGCTCCGTGGTTCTGGCTGTGACCGGCGCTGAGGCGCTCTATGCGGACCGGGGACACTTCGGCCCGGGGCCAATCCGGCTGTCGTGGTTCGCCATCGTGCTGCCCGGCGTAATGCTGTCCTACCTCGGCCAGGGGGCACTGATCCTTGCCCATCCGCAGAGCGTCCGCAATCCGTTCTTCCTACTCGTGCCGTCCGGGGCGCGCATTGCGATGGTGCTGCTAGCCACCGTGGCGACGATCATCGCCTCCCAAGCCGTCATCTCGGGCTCGTTCTCCATGGCCAGGCAGGCGGTGCAGCTCGGCTTCCTGCCCATGCTCAACGTCCGGCACACCTCCAAGGTCGAGGGCCAGATCTACGTCCCGGCCATCAACTGGGGGCTGTGCCTCGGCGTCGTCCTGCTCGTCGTGGCCTTCGGTAGCTCCTCGAAGTTGGCCAACATCTACGGGGTCGCGGTTACGGGGACGTTCGTGCTCGACACTGTGTTGTTCCTGGCTGTCGCCCGTTCATGGGGGCTGGCGCGCTGGAAGCTCGCCAGCCTGGGGGCACTGTTCCTCGTCGTCGAGGTCGCTTTCTTCGCCTCCAACCTAGCGAAGATCGCGCACGGCGCGTGGCTGCCTCTGCTCGTTGGGGTGGCGCTGTCGGGAGTGATGATCAATTGGCGCAAGGGGCGCGAGATCGTCACGCGTAACCGTACGGCCCAGGAGGGGTCGCTCGAGGATTTCCTGGCCGAGCTTCCGACCCGCGAGCCGAATGTGCTGCGAGCGCCGGGCGTCGCGGTCCACCTGAGCCCCGACAGTCAGCTGACGCCATTGGCGCTGCGCGCTCAAGTCGACCACGTGAACGCCCTGCACGAGAAGGTCGTGATCGTCTCGGTTGAGAATGTCGGCCTGCCCTACGTCCGCGACGAGGACCGCTTCGCCGCCTGCACGCCTGGGCGCGGACAGTGGAAGGTTCGCCACATCACGGCGCGGTTTGGCTACCAGGAACGCAGCCCGGTACCGGCAGCGTTGGCGATGGCCCGCAAGCAGGGTCTACTGGAGCGGAACCTGGACCTGGAGCACGCCTCGTACTTCGTCTCCCGGATCACGATCTTGCCGACCCGGGCCCCGGGCATGGCGCAATGGCGTAAGAAGCTGTTCGTGGCCATGGCGCGCAACGCCGCCAGCCCGATGTCAAGGTTCGGGTTGCCGGGCAAGCGCACGGTGCAGCTGGGTTCGGAGGTCGACCTGTAGTCGCCTGAGCGATCGGAGCTGCTGCGAGCGCTCGCGCAGGTAGTGGGTACGTTTGGGCGCCGCGATTCGTTGCGCGAGCGGGTGGTAGCCGAGCTGATGACCTCGCCGCAGCGCGGCGTAAGCCTCGAAGCTAACCGTCGAAGTCGAAGTCCCGCGGCGGGCGCTGCTCGAACCAGAGACGGTCGTGGTCCGGCGTGTCCTGGAGAAACTCCGGAGTCTCCTCAAGCACATCGTCGTCTTTGCGCTTGCTGTCGCGTCCCGGCTCGATTTGGTACTCCGCGGTGTCGTCGCTCGTGTTCTCGCGGCGCAAGTGGTGCGGTTCGTCGTCGGGTTCAGCGCTGTGCGATGGCGGTTCCGGCGCCCGCGCTGAATGCGGCTCGAAGTCGAGGATCTCGCTCGGGGCGCCTCGTGCAGACGGCGAACGCGGCTCGTCGTCGCCCACGGACGGTTCGTCTAGCTCGTGCCGACTCAGATCTTCGTCGTGCTCTTCGAACGCCTCATCCCAATCGTGATCCTCGCCCTCGTATGGCACCGCGCGCTCATCGTCATATGGAAGCGGCTGGTCTAGCTGAGGACCGGGGTCAGCGGGAGGCTCCGGCCCGCGGCGGACCGGTCCGAGCGCCTCGCGTTCGGCGCGGTCGACCTCGGCCGGGTCAGCGCCTCGCCGGCGCTTGAGGTCGAGGTGGTCGCGGATCGCGTCATCCAGCAGACCCAT
>JAFAZV010000336.1 GCA_019239445.1 Solirubrobacterales bacterium
GCCCAAGGCAGGCGTCCGCTTCGACGACGTTCGCGAGCTCTACGACGAGTCGCTCGAGGTTCTGTTCAAGGCGCTCGAGAACGAGCGCTTCTCCCATCACGGGCGCTTCTACGACATCGATGACTCGCACCTGCAGCCGCCGCCGCCGAAGCGGCGAATGAGAATCTTCGTTGGGGGCACCAGCGACTACACGTACGAGACCGCTGGCCGCAAGGGCTATTCGGTCGCCGTGCCGCCGCTGCTGCCCTACAAGGCTCTCGAGCCACAGCTGGACATCTACCGCGAGAGCTGCGCCAAGCACGGCAACGAGCCCGACATCGTCTGGATCCACGCGTGCTACATGGACGAGGACCGCGAGGTCGCCAAACGCGACGCCGAGCTGGGGATGCGGCGCTTCCTCGAGGGCAACGCCTCGCCGCTTGCCGAACGCGCCTCCGACGAGGAGCTGCAAAAGGCCGGCTACGGCTTCTATGCCTCGGGGATCATGGAGCAGCTCGCGACCACGCCGTACGACGAGATGATCGCCGGCGACATCGTGTGGGTCGGGACGCCGGAGGACGTGATCGAGCGAATCGAACAGACGCGGGAGGTTTGCGAGGGCCTGACCGAGGTGGCGATCACCGTCAACCCGGGTGGGTTCGAGCACTGGAAGGCGATCAAGACGCAGGAGCTGTTCGCGGACCTGGTCATCCCGCACTTCGCCGGCGCGCGGGACGCGATTGGGGAAAAGGCTGGGGCAATTGCCTGATCGAGAAAAGGAAACACGACGGAGAGGGACGGAGCGAGATGAGGAGAACGAGACGATGGGCGCTGGCGCTGTGTGCGCTGGTGGCCCTTGGCCTTGGCATCGCTGCCTGCGGCTCGAGCAGCAGCAGTAGCAGCAGCCCAAGCAGCGGCAGCAGCGGGAGCAGCGGCAGCAGCGCGTCGAATGGCAAGCCGATCCTGATCGGCAGCGCAATCGACTTCAGCGCGCTGATGGCGCCGACCGATGATCCCGCGCTCTACGGGGCGCAGATCGAGGCGGCGAAGGTGAACGCCGCCGGTGGCGTCGACGGACACCAGATCAAGTTCAGCATCGCCAACACCCAGCTGAAACCCGACCAGACACGCGCCAGCGCGCTCAACCTGGTGGGCAAGGGCGCGAACGTGCTGTGGGTGACGTGCGACGTCGACTTCTCGACCCCGTCGATCGAAGTCGGGCTCACCAGCAAAAGGCTGACTATCGCACCGTGCATCGGCACCGACCAGATGGGCCCGAAGCGCTTCGGTCCCGCCGGCAAGCTCGCGTTCAGCTACGGCAACGTCGCGCAAGACGAAGGTGCGGCCGACGCCCAGATCGCAATCAAGCAGGGCTGGAAGACGGCTGACGTGGTCACCGATAAGCAGATCGTCTACAGCCAGAATGTCTGCTCGGCCTTCGCCAACAAGTTCAAGTCGCTGGGCGGCCAGGTCGTCGGCACCTACAGCTGGACGCAGGGCGACCACACCGTCGCTAACGTCGCCAGCAAGGTCAATTCGAGCAAGGCCGGCGTGATCCAGGTCTGCACGACGGCTGCGCCCGATATCTCGACGCTCCTGTCCGATGTGCGTTCGGCGAAAAACACGACGCCGATCCTGGCTCCCTGGTCGCTCGACGGGACCTACTGGATGCCGAAGGATCCGAAGATCTCGACCAACGTGTGGACCGACTCCTACGCGTCGATCTACGGCGACGATCCCGACCCGCGCGTGCGGGCGATGATCGCCCAGCTCAAAGCCGAAGGCCATCCGCCCACCACCGGCGGCTTCGTCACCGGCGCCGCGGCCATCGACGGCATCGTAGCCGCTGTCAAGCAGTCCAACGGTTCGCTCGACGGCCCCACGCTGGCCGGCATCATGGAGGGCTTCAAGGCCCTGCCGACCCTGTCCGGCACGGTGACGTTCTCGCCGGCGCTACACACGGTGTTCGGCCGTGAGTACCGCGTGCTCGAGGTCACCAACGGCCAGGGTCACTACAAGTACACCATCAAGGCAGGTGGCCTCGCCCCGCTCTAGTGCCCCGTTTCAGGAACCGAGACACTGGTCGGTCCCGCCACGGATGCCACGAGCGTGACTGACAACAACGGTCCCCCTGGCGCGAATCGGTGGCCCGAAGGCTCGCTTCGGGCCACCGACGTGTCGCGTTCCTTCGAGGGCGTGCATGCCCTGCAAGGCGTGACGCTCGAGATCGACCGCCGCGAGGTGGTCGGGCTGATTGGGCCCAACGGGGCCGGCAAGACGACGCTGATCAACGTGATCACGGGCTTCGACCTCCCGACGTCGGGCAAGATCGTTCTCGACGGCGAGGACGTCACCCGCTGGCGTGCGCTGCGGCGAGCTCGGGGCGGCCTCGCCCGGACTTTTCAGCACGGTCACCTGTTCCGCTCACTGACCGTGCGCGAGAACATCGAGCTTGCAGCACTCGGCGTCGGTATGGGACCACGCGAGGCGCGCCAGATATGCGGTGAGCTGCTCGATGCGCTCGACTTGCGCGCGCGGGCCGACGTGATCGCCGGGACGCTCGCGCACGGTGAGGAACAGAAAGTCGGAGTCGCCCGGGCGCTCGCTTCGCGCCCGCGCTATGTGCTGCTCGATGAACCGGCCGCCGGGCTCTCCGAGGCCGACATCGAGTCGTTCTCCGCGCTCGTGCGGCGGGTGCGCGACGACTTCGGCGCCGGCCTGCTGCTCGTCGACCACAACATGGCCGTGATCATGGACGTGTGTGACCGCATCCACGTGCTCGATCAGGGGCGCACGCTCGCGTCGGGCGCGCCGACGGAGATCAGGCAGAACATCGACGTCGCGGCCGCTTACCTCGGCTCCTCGGGCGTGGAGGCGGAGGCCCGTGATGCCTGAGCCGATGCTCGAAATCGACGGCCTCGATGTGCGTTATGGCGCGGTGCCGGCGGTCCGGGGCGCCACGCTGTCCATTGGTCAGGGCGAGATCGTCGGGCTCGTCGGGCCGAACGGCGCCGGCAAGTCGACGACGCTACTCGCGCTGATGGGAGCAGTTCCGGTGGCGGACGGCGCGATCAGGTTCGAGGGGCGCTCCATCGTCGGCATCCCGACGGAGAAGATCGTCCGCCAGGGAATCGCGCTGGTGCCGGAAGGCCGGCACATCTTCGATCACCTGACGGTGGCGGAGAACCTGCGGCTGGGTTTGGTCGGAAGGCAGTCCAAGCAGGATGTCGATGCCGACCTCGAGTGGATCTACGGTCTGTTCCCGGTCGTGCGCGACTTCCGCCGCCGCCAAGCCGGCCTGCTCTCAGGCGGGCAGCAACAGCAGCTGGCCATCGCGCGCGCACTGATCGCCCGGCCGCGCGTGCTGCTGCTCGACGAGCCGTCGCTTGGGCTGGCGCCGTCGGTGGTCGAGACGGTCTGGCAGGCGCTCGGCGAAATCCGCTCCGGCGGCGTGACGATCCTGCTCGTCGAGCAGCGGGCGCAGATCACGGTGGGCTTTGCCGACCGCACGTACGTGCTCGGCAACGGGACGATCAAGATGGAGCTCACCCCGCGCGATGCTCAGGACACGGAGCGAATGGTGGAGGCGTACTTCGGCTCATGAACGTGGCGCAGACCATCATCAACGGGCTCGCGCTCGGCGCGCTGTACGCGCTCGTGGCGGTCGGGCTGGCACTCGTGTTCGGCGTCCTGCGGCTGATCAACTTCGCGCAAGGCGAGCTGATCACCGCCGGCGCGTACTCGCTCAACCTGACGTCGAACCTTCCGCTGGCGGTGAGCATCGTGATCTGCTTCGTCGTCTGCGTCGTGCTGTCGGTGGCGATCGAGCGGATCGCGTTCCGGCCGCTGCGTGGCGCCGCGCCGGCGACGACGCTGGTAGCCACGTTTGCGGTGGCGTTCGCGCTCGAAGCAGTGTGGCTGATCGCGTTCGGGACCAACGGCAAGCCGGCCGACCTGCTCTCGACGGTCAACCAGATCGCCATCCACGGTTCGCTCAACCTGCGCTGGATCACGATCATCGAGCTCGGCGCCGGCGTGCTGTTGCTCGGCGGAACGGCGTTGATCCTGGGCCGCACGCAGATCGGCTTGCAGATGCGCGCCGCGGCAGCCGACTTCCGCACGGCGCGCCTGCTCGGCGTCCGCGCCAACGCGGTGATCTCATTCGCGTTCGTGATCGCGGGACTGATGGCGGCGGTGGTGGCGCTGCTGTTCACGGTCCAGCAGCCACTCGTGACGCCGACGTTCGGCCTCAGCATCACGATCATCGCGCTCGTCGGCGCCGTCGTCGGCGGCGTCGATCGCCTGTGGAGCGCCACCGCCGGCGGGTTCGCCATCGGCTTCGCGACCTCGGTCCTGAACGACGTGCTGCCGAGCTCGCAGCAGAAGTACCAAACGGCTTGGGTGTTCCTGCTCGTGATCGTGCTGCTGCTGCTGCGCCCGGGCGGCCTGTTCGCGCCTCTGCGCCGCGCCACCGTGGAGCGCGTATGAGGCGACTACGCACGGTTCAGACGCTGATCGCCTCGATCGTGCTGCTGTTCATCGTCGCCCTGATCGGGTCAAACACCGCCGCCGGAACCCAGCAGAGCTTCATCACCGCACTCGTCTCGGCGACGATCGTCTACGGCCTGTACGTGTTCATAGGCAATTCCGGCGTGATCTCGTTCGGGCACATGAGTTTCACCGCCGTGGGCGCGTTCAGCGCCGGCCTGATGACGATCCCGACCGGCCCGAAGCACCTGGTGCTTCCGGGTCTGTGGTCGTTCATCGCCCAGCATTCGGTCTCGAGCTTCGTCTCACTCGTGATCGCCGCCGGACTCGGCATGATCTTCGCGCTGATCGTCGGAATCCCGCTGATGCGCCTGTCCGGCATCGCCGCCGGCATCGCCACCTTCGCCGTGCTCGAGATCACCTATACCGTGCTTCAGCAGGACACGAAGATCGGTCCGGGCCCGACGACGCTTTCGCTCGTGCCGATCAACACCGGAGTATGGGAAGCCCTGTTGGGCGCGGTCTTCGCCGCCGTGGTCGCGTTCGGCTATCAGTCCTCGCGCCGGGGGCGGTTGCTGCGCGCCAGCCGTGAGGATCCGGCCGCCGCGCAGGCGATCGGCGTCAACATCACGCGCGAGCGGCTGCTCGCGTTCGCGCTCTCGGGCGCCCTCGCCGGCCTGGGCGGCGGGCTGCTCGTGCACCAGCTCGGCAGCATCACCGTCGATCAGGTCTACCTCGACCTCACGTTCCTGACCCTGGCTATGCTCGTCATCGGCGGGTCGGCCAGCTTGTGGGGGGCCACCGTCGGCGCGCTGGCGGTGAGCCTGCTCGACTCGTTCTTGAGCGCAGCCGAGAACACGGTGCACGTCGGTTTCTTCACCCTGACGCTGCCCAATGGCGCCTCCAATCTGATCCTCGGGATCCTCATGGCCGCGATGCTCCTGTTCCGGCCCCGCGGCCTGACCGGCGGGCGCGAGTTCTCGCTCGCCTTTGCGAGTCGGTTGCGCGACCGGCTCCGGGGACGCTCCGGGAGGCCCGGCCAGGCGACGGTACGCTGGAGATAGGTATGGCGGCAGCGGAGAAATTGGCTGCGCTGGGACCCTCGGGGGCGCACCGGACGCTCGCCGAGAGGGCCTTCGCGACGCTGCACGAGGCGATCGTGACCGGCGTGCTCGCACCGGGCGAACGGCTTCCGATCGAGGAACTCGCCGAGGTGCTCGAGATGAGCCCGATGCCGATCCGCGAAGCGCTGCGTCAGCTCGACTCGGTCGGCTTGGTCGAGAACGTGCCGCACCGAGGCGCGCGCGTCACCGAGCTGTCGATCGACGACTTGCGCGAGGTTTACGAGGCGAGGCTGGCGCTCGAACCGCTCGCCGTGTCCCACGCGGCGGAGCGGTTCACCCAAGCCGACGCGGTTCGGGCTAGAGAGCGCCTCGAGGCCCACGTCAAGGCTTACTCGCAGCGCGACTCGCGGCTGATCTGGTCCACCCACACCGCGTTTCACTTTGCCTTATACGACGCGGCTAACTCGCGCTGGATGAGCCGCCTCATACACCCACTGTGGGAGACCAGCGAGCGTTACCGCTTCGCGATGCTGCCGGTGCGGCTGAACCTCGACCAGCGCCGGCTCGAGCACGAGCGCATCCTCGAAGCCTGCGCCGAGCACAAGCCGACCGTCGCCGCCCGCGAGCTCCACAACCATCTGGCGCGCACGGCCAACCTGGTCGCGGGTCAGATGGGCAGTGGCGATCTGTTCGAGCTACAGCATTCCGACCCAGAGTCCGTCGCCGTCGCCTGAGCGTCGGCGAAGCGCGGCCGGCGGGAGAAACGTCGAGCTCGTTCGCGTCACGGCGAGGTTTGGGGATTTCCTCTACGTCCGCGGTAGGCAATCCCCCCATGTGCTGCCGGCGCCAGAGGTGGTGGGACTTTCTCCCGTTCGGACGCTCGCGGCCATCCTTGAAGGCCCGCCACCATCCTTCAAGGCCCGCCACCATCCTTCAAGGCCCGCCACCATCCTTCGAGGCCCGCCACCATCCTTCAAGGCCCGCCACCATCCTTCGAGGCCCGCCACCATCCTTCGAGGCCCGCCACCATCCTTGACCTTTTTGATCAAATGTACGAGACTCCGCCGCGTGGGTTGCGGAGCGCGCTGCAGACACGGAGGGTCGCGGTAGTGGTCCCTCCCGCAGGTGCGTTCTCATTCCAGGCGCCCGACCGCAGCCGCGGGAGGAACCACTAGGTGCTGATGCGGGCGGTTGAGTACGCGCGTCCGGACTCAGTCGCGGACGCCATCTCAGCCCTTAGTTCGCACCCGAACGCGCGCGCGCTGGCCGGCGGCCAGAGCTTGATCAACGTCCTCAAGCATCGCCTCGCCGCGCCCGAACTACTGGTCGACATATCGGACCTGAGCGAGCTCAGGTTCATCGACGTCGACGACGACGGATCGGCGACGATCGGGGCCGCCGTCACTTACGACGAGCTCGATCGCTCGGGCGCCTTGCGCCGCGCGCATCCGAAGCTGTGCGAAGTGGCCGCCACCACAGTCGACCAGCAGGTGCGCTGCCGGGGCACGATCGGCGGCAACGCCTGCTACAACGATCCAGCGTCCAACTTCCCGCCCCTGCTCGTGGCGCTGGAGGCGACGATGCGGATCGAGTCGGCGCAGGGCACACGGTCGGTACCGGCTGAGGAGTTCTTCTTCGGCCCGTTCGACACCGCGGTGGGCCAGGGCGAACTCTTGCACAGCATCGAGCTGCCGCCGCTCGGGGACCGTGGCGTCGGGTACAGCTCGATCCTGATCGCCGAGGACTCGTGGGCGCTCGCTCGAGCCTGCGCGATCTTGAGTGCGAACGGGACGATCGAGCAGGCGCGCGTCGTGCTCGGCTGCGTAGCGCCGGCGCCTCGGCGCGCCACCGGCGTCGAGGAGCGCCTGCAAGGCGCTGAGGCGACCCCCGACGTCGTGCGGGCCGCGGCCCCGGCGGCGAGCGAAGGTCTCGACCCCGTCTCCGACGTCCATGCCAGCGGCGAGTACCGCCGCGAGATGGCCGCCGTAGTAACCAGCCGGGCGCTGGTCGAGGCGATCCCGATCCCGATATGAGAGAAGGAGGTCCATGAGCACCGACGGAGCGGCGGCGCACGCCGTGCACGTGACGATCAACGGCGAGCGCCACGAACACGCAGCGCTTTCGCGCCAGCTGCTCGTGCACTTCATTCGCGACGCGGTTGGGTTGCGCGGCACCCACATCGGCTGCGACACCGGCAACTGCGGCGCCTGCACGGTGATCTGCGACGACCGGCTGGTCAAAAGCTGCATGATGCTCGCGGTCCAGGCCGATGGCCGTGAGATCACGACCGTCGAAGGGCTGGCGCCGCGCGAGGCCGACCTCACGCCCCTCCAGCAGGCGTTCAACGACCACCACGCGCTGCAGTGCGGCTACTGCACTCCCGGCATTCTGATGTCCGCGACGTTCCTGCTCGAACGCAATCCCGATCCGTCCGAGCATGAGATCCGGCGCGCGCTGAAAGGCAACATCTGCCGCTGCACGGGCTATGAGAACATCGTCCGCGCTGTCC
>JAFAZV010000366.1 GCA_019239445.1 Solirubrobacterales bacterium
TCAGCTCAAGGGCTCGCGCGTCGCGGGCGCCCGCGTCGCGCAGCAGAACGGCGAGCGCGGGTCCGTCGATCGACACGACCGGCTCCAGAGACCGGCCCCGCGCGATACCCGCGAGCAGCGCTCGCAGCCCTGTTGCCAGCTGGCCCCGGCCGCGCCCAAGGCGAGGCTCGCGGAAGGCCGCAGCAGTCACAGCACGACTGTCGCCCACCACCAAATCGAAGTCAAGGTGTGACAATCCTCCGGCGCGGTCAGGGCTACACCCGTGCTGGCGCGAACACAGGTGGGGCCCGGGTCCCAAGCACCGACCTGCTCCTCGCCAAACCGCGACTCGGTGTTTGCATGGTCGCGGCTAGCGGTAGGGTCAATGCGGAAGTCTCCACGAATCCGGTCGGGCGCCTGCTTCCACGCATTTTCAGCACTCTTTCGGAAGCTTGTGACGTAGCGTGGTGCATAGGTAGCCGAGCAGCCGGCGCCGACCGGCCCGTGATCGCTATCGCGTGGAAGCGATCAGCGTTGGACGAGCTCCCGTTGCGCCCGAAGTCGTGGAGTCTCGGCGCGGCTGCTTCGCAGCGAACGCGATCGTAAGCCGCTCGAGCGGCGGATGATCGGAGCCGGTGGCGCTCGGCGCGTGCAGCCGTGGGTGCGATCGATGTGCGACGACGATATAGGCGCCTCGACGGAACGTCGGGTGGTTTAAAAGCGGCCCGCTGAACGGGGAAAGCCCAAGCGGCGCTCTTCCCAACATTCGCCTACACCCAGGGATGCTTGACCAGGAAGCCCGGAGGAGCACCCCGGGCGTGGATCCTCGGCAGCGTCGCCTTCGCCCCGAGGCGGAAGCCCGGCCGATAGCTGGCCGCTTTGCCTATTCCTTGTCGGGTCTTGTTGCCTCGGTGAACAGAGCGCCCTGGGCGGCGCGGGAGCCGCTGAACCCGCCGCCGGGCCCGCGAAGCAGGAACGCGACCCCCACCGCCAATGCGGCTCCCACGATCGGCCCGGCGACGTACACCCAGTAGTCGGTGAACTTCCCGCCGACGAGATCCGGGGCGAAGGTTCGCGCCGGGTTCATCGACGCTCCCGAGATCGGGCTACCCCACAACCCCGCCAAGGCGATGTAGGCCCCGACCCCGAGCGCAGCAATGATCCCTATGTTCTGCGCGCCCGACGCGGTCCCCAGGATCACGCTCACGAGCCCCAACGTCAGGATCAGCTCCATCCCAAACGCCGCGGCGGCGCTATACCCAGACGCCACGTAATTCGAACCGTGAACGGCCGAGACGTCGATCACCGTGCGCAGGAACAGCGCAGCCAGCGTCGCGCCGACGAGCTGCGCAGCGATGTAGCCAGGCACTCGCCGCCAGGGAAAATCCCTGCGCAGGGCGAACGCGATGCTAACGGCCGGGTTCAGGTGGGCGCCCGAGACCTTTCCCATAAACATGATGATCGCCAGCACCATCAGTCCGGGCGCGACAACCGCTGCGGTGCGACTGATCGTGTTCGGAAACGCGGCCCCCATCATTCCCCCGCCCGCGGCAACCAGCACCAGAAAGAACGTCCCCAGCAACTCTGAGAACAGCCGGCGCCACTCCTGGCTCGGGTCACGGAAATCCTCGATCGGGCGCACCAGGTTGTGCTCCACCTCGGCAGCGATCCACCCCGTTATCCCCGCGCCTTCCACGGTCAGTTGGCCTGTTGTCTTCCGGTCACGCGAGTTTGAGCGGTATCTCTCCGTACGGGTCGATTCGGTATACGAGTGACACTCGATGAAAGCCGTCGGCGATGTCGGCGGCTTTCTTGCCGCTAAGGACGAGTACGGGACTGAGTCGCTCGCCCTCGATCGCTTTGATCAGGTCCTTCATGACCCCGGGGTCGTCGAGCGGTGCCGCTGTCAGTCCGGCGGCTCGGAGGATGTCGTTCGCGCGGCGGGTGGTGAGCGCGGCGTTGCGGAGGCGCTTGACGGCCTTAGCGACGGCGTCCGCGTCAAGCTTGAGTGACAGATAGGCCGCGGCCGCAGCGTAGTCGTGGTCTGCGACGTGATCCGCCCATTTGACATGCACCGCCGATTCGGTCTTGGTCACGGCACCGCTGTTTTTCGCCATTGGCGGATCATCGCACGCACCAGCTTCCGGCGCCGCGCCGGGAGCGCCTGGACAGAGCTGCGAATTCGAGGAGCTTCAGCAGCCCCCAGCCCGGTTACCAGCGCTCCCGCTTTTCCTCGCGCGATACCGATCTCGCTCGCTCGCCCGTCGGTCTAGAAACGCGCGGAATGGGCGGATGTCGCAGTCGCGTGCAATAGTCGTGAGACGTGGTGCTCGGCGGCATCCATCGCGTCTAATCCACAGGCGGAGGGTCGGCAAGCCGCTGATTCGGCCGCGTCTAACACGCGACAACCGCTCGCCGCGCGGCCCCTGGTTTCAGCGAGCTCAACCGCGTCTAACGCTCAGCGTGCAACCGAGGGCGGCGAAACCCACGACGACGGCCAGTCGACGGCGGAGGTCGAGAGAGTCGCCTCCTAGCTACAGGCGTCTACAGCCCGGGGGGCGCGTCCCCCGGCTGTAGGGCCAACGCTGACAAAGTCGCAGCCGACCGAGTGCGAGATCTCCCGCTCGACATCGTCGAGATCAACGATCACTGCCGGCACGACCTGGTCGGACACACCGGCTCCGCCTAAACCTCTCCGCAACGCTGCGAGGTCTACATCCCCGCGCTCATCCGGATCCTGTTGGGCTGCGCCACCGCGCCCTACAGGTCAGCAGGCGCGGTCGCAAGCGCCCATCGCCGGCAGCTGGGGCTACGGTCGATCTTGGGCATTAAATAAATGAACGTGCGCGCTCACCGTTGCTTTATGTTGCGGGCATGCGATTCGCGCGCCGGGCCTCATGTCTGGCGTCAGCTCGGTCGTGCTGGCGGCGGTTCTATTGGGCGTTGTCGACCGGGCCGAGGCGTCTACCTTCGCGGGGCGGAACGGTGTTCTTCTGGCGAGTCAGCTTGACGCGAGTCCGTTCCTCACCAGTTCCCCCCCGGGCGTGATGAGCCGTGCTAATCGCGATCCGGTGGCCCGACCGGCCGATTGCATGGGCACGAGCTGGCTCTGGAGTGTCTTTCCCGACGGCACCCACGTTCGGTACCTCGGGGTCGGCGATTCCGCCCTCTTCGCGCCGTCCGGTCGCCGCTTGGCGATCGACTTCGAAACAAGCTGCTACGGCGACGGAGGTCCGACCGGTTTGTATTTGGCTGCAGCCAACGGGACACACCGTCGTCACATCCCCGGCAATTCGCTGGTGGGCTGGCTCCCGAGTGGCCGCTTGATCGTCAGCGACGAAGTTGGCGGTACGGGACCTCAGCGGCTTCTCGATGCGTTGTCGCAGCGTGTGCTCATGACCCTACCTTTCTACTGGGACAGCGACAGCAGTACCAATGTGGCGCCGATCGCGCTGTCCTGTGCAGGACGCGCGGCGAGCGTCCGTGAAACCCGCCTCGGGGACGAACTCAACGTTTTCACCCCCACGGGCTCCTCGCACGCAGTTGCGCGTCGGACGGTCGCCGTTGCCCGGCGTGGCATTAGCGACTGGGGTTGGGCGCCCGACGGTCGGTCCTTGCTGTTCGCGGCCGATGACGGCAGGCATAGCCCTGGCCTGTGGCGAGTGTCGTTGGACGCCCGCCGGCCTCGGCAACTGACGCGCCCGGGCACCGGATATGTCGACTCCGCGCCGAGGTGGTCTCCCCGGGGAGACCGGATCCTCTTTCTGCGGACAGGTTCGGTTCGTGGCAAGCCGTTCGTGCAGGATGCGATGGTGATGAAGGCCGACGGATCCCGGCAGCACGTCATCGCAGCGTTCCCAACCGGCGAGCCTGTCGATCAAGGTCTGTGGGCGCCCGACGACACTTCTGTTGCCTTTCCGGACGCGCTCCTGGGCCGGAGTTCAGCGCCCGAGATCATCAATGCGACAACCGGCGCAGTGATCCACCAGATGCCGTTCGTGAAGCCCACCTACGGGTGGCTGCCGCTGCTGGACTGGCAACCATTGCCAGACGGACATCCGGTGCGCTGCCATGATCGTCAACGCTTGCGAACCTTCCCCACGAGCGCTTTCACCGGCTGATGCTGGAGCCTCATTAAGCCCCAGCGCTGCGCCTGGTGTTCGGACATGGGCTGGTGAGAGCGCCGGTCCGGCGGGCCAGCTCAACGTTGGACAAGCCGCCGCGCTCCGGCGGCGAGGCGAGGTCGACCCGCTCGTGCAAGCCGTCGCTGTGCTTGCCGCCGAGCGCGATACGAGCCGGCCACCTCGACGCCCGCAACTGCGGCGCGTGCTCCGCACGCGTGCACGTGCAGCGCGTAGAGGAGCTGCTGCAGCCGGCCGCAGAGGAGCTGCGCGGCGTCTGCCCGGGAGGCGACGTATCGTCATGCGGCCGTACTTGTTCATCGCGCGGGGATTCGGGCCCCGCCCAGAGGGCGTCGTAAGGGAAGCTGCTGGTCGTCGCTATAGCCCGAGCGGCGGCCTCGCGGCATCCCCGCACCCTCCCCGGCCGACCGCTGGACGCGCCTGCCATGGACGTGGTCACCCGCCTCCGTTCACCCACCTACATCGTCATTGACGAATCGACCTCGTGTGCCCCGAGCCGTTGAGCAAGCGCCCGTGCTGCGTCGGCGCCAACGACGGTGAACGCGAAGCGTTGCCGCGCTCCCGGCTTGACCGTGATCTCGAGGCCGGTCGCGCTGCTGACCACATCACCAAGTCGTAGGGCGAGCGCGGCCTGATCGGCGTCGTGTCGCCGTTTTGGCTTGCGGGCGCGTGGTGTGGCAAGGGCACGCACAGCGGTCTCGAGTTGACGGGTGGACCAGTCGTTGGCGACGGCTTCGCGAGCGAGCCGGCGTCGTTCGTTGTGGTCGTCGGTCATCAGCAGTGCCCGCCCGTGGGCGTAGCTGAGTCCGCGCGCGTTGATGAGTTCCTGGGTGTCGTCGGGAAGATCGAGTAGGCGGAGATGGTGACTGATGGTCACGCGCGATTCGCCGAGTCAGCGCGCGAGGTCCTCCCGCGTGAGCCCGAGGTCTTCGATCAGGCTCGCGTACCCGCGGCCCTTCTCGATCGGGGTGAGGTCCTCGCGCACGACGTTCTCGATCAGGGCGTTCTGCAGTGCGGTCGCGTGGTCCTGGTTTTCGCCGACGAGAACGTGGACGGTCTCGGCTTCGATGATGCCAAGGGCGCGCCAGCGCCGCTCGCCGGCGATGATCTGGAAGCTTCCGGGTTCGGTCTCCCGGACGATTAGCGGCTGTAGCAGCCCGTGGGCGCGGATCGATTCGGCGAGGCGCTCGAGCGCGTCCTGTTCGAACAGCTTGCGTGGCTGGTTGGCGTTGGGCGTGACGGCGGTGTAGTCCACGGTTCGTAGCCGGCCTTGGTCGGCGAGGGTGCCGAACAGTGCGCTGCTGGGCGGTGGGGGTGAGCGCCGGGGCCGGGTGAGGATGCGCGTGGGAACAGTGTTCTTGGTCGGCATCAGTCTGGTGCGGCTGCTTGGGTGGTTGGCGAATCGTGATCGCGCGGGAGCGAGTCGGACAGATCCGCCCGGCCGCCGAGCTGCTCGGTAGGCTCCGGTATGTGGTCGAGCCGGCGCCGCGTCTGCTCGTAGGGGTCGGGGGTCATCGGATTCCCGCTGCGATGTCGATCAGGACTTGCCCGCACGCAACGCAAGGCTCCTCCGCCGCGGTGCCTTCCGGCCAGATCGGCGACTGATCCGCGAGCGCGAGCCTGGGGATGCAGTCGACGCACCACACGGTCTCGGCGCCGGTGTCCGGTTCGTTGACGAGGTAGCCGACGGCGGCGTCCGGGTCGGTCACGTCAGCGAGCGCTTCGTAACGGCCGGCGGCGTCTTCGAGCGCGGCCGCAGCTCCGCGTAGCGCCGCGGCGAGCTGTCGCTCGCCGTCGACCGCGAACTCGAGCCGTTCGATCAGCGTGTGTTGGTCGTGGCCGGCCATCTGGTGGTAGCCGGTATTGCGCGCCAATTCGAGGGCGTTGCCGCCGATTTCCATCGTTTCCCTCCCTCGTGGGTCGCAGGAGTTGCCGCGGGTTTCGAGGTGCGTGACCCGCGTCACGGTGCTCACGCGGCCTGGTCCTGGGCGAGTTGTGCGAGTCGCGCCTCGAGCTCTTTGGCGGCTGCGGCGTAGTCGTGAGCTACGCGTCCGCCGGGATCGGCAAAGACCGTCGGTACGCCGTATCCGGGGTGGTAGCGAACTGAGCTCTGTTGCCGGATGTGCGTCTGAAACACGTACAGCGGGGCGGACGGGAACTGCTCGGGGTCCACGAACGCGGCCGCCCATGCGCGCAGCTGGCAGGAGCGGGCGTTGGTGCCGACGAACAGCATCCCGACCGGTGTGATGGCGTGTCCCGCCTCAACGCCGAGCTCGTCGAGTTCGTCGAGGCGCCGCGCGATGGTCTTGGCTTCGTAGACGCCCGGCTCACCGCAGAAGAGGATCCCTCGGCGGCGAACATGGCCATGCGGGTACGCGGGGTGACGGCGCCGGTGGTGTCGATCAGTGCGATGTCGGCGGTCTCGTCGAGCTGCATAAGGAGTTGATCGAGGGCGTCGAAGCGCCCGGTCGCGGCGAGATCGGCGGTGAGGGCGAGGAGGCTCTCTGAGGTGGCGAGCAGCCTCAGCGATCCGCCAGGCTTGTGGTTGCGCGTGGGGGCGATTGGATCGTCGATCTCGATCGTGGCGGTGAGCGGGTCGGCGCTTCCCGCGAGGAGATCCTCCATCCGCGTCATATCGTCGTCGTCCTCGATGCCGAAGGTCATCTCGAGGTCGGGCTGGTGGGCGTCGAACCCGACGAGGAGGACGTCGTTGCCGCACCGCGCGAGCGCGGGTCCGAGGTTCGCGACGGAGGTCGTCTTGCCGACCCCGCCCTTGGAGGACCAGACGAGGAGCCGGTACATCAGCTGGCCTTGGTTCGATGGTGCCGTGCAGTCATGAGCGCGTCTCCCGACAGGGGTGTGGTTGGTGTGAGCCGAGGCTTGGGGCATTGCTTGGGGTCGGACGGGCGAGTAGCGGAGCTGCTCGTCGATGCGGGGGGCGATCTGGCCGAGTTGGCCGTGACGGTTCTTGCGGACGATGAGGTCCATCTCGCCGGGTCGTTCGGAGTCGGGGTCGTAGTAGTCGTCGCGGGAGAGCATCAGGACGCAGTCGGCATCCGCCTCGACTTGTCCCGAGTCCCGCAGGTCGGACAGGAGCGGACGCTTGTCGGGCCGCTGCTCGACGCCGCGTGAGAGCTGGGAGACCGCGATCACGGGACAGTTGAATTCGCGTGCGAGGCGCTTGAGACCGCGGCTGAACGTCGAGACGTCCTCGACGCGGTTGCCGCTCGGCTTCTCAGCGCGCATCAGTTGCAGGTAGTCGACGACGAGGAGCTCCAGGCGCCCGTGGCGGACCGCGACCTGGCGGGCGTGCGCGCGCAGCGTTGGGAGGGAGAGGTCGCCGTCGTCGAGCAGGTGAAGCGGAAGATCGACGCTCGCCTGCGCGGCTTTCGGCAGCGGCGGCCAGTCGTGTGCGTGCAGGCGCCCGAGATGGATGCGGCTCGGTACGACGCCTGATTCGGCGGCGAGATGGCGCTGGGCCGTCTCGGAGTCGCTCATCTCGATTGAGGCGAACAGCACACGGCCGCGCTCGACGGCTGCGACGCGCCGGGCGATCTGCAGGGCGATCAGGCTCTTGCCCATTGACGGCGTACTGCGACGACGTACAACCCCTGTTGGAGGCCTCCGAGCAGTTCGTCGAGTGGAGCGATCCCGGTGGTGAGTCCGGGAACGGCGCGGCCGGATTGCGAGCCCTGGGCGAGGCGGTCCACCTCGTCGGCGACGGCGTCGGCGAGAAGCCGCTGTCGGCCTCGGACCGTGCTCGCGCGGAGCTGGAAGATCAGCTGCTCGGCGCGTTCGATCAGCTCGGCCGACCCTGAGCGGGGTGCGCTTGCAGCAGCCTGGATCTCGTAGGTCGCCCGCATGAGCCGCCGGACCTGCGCGAGGTCGTGCACGATCGTGGCGTACTCGCGACAGTGTCCGGCCGCCGGCACCCAGCCCGCGAGCTCATCGACGCTCGCTGGTCCGCCGACATCGTCGAGTTCTCCGTTGCGTTGGAGGTGAGCTGCGACCGTGAGGTGGTCGATTGCCTCGCCGGCGCTGTGCAGCGCCCGCATCGCGGCGAACACTCGCCCGTGTGCGGGTCGGTAGAAGTCGTCGTCCTGGAGGCCGACGTCGACGGCGGCGTGGAGATGGCGTTCGTCTAGGAGAACGGCGCCGAGCACAGACCGCTCGGCCTCGAGGTTCTGAGCGTGTGCGGCGTTGTGGACGGCCGACGTCATGCCGCGGTGCGCTCCTGGTCGTCGTTGTCGCGCTCGGTGAGCTCGGACCATAGGTCTCGGTATTGGCGTTCGGAGTAGTGCAGGGGGTGTTCGCAGAGTGCCGTCCAGCGGGCGGTCAGGACAAAGCGCGCGAGGGTGGGGTGGATGGCGCCGAGCTCGGCGAGCGCGGCGGCGCGGCGGTCGCGCCCGTGCCGCTGGATGGCGCGGGACAGGTGGTCTTTGGCAGCCGGCCAGCTGAGAGCGCTCGCGTCGGGTGATCTCGGGTCGCCGGCTAGGGGGAACGTCGTGCCGTGCCGGTCGCGGTCCGCTGTGGCGAAGCGTTTCGCGATGAGCTCTTCGGCGATGCGATCGAAGTCGGGGAGGCTGGTGGCCTTTCCGCCGATGTATGGGTCGCCGACCATCTGCGTGAACCCCGCCGCGATGCGGTCGGGTTCGAGGCGTTCGAGGAGTCGGTCCGCCGCGTCGTGCCAGCGCCGTGTGTCGCGGCGGTACCGGATTGCTGGGCTACTGCCCAGCACCGGCTTCCAGGCGTCGATGAAGGCCTCGATCACCCACTCGCTCGTCCCGTATGCCACGGAGCCCCCGTCGTCGACCGGTTCTGGCTGATCGCCCTGGAAGTTTTCTCGTCGTTCTTCTGGACCGCCGTCACCTGCGCGCGCGTTAGGGGGCGGCGGATCGGCGTCGCCGATGGCGGCGTTCCGCCCTGCCAGTTCTGTTCCTCCGCCCTGCCGATTTCGTTCTGCCGCCCCGCCAGTTCGGTTTCACCGCCCTGGCCGTTTCGGTCCGCCGCCCAGCCAGTTTCGTTTCCCCACGCTGCCAGTTCCGTTTCACCGCCCTGGCTGAGTGGCGCTTCGTGGACGGTGTAGATGCTCGGCAGGTGCCGTCCGCCGTTGGTCGCTCGTCGCCGTTCGATGGTGGGCAGACCGGCCGCCTCGAGGATGTGGTGGCAGTCGTCGACGCGATCGACGTGGAGCCCGGAGTGCTCGGCGATCTGCGAGGGGGTCACCTGCGCCTGCGTCCACGTCCCTTCCGGACCCTGCCGCACGCAGAACTCGAGCAGGACGACGATCAGTCCGAGATCTCGCAGCAGATGCCCGCCGTCTCGAGGCGCCGCGAGCCGGTCGGCCATCGGCACCGTCACGGCGATGAAGCTCTGCTCGTGGATGAGGAGATGCGCGATGCTGATGCTGCCCCCGCGCTCGGGGTCGGGCTGCGTCTCTCTGCGGAGGACGCCGGCCTGCTCGAGGCAGGTCAGCATCTTCGCGATGTTCCCCTTGGACACTCCGCCACGGGCGACAAGCAGGTCGTAGCTGTAGCGGACGCGGCGTTGCTGGCCGATGTTCCGCTGCTCGTTGGCGAGTTGGCAGAGGAGTCCGTAGAAGCCGATGGTGCGAACGCGACGAGGGCCGGCGGTGTGTTCGCGGATCGCCTCGACCGCGCGCGTGTAGACCATGAAGAAGGGCAGCTCGCGGCGGTCCGCGATCGTGACGGGATCGTGCGTGTGGCTGACCGAGGTCATGCCGTCCCCACCCCGCTGACGAGCGCGCGCGGCCCCGGCCGACAAGCTGCAACGGGGCTGATGTTCGTGTCTCGCGGAGGAGCAGCTACGCGGTCCGAATGGGCCGCGATTTCCCCCCTCGGAAATCCTGATGCACCCGTATTGCACCCAAATGCCGGCTCGTGCGGAGCTCGGCGATGCGGCGCGATCTCAGCAAACCCATTGTTTTGCAGGTATTTCCTGCGAGTGGGCGATCCTGGACTCGAACCAGGGACCTCTTCCTTATCAGAGAAGCGCTCTAACCGACTGAGCTAATCGCCCTTCGCCTGTGAACATGGGCATGGTAGCGGCGTGACGCGAGCGCGAACCGACCACTATCGGGAGAAATCGAACGGCTCGATAACCCTGAACGTTGCGCCCGAGTCCGTGCTCGCCGGCTCGACCGAGTACTCCTCGTCGCTCACATACTCGCCTCAAGTGACAGGACTATCGTTCTCGTCGGCGAGGATGATCGTCAGCGTCCGCCCGCCGTGGTGGCGACATCGTCTCATGCGCCTCTTCTGCCACCAGCCTCAACGTCGCCGCCCGCGCCTGGGCGGCGACCATCGGCGGAACGTAGCTGGCGTACCGCCGATACTTTTCGCGGTAGGCCGTATCCACGTAGTCGTTGACCTCACCTCCGGCGTCGACGAAGGTGACGTCCTTCTCGACGCCGCCGGCGCTGAGGTGCC
>JAFAZV010000369.1 GCA_019239445.1 Solirubrobacterales bacterium
ACTCCGCTACAAGGTGTATAGGATTGTCTACACAAGCCTACGGGTAGCAAGCCCTCACGGCAAGGGCTGAACAAAATCAGGAGGCGTGATGGCCACCATTGAACAGTCGATCGAGGTCGACGTACCGCTTGCGAGCGCCTACAACCAATGGACGCAGTTCGAGGAATTTCCGCAGTTCATGGACGGCGTCAGAGAGGTTCGCCAGCTAGACGACACCCACCTGCACTGGGTGGCCGAGTTCGGCGGGCGACGTCATGAATGGGACGCCGAGGTGACCGAGCAGCGGCCCGACGAACGGGTCGCCTGGCGGAACGTGGGGGGCAAGGACAACGCTGGCGTGGTCACGTTTCACCGGCTCGATGACACCCACACGCGTCTGATGGTGCAGATGGACTACCTGCCCGAGGGGATTGTCGAGCGCGTAGGCGATGCGATCGGGGTACCTGAGCGTCGGGTCCAGGGCGACCTCCAGCGTTTCAAGGAGATGATCGAGTCGCGCGGCGTCGAGAGCGGCGGCTGGCGTGGGGACGTCAAGCGCCCAGATGAGCACTAAGTCAGCGATGGGCGTCACCGGCGTCTGCGAGCTGGCGCTGCGCGCGCGGGACCCGTTCGCTTTGGCGCGCTTCTACGTCGACTGCTTCGGGCTGGAAGAGCTCTCACGCGATGAAGATCGCGTGTGGCTTGCGGCGGGCGAGAATGCGCGCCTTGGCCTGTGGCGGCCGGGCGAGAAGGAGTTCGGCGACCGTGGCGGCAGCCATGTCCACTTCGCGTTCTCGGTCTCGCCGGGAATGCTCGAGCGGATCGCCGATCGCCTGCGGGCCGAGCACTACTCGATCCAGGGCCCGATCGAGCACGACGGTGGCGACAGGTCACTCTACTTGCGCGATCCTGAAGGCAATGTCGTTGAGGCCTGGGATCACTTCTGCCGCGAGCGCTCGGTCGAGGACCTAAAGTCGTGAAGCGATGAGCGGCCTGTTCGATCAGGACTCGCTGATCCGCCGCGTGCATCGCGAGCGCGCCGTAGCCCTGCACGGGCCGCGGGCGCTGCTCATGCAGGCCGCTCATCCGCTCGCCGTAGCGGGTTTGCTCGCTCACTCGAGCGCCCTGGACGATCCCTACGCGCGACTGGCACGGACCGCCGAGACGATGAACACGATCATCTTCGGCTCGCGTGAGGCCGCCGAACGCGTGACGGCGCACGTCCGCTCGATGCATCGGCGGGTGCAGGGGCGACTGCCGGAGGCGGTCGGACCCCACGCCGCCGGAACCCCCTACCGCGCCGACGACCCCGAGCTACTGCTCTGGGTGCTGTTCACGCTCGTCGACTCGGCTCTCGTCGTCTACCGCCGCTACGTGGCGTCGCTCTCGCGCGCCGAGGAGGCGGCGCTGTGGGACGACTACCGGCTGGTCGGTTGCCTGTTCGGGCTGCGTCCGGACGAGATGCCGGCTACGGTGGTCGAGCTCGACGCCTATCGCCGGCGGATGTTCGAGGGCGACGAGCTCTACGTAACCGAATGGGCGCGCCGGCGAGCGCGCAAGATCGTCCTCGAGCCGCCGGTGCCGTGGCTGGCGCGGCCGTTGCGCGACACGGTCAACTTCGTAACCATCGCCCTGCTACCGGACCGCATTCGGGAGCAGTACGGCTTCTCGGCGCTGCCGCCGACGCCGGTGCGCAAGGCGCTGGTCGCCGGGGGCGCGGAGTACGTCAAGCGGGCGGTGGTTCCGTTCTTGCCTGAGCGAGTGCGGCTCGTTCCGGCAGCCCGCGCCGCCTGAGGTCAGCCCGCCCACGCGCGGCCGTCGCGGCGACCCCGTCGCCGGGCGCGCGGCGAGCCTGAGGACCGCCCGGCGCGACGACCCCGACGGCACGCGCCGGCCGCCGGGGTCTTTGGACGTTTCCCGCGCTATAGACCCCCTGAGATCCAACAACCTCGCCGGCGCAACGCTCCCTACGCCGCCTGGCCGGCGCGATCAAGCGCGGCCTGAAGCTCGGCTTCGCTCTGATCGGACAGCGAGGTCCGAATCACGCGCCCCGGGTTCTTGATCTGGGGCAGGACCTTGTCCGTCGAGACCCTTCGCACAAGCAGGAACACCGCGGCGCCACCTGGAGGAAGCTCGTTGCCGAGCTGCTTCATGAAGTTGTCGTCGATGCCCGCGTCGGCGAGCGCGCCACCGGCGGCTCCGCCCGCGGCGCCCAGCGCCATTCCCAGCAACGGCATCAGGAAGATGAGGCCGATCAAGCCGCCCCACAGGGCGCCACCGACCGCGCCGGCGGCGGCGGTCGAAGGCTGATGCAGCTTTACCTTGCCGTCCTGCTGACGCTCGACGATCACGGCGTCGTCAAGCTCGATCACGTGCTCTTTGACCGCCTGGCTCAGGTTGCTGAGCACGTCCTGAGCAGTGCTCAGATCGTCGTAGGCAATCGCTACTAGATCACTCAAAGTTGCCCTCCGTCGTCGTGGTTTTGACTCTGCCCGCGCCCGTACTGATATCACCCCTCGGCGGTCCACGTGTCGTCGCAGCCCGAGACGTAGCTGGGAGCAGAGTCCGGCCGCACCGGGCTGCGGATCGCGGCTCAGGTGTCGCCGCGATCGATCGCGTCGCCGAGCAGCCACAGCATCGGCGGCCACAGCCCGACGAAGATCGCCCGGTGCTCCGCGTTGGAGCGCGAGATCTGATCGACCGTCTTAGCGCGGATCCAGAGCGCCAGGCACAGCCAGATTGCCCCCAGCGAACTTAGCTGCAGATGCCAGCCCCGCACGCCGAGCCTCTTGAGCTGAGCTCCGATCATGGCAGCCCAAATACCCGCTGGCGCCGCGCCAGACACGCCACCGGCGCCTGCCGTTTTGCCCGGTCGGCTTCGGGTAGCTAGGCACGGTGCCCGTCGAAGTCGAGCCGCGGCGACGGATTGCCACGGCCGCCACGTGGCCGCTCGGCATGGCCTGGACGACGTGGCACTACATGTGGCGGATCCTGCCGGTGTACCGCCAGGAAACCGGCGGATCCCTGGCTGAGGATCTGCCGCCGGCGCTGCCGGACGGGATCAATCGCGAGGAGATCCTCGAGCCCCGGCAAGGCTGGGGCCCGCTGCTCCACCGGGTGTACTCCTGCACGATCGCCGACACGGGCATGACCCACGAGGAGCTCATCGCCCTGCTCTCTTCGGACCCCAACAAGGTGGCGCCCCGCCAGCTCGCGCGCTTTCACAAGACGCACGGCGAGGAGGGTTCCATGCGTCCGGGGGACGAATTCCTCGTGCACATGCCCGGGCCCTGGAACGGCCCCGTGCGAGTGGTTGATGCGCGCGAAGATCGCTTTCGCTTCGCCACCCTGGCCGGGCACCTCGAGGCGGGCCAGATCGAGTGGCGAGCCTGGTCGGAGGCGGACGGGCTCTGCTTCGCGGTCGAGTCGTGGGCGCGTTCCGGAGACCGTCTGTCCTGGCTGATGCACGACTACCTGCGGATGGCCAAGGAGGTCCAGCTCTACATGTGGACTTCGGTCGTCGAGCGGGCGCCGCGGGTGGCCGAGGGTCGCCTGCTCGACGGAGTCCACGTGCTCACCCGTCGCGTCCCCCGGCATGCCTTCGAGCGTGGATAAGCGCGTCCTCATCACCGGCGGCTCGAGCGGGATCGGCCTGTCCGTGGCCGAGCAGCTGGACCGGGCCGGCGCACGCGTGGTACTGGTGGCGCGCGGGCGTGAGGGCCTCGACTCGGCCGCCGAGCGCCTCTCTCGCTGCGCGGGCACGATCGCCGCCGACGTGAGCGACCCGGCGGCGGTGAACGACGCTGTCGCGCGCGCGGCGCAGCTGCTGGGCGGCGGTCTGGACGCCGTGGTGGCCAACGCCGGCGCCGCGGCCTACGGCCCGTTCGCCGACATGGCTCCCGATGATTACGGGCGCACGATCGCCACCACGCTCCTCGGGATGATCAACACCGCCCACGCGGCAATCCCTCAGCTCGAGCGAACTCGCGGGACGTTCGTCGTCGTCGGGTCAGTGGCCGGGAGGGTGCCGACGCCGTGGCTGGCCAGCTACGCCGCGGCCAAGCACGGCGTCAGGGGCTTCGTCCGCTCGCTGGCCGTCGAGCTGCGTGCGCTGCGTAAGCCGGTGCGCCTCGCGCTGATCGCGCCCGGTCCGGTGGATACGCCGTTCTGGCGCCGGGCGCGCACGTCCGATCGCCGGCTACCGCCGGAGCTGCGTGGCGCCTACCGACCCGATGACGTCGCCGCCGAGGTGGTGCGCGCGATCGAGGGCCGCGGTCGAACCGAGCGGACGGTCGGCGGGCTGATGGTGCCGGCGGTGTTCGTCGACGCGCTGGCGCCGAATCTCGTCTTGGGGCCGCTCGGGGTGCTCGCGCGGCTTGGCTGGCGCAGGCGCGAGCAGAGCCCGCCCAGTCACGAGGACGGCCTGGCACAACCGACGCGCAGTGCCCGACGCAGCGGCGGCCTGGTCAGCCGGCCGTCGCTGCTGGCGAGAACTCGCGCGGGCGGAGCGTCGCGCCGATGAGCGACGTCGTCGTCATCGGGGCGGGACCGAACGGCCTCGTCGCGGCGAACCTGTTGGCCGAAGCGGGCCTCGACGTGATCGTGTGCGAGGAGCAGTCCGAGCCTGGCGGCGCCGTCCGTTCAGGGCAGCTGACGCTGCCGGGCTACGAGCACGACAAGTTCAGCGCCTTCTATCCCTTCGCCGTGGCTTCACCGGCCATGCAGTCACTCGAGCTCGAGCGCTGGGGCCTGCGCTGGCGCCGGGCGCCGGCGGTGGTCGCGCACCCGACGCCGGACGGCCCTACGGCGCTGCTCTCGCAGGACATCGCCGAGACCGCGGCGTCGCTTGACCGCTTCGCCGCCGGCGACGGCGCGGCGTGGAAACGCCTCTACGCGCAGTGGTCGCGGATCGAAGGGCCGTTCATGGACGCGTTCACGACGCCGTTTCCACCGGTCGCGCCGGCGCTTCGCCTGGCCGGGCGCCTGCGCGTGCGGGGCGCGGCC
>JAFAZV010000419.1 GCA_019239445.1 Solirubrobacterales bacterium
CCGTAGGACTGCGTCGTAGTCCCTGTCGTAGCAACCGTCTCGCCGTAGGCGCTGTAGACCTTTGCGTCGGTGATGGTGGCCGTGGCGTCCACCAACTCGCGCACCGACCCGAGCCCGTCCGCCAGGTAGAAGCTCGACGTCGCGCCACGCCGCAACGCCAGCAACTGGCCCCCCGCCCGGACGTAATACGCCCCCACACTCCCCGCCCCATCCGTCTCCGCCACCACCTGCGACAGCCTCGGTGAGCACCCAAAACCGGCCACCAAAGATCGGGTGAAAACCGGCCACCAGAGGTAGCGGCCGAGACGTTGACGAGGCGGAGGACCGCGTGGTCCCCCCGCCGGGATGGCCAACGTCTTGAGCGACGACAAGCGGCAGCAGGTACTGACACTCGGGCGACTGGGCTGGTCGCTGAGGCAGATCGAGGAGGCGACGGGGGTGCGGCGCGAGACGGCGGGGCCGTATCTGCGCGCTGCTGGGATCGCGGTCCGACGACCGGGCGGGAAGACGGCGGCGTGGCCGCCAAAACCGGCGACTGGCGAGGGGGTGCTCACCGACTCGTCGGCGGCAAAACCGGCCACCGCGGACGAGGTGTCCACCGACTCTTCTTCGAGGAATTCGACCGACTCGGACTCAAAACCGGCCACCACGGACGGGGTGTCCACCGACCCGAGGGCGGCCGCATCGCCGGTGGCGAGCGCGTGCGAGCCCTTCCGTGACGTGATCCTCGACGCGCTCGCGCGCGGCCGGAACGCGCGGGCGATCTGGCAGGACCTGGTCGACGACCACGGCTTCACTGCGCGGTACCCGAGCGTGCAGCGCTTCGTCCGGCGCGTCCGAGGGAGCCAGGTGCGCGAGGCGCAGCCGGTGATCACGACGGAGCCCGGCCAGGAGGCGCAGGTCGACTACGGCGAGGGGCCGATGGTCCGCGATCGCGAGAGCGGCAAGTACCGCCGCACGAGGCTCTTCGTCCTGACGCTTGGCTACAGCCGGAAGTCGGTGCGGCTGATCGTGCCGCGGTCGGGGACGCGGATCTGGGCGGAGCTGCACGAGCGTGCCTTCCGGCGGCTCGGCGGCGCGCCGCGCGTCGTCGTCCTCGACAACCTGCGCGAGGGCGTGGCGACGCCCGACATTTACGATCCCACACTCAATCCGCTGTACCGCGACGTGCTCGCCCACTACGGCGTCGTCGCGCTGCCCTGCCGCGTCGGCGATCCCGATCGGAAGGGCAAGGTGGAGTCCGGGGTCGGCCACGCGCAGCGGACGCCGCTGCGCGGCCTGCGCTTCGAGTCGCTCGACGAAGCGCAGACGTACCTCGATCGATGGGAGGCACACTGGGCCGACACGCGGATCCACGGCACGACCAAGCGGCAGGTCGCCGCGATGTTTGCGGAGGAGCGTCCGGCGCTCCTCGCGCTGCCTGTCGAGCCCTTCCGCTACTACCAGTACGGCGAGCGCACGGTGCACCTCGACGGCTGCGTCGAGGTCGACGCCGCCTACTACGGCACGCCTCCGGGCTGGATTGGCCGGCGGGTGCAGGTGCAATGGGACGGCGTGCGCGTCCGTCTGCTCGATCCGCGGACGGGGCAGCTTCTGCGCGAGCACGTCCGCCAAGAGCGGGGCCGGCACCGCATCCACCCCGATGACGTCCCGCCCCGCACGCCGGCGACGACGGAGCAGCTACTGCGGCGCGCACGCGTCGCGGGCCGGCACATCGGCGCGCTCTGCGATCAGATCCACCGCACCGACGGCGAGATCGGCGTCAAACGGATCCTCGGCGTCCTGTCGCTGGCGAGGAAGCACGGCGCGCCGACGGTGGACGCCGCCGCCCAGGCGGCGCTGGACCTCGGCGCTCCGACGTATCGCTTTCTCCGCAACTACCTCGACCGTCGCCCGGCCGCGCCGCTGACGCTCCGCCAGGTCGACCCACTGATCCGTCAGCTGACCCTCTACCGCGACGTCATCAATCGCAAGACGGGAGAAACGACATGAACCTCGTGGAACTCGATCACGCGCTCCGCAAGCTGCGCCTCTCCGGCATGGCCAATGTCCTCGAAACGCGGCTGCGCCAGGCGCAGACCGACAAGGTCGCGCCCATCGACCTCGTCTCGGCCCTCGTCTCCGACGAGCTGGTGCGCCGGCAGGACCGCCTCTTCGACCGGCGGCTCAAGCTCGCTCGCTTCCGCGATCCCGACCGCTCCCTCGACAGCTTCGACTTCGGCTTCAACAAGAAGATGAACCGCGCCCTCGTCTACGAGCTGGCGACGGCCCGCTTCGTCGCGCAGCGCGAGGACGCCCTCTTCCTCGGCCCGCCCGGCACCGGCAAGAGCCACCTCGCCCAGGCGATCGGTCGCGCCGCGATCCAGCAGGGCCATCGCGTCGCCTACCGCGAGGCCCACGTCCTCATCGAGGAGATCGCCGACGCGAGCATCGACGGCACTCGCAAGGAGCTGCTCGCCGAGCTCGCCACCGTGCCGCTGCTCATCGTGGACGACCTCGGCATGCGCAAGCTCCCGCACACCGCCGCCGAGGATCTGCTGGAACTGATCATGCGGCGCTACGAGCGCGCATCCACGATCCTCACCTCGAACCGCCCCGTCGACGACTGGGGCAAGCTCCTCGGCGACACCGCCGCCGTCACCGCTCTCCTCGACCGTCTCCTCCACCACGCCCACGTCCTCAAGTGCGGGCCCCGGAGCTGGCGCACCAAGGTGCACACGGATTTGCGCCCCGAG
>JAFAZV010000205.1 GCA_019239445.1 Solirubrobacterales bacterium
TGTGGCGCGAGCCCCGGCTCAGCCGGCGGCGATGCGGAGGATGTGAACCAGGCGCTGCAGAGGCGTCGTTTAGGACGATACGCGCAGGCGACGCGTGCCGCAAGCCGACCCGCGCGAGCCGGGAGCAGTCGAGCGATCGCGCCGCCAGCGAGCCCGCCGGCCAGCAGCTGACGCCGGCTGACGCGGCCGCGCTACATCTCTCCGCGATTACCGCCACGCCCTCCTCGCGCGCCCCGCGCACGGGCACCGGATCACGCACTTCGAGCACTTTCACAAGGTGCGCGCTCTGGGGCTCGCTGTCCGAGCCTGATGCCACAACCTCCGGGTGTTGCCTCGAGGTGTGCGCACCGGCGCTCGCTCGCCGGCGGCGTGCTCGCCCCGACGCGGTCGTTCTTCACGCAGCGAGGTGGCTACCGGCGATCACGTCGCCGCGCATCCGCGAGCGCTCCCTGAGCCGCGGCGCCGGACGAACGTTCCGGCCATTCCCGAGGTCCGCGCTCTCGGCTTGTTCGCCTCCCGGAGCGGCCGGCGCGAGGTCACGTCAGACTGTCAGCGTCCCGACGCCGGAGCACAATTTCTCCCCAACCCGGTGTGTGAGCGTTCACAAACGCCGCCGAGTCGGGTATAACAGCGCCGTCAAACGCACGATCCGCTTGTGGGACTTCCGTCGGCCGGGGCAAGCGGAGAGAGGAAGGGATGATCTATGCACTTCCGCTCCAGCAGGAAGTTGCTCGCCGCGATCTCGGCGAGCGCCCTGACCGTCGGGTTAATCGCAACTCTCGCGGTCGGAGCGTCGGCTCGAAGCACATCGAGCTACGCGCGCAACGCGGCGCCTCGCGGAGGCTGCGTCACGATCAGCGGCAGGATGTGGGGCACGCTGACGATCGCCCCGCACACCGGCCAGCGCGTGAACATCTACACGTTGACCAACGGTAACGGGATGAGGGTCAACATCAGCAACTACGGCGGGATCGTCCAGTCGATCCGCGTTCGCGATCGGGCGCGCGGTCTGAGGAACGTCGCGCTCGGGTTCCCGGCGAACGCCGCCGGCCTCTCGCAGTACGAGACGATGTTCCAGAATCCGCCGCCGGGTGGGTCCGGTAACACGTACTTCGGCGCGATCATCGGCCGCTACGCGAACCGGATCGCGGGTGCGGAGTTCACGCTCAACGGAAAGACCTACCCGCTTGGTAGTCCGCAGCCTCCGAGCCCGAACCCGAACAACGGACCGAATCTGTTGCACGGGGGCCCTGACGCATACAACGCGCAGGTGTGGACCCCGAGCATCCCGAAGACGGGCTGCAACTCGGCTTCACTGCGGCTCACGTACACCGACCCGAACGGCAAGAACGGCTTCCCGGGCACGGTGATGAACACGGTGACGTATACGTTGACGAACAGCAACGCGCTGCAAATCCGCTACCGGGCGACCACGGATGCGCCGACGGTCATCAACCTCACCAACCACACGTACTTCAACCTGGCCGGTGAGGGCTCGGGCACCGTCTACAACCAGCTGCTGCAGATCAACGCGAACAGGTTCCAGCCGGTCGATGCGAACCTGATCCCGACCGGCTTCGCAAACGTCGGCGGCACCCCGTTCGACTTCCGGAGGGCCAAGCCGATCGGTCGTGACATTCGCAACGCGAGCGCTCCGCAAGGTAACCAGCTGGTGATCGCTCACGGCTATGACCACAACTGGGTCCTGAATGGCAGCGGCTTCAGGCGCGTCTCGGTCGCTCAGGATCCCGGCAGCGGCATCACGCTGGCGACCTACACCGATCAGCCCGGCGTGCAGATGTACACCGGCAACTTCCTGGTCGGCGATCTGGTTGGGACCAGCGGTCGCACCTATCGGCAGTCGGACGGGTTCACGCTGGAGACCCAGCACTTCCCTGATACGCCGCACCACATCGGTGACCCGGCGTGGCCATCGGTGGTGCTGAACCCGGGTACGGCGTTCACCTCGAGGACGGACTACCGGTTCTCAGTCGCGGCGACGTCTCATCGACGCAACGGCTGAGTCACACCGCCCCGCGGCGAGCCCGTCGCGAGGCAGGCAGCGCTGACTGAAGCGAGAGTGGCCGGGCCGGAACCGCGGCCCGGCTACTCTCAGGCGCATGTCCTCACGTCCTCGTCGAACGACACGGATCGTCGTTGGCGTTGTTGCGACGCTGATCGCGTTGGTAGTGGGGATCTGGCTGGGTGGCCATCCGAGTTGGCTGCCCTCGCCGCTACGCAGCGCGTTCGTCGATGATTCCGAGAGCCAGCTCGTGCACGAGGCGCTCGGCGTGCTCGCGCGCGACTACTACCGGCCGATCAATCGCACGCAACTGGTCGACCGGGGCCTGACGGCGGCCGTCGCGAGCCTCGACGATCCTTACTCGCACTACCTCAGCCCGAACGACTATCACGCTTTTCTCAGCCAATCGAACCCGCACCTGAGCGGCATCGGCATCGAGGTGCTGCCGGTGAGGCAGGGTCTGCGCGTGACCAACGTGTTCCCGGGATCGCCCGCAGCCAAGGCTGGTCTCAGTCGGGGCGATGTGATCGTGCAGGTCGGTTCGGTTTCGCTCGCCAACCGCTCCAATGACATCGGCTCGGGGCTGATCAAGGGACGCGCGGGAACGCAAGTGAGCTTGATCGTGCTGGCGGGAAACCGCAGGCACGAGGTCAAGATCACGCGTGCGGACCTCGTGGTTCCGGTGACGAGCGCCAGCCTGGCCAGCCTCCGCGGCGTGAAGATCGGAGTTGTGGCCCTGACGCAGTTCAGCGACGGCTCGAGTGCTGAGCTCCGCGGACAGGTGCAGAAAGTGCTCGATGGGGGCGCTCAAGCGCTGGTGCTCGATCTACGCGGCAACGGCGGCGGTCTGCTCGACGAAGCTGTCAAGGTGGCGAGCCTGTTCATCCCCGACGGCACGATCGTCTCCACCGACGGCCGCAACCAGCCGCGGCAGGTCTATGTAGCCAAGGGCGGTGCGATCGCGCCGAAGATCCCGATGGTCGTGTTGGTCGATCGCGGCACGGCGTCGGCGGCCGAGATCGTCACCGGGGCGCTGAAGGATCGGGGACGGGCCAAGGTCGTCGGCACCCACACCTACGGCAAGGGCGTCTTTCAGGAGATCGAGACGCTCTCCAACGGCGGCGCCCTGGATATCACCGTGGGTGAATACTTCACTCCCAGCGGGCGGAACCTGGGTGGTGGAGGGGTACGTGAGGGTGCGGGCATCGCGCCCGACATCTACGCCGCCAGCGCCCCCAACGCCGGCACCGACCACTCGCTCGACGTCGCGGAGGCGACGGTCGCGGGCGAAGTCAGGTGAGCGCAGCGACCGCGACGCCGGCGGCGGCAGCGAGGGTCGCGGTGCTCGAGCGCCGGGGGAAGTTCCTGGTCGCCGAGCCTTTCTTCGAGCGCGGGCCGCGATTGGTCGTCACTCGCGACCGCCGCTACAGCGTCGGCGACCTGGTCGTGATCCGCGGGCCGTCGGACGGCGCCCGGCGAGGTCGCGGCCGTGCAATGGTGGCGCGGCGGCTCGGACGGCCGGACGTCGCGCGCGACGTCATCGAAGCGCTGATGATTGATCGCGACCTGCGCCGAGGCTTCGATCCCGCGGTTGAGCGTGAGGCGCGGGACGTTGCCGAAGCGCCGATCGAGGCGGCCCTTGCCGGCCGTCACGATCTGCGCTCGCTCCCGACGTTCACGATCGATCCTGCCGGCGCGCGCGACTTTGACGACGCTATCTCGGCCGCCGCGCTCGGGGACGCGGAGGACACGTGGCGGATCTGGGTCCACATTGCCGACGTGTCTGCCTACGTGAGCCCGCGCTCGCTCGTCGATCGCGAGGGCTACCGGCGAGGCACGAGCGTGTATGTCCCGGGGGCGGTCGAGCCGATGCTGCCACGCCAGCTGTCCAACCACGCCTGCTCTCTGGTGCCCGGCCAGGACCGGCTGACTGTGACCGTGGAGATGAGGCTGCGTGGCACCGACGTCGAGAACGCGTCGTTTTACCGGTCTGTGATCCGCTCCGATGAGCGGCTCGAGTACAGCCAGGTCGATGAGATCTTCGCCGGTCGTGCTTCGGCGGCCGAGCCTTGGGGGAATCCGTTGGCCGCGGCCCGGGCCGCCGCGGCCGCGCTCGCTGCCCGGCGGGCGGAGCGGGGCGCGCTGGTGCTGGAATCACCCGAGCCCGAGTTCGAATTCGATCGCAGCGGCAACGTGGTGGCGGCCGAGCCGGTGCAGCAAACCGAGTCGCATCGGCTGATCGAGCAACTGATGATCGCGGCTAACGAGCAGGTCGCGAAGCGGCTCGAGGAGCGACGGGTGCCGGCGCTCTTCCGTGTCCACGAGCGACCAGATGCTTCGGCCGTCGAGCGGTTGATCGAGCAGTTGGTCTCGCTCGGCGTGCCGACCCCGCCGATCCCGCGCGGGCCGATGACCGCGCAGCAGGCCGCGGATGCGGTGGGGGAGCTGTCGCACGCGGTGTTCAGCTGGGTCGAGCTGCAGGGGCGGGGCGGCCAGGCGCTGACGAGCCTCGTCCTGCGTTCGCTCAAGCAGGCCTACTACGACCACCGAAACCTGGGACACGCAGGGCTGCAATCCCCACGCTACTGCCACTTCACCTCGCCAATCCGCCGCTATCCGGACCTGATCTGCCACCGCGGCCTGCTGTCGACGCTGTACGGCGACGTGCCGGCGCCCGAGGCCTCCTGGGTCGCCGCCGCGGGCCCATGGACTTCGGGGCGTGAGCGCGAAGCCATGACCATCGAACGAGACGCCGACGACGTGGCGCGGTGCTTCCTGCTCGAGCGCCTGCTCTTCGAGCGTGGGGAAGATTTCGATGATGCGGTGTTCGACGGCGAGGTCGTGGGGGTGATCCGCTCGGGGGCGTTCGTGGCGTTCGGACCGGGCAACCAGTTCCAGGGGATGCTGCCGGTACGCCGGTTGCGCGGTGACTGGTGGGAGCTGAACGAGCAGGGGACGATCCTGCAGGGGATTCATCGCGGCGGGACCATCCGGCTCGGCGATCCGCTGTCCGTGCGCGTGGGAACGATCGATCCACCCCGCGGTAGGGTCGATCTCCTGCCGGGCTGGGAGGATTGAGCGACGATGGCCGCGAAAGGACGCAGACGCAAGGCCGCCGCCGGAGACGTCGCCACCAACCGGCAGGCCAGCTATCGCTTCAACCTGCTCGAACGCTACGAGTGCGGGATCGTCTTGACGGGCACCGAGGTCAAGTCGCTCCGTGAGGGCAAGGCGCAGCTGAAGGACTCATATGCTGTGGTTCGGGATGGCGAGGTCTGGCTGCTGGGGCTTTACATCGCGCCATACGGCCCGGCTTCGCGTGAGAACCACGAGCCAGAGCGGCCGCGCAAGCTGCTGCTCCACCGTGATGAGATCGAGCGACTCGTGGGCAAGACCAAGGAGCGTGGCCTGACGCTGGTGCCGACCCGGATTTACTTCGGCGGCGGCCGCTCACGGGCAAAGGTCGAGCTGGCGCTCGCGCGGGGCAAGGACCTCTACGACAAGCGCGAGACGATCCGGAAGCGGGAGATGGCACGTGACGTGCAGCGAGAATTGCGCGAAGTCCGTCGCTGAAGAGTTCGCGCCGGGTAGAGTGTGCGCATGACCATCGGCGGATCCCTGTTCCTGATCGCGGCCGGAGCGATCCTCAAGTGGGCCGTAACTGCGCACGTCAGCTGGTTGAACCTCCAGACGGCGGGGACTGTGTTGTTCGTTATCGGCCTCGTTGGCCTCGCGGTCGCGCTCGTCTACACGTTCTGGTGGGCGCGCCGTGGAGATCGCGTCCACGTCGTGAACGAGCCGCCGCAGCGGTACGACCCGCCGCGGTACGACCCGCCGCAGCGCTACTAGGCGTTCAACTGGCCCGAGGCTGGGCTTAGGGCAGCGACCGGGGAAGGTGCGTCGCGTGCATGCCGAAGACGAGCAGCGCGATCAGCGATAGGTACACCGCTGCCACCAGTGCGCGGTCGAGCGGGCGGACCCGGTAGTAGGCCTGCTCACGCTCGCCGCCCCGCCGCCGCGCCTGCCAGCGACGGTAGGTCTCGAGCCCGCCGAACACGACGATGATCAGCATGATCGGGTTCGGGAAGATGAGGGTTAGAGCGAGCAAGCCGGCGAAGCCCACAAACCACATCCACGGGGCCATTGCTGCCATCGCCCGCCCGCCGTCGAGCGGAACGACGGGCAGCAGGTTGAAAAGGTTGAGAAAGAAGCCCGTGAAGGCGAGGGCCCTCCACATGTCGTTGCCGGTGGCGTGCCAGATCAGGATGCACGCCGCGGCGCCAATGCTGCCGAGGATCGGCCCGGCAAGTCCCACTCGCGCCTCCGCTGCCGCATCGTCCCCCAGCGACTTCGATGTGATCACCGCGCCCAGGAACGGTATGAACATCGGAGCGCTGGCCCTGATGCCTTCGCGCCGGAGCTGGATCACATGGCCCAGCTCGTGGACGAGCAGCAGCACGACGAAGCCGGCCGCGAACGGAAAGCCCCAAAGCAGGGCGTAGGCCGCGATCGAGACCAGCATCGTCCCTGCAGTCGTGAGCAGCTTGAGCTTCGGCGCCAGCAGCAGGATCGTCTTGAACTTGGCCAGGAAGGCGACGATCGCGGCCAGCGCCGGACCGAGCGTGCGGCGTAGCCCAGAAGGCTTGCGGGGCTCGAACGGCGGCTGCCGGTCGGCTGGGCGAGGATCGGCGGCGGGTGCGCGAAGCCAAGGATTCGACGGTTCCATTGTGGGTTTCATTTTGACAGCGTGCAGGTGGATTCTTGCCCGCTCTTAGCGAGCTCTTCGGCGACGTGGAGCGTTTCGCCGGCCTGCTCGTGGTGCGCGCGGACGGATCGCTTTGATGGCTCGCGGCACTAGAATGTGAAGGTAGAACATAACCCCCGGGGACGACAGGCTTCGACGTGGTCGGTTCGTGGGGGTGGTTGCGAGTCGAGGTCCCGGGAGGCCTCGTAAAACACCCGGGAAACAATAAGTGCGGACACGCACAGTTATGACCTTGGTCTCGCGGCTGCTTAGTCGCTAACCGAAGGTCGTCTTGGCCTCCGCTCGCCTGTGGCGGAGCAGCCGGGATCAGATAGCAGGCTTGCTCGGTGAGGATTTGCTCCCTCCGATCCGGGGACTTCCAGGGAGCTGGCTCCCGACAACCCTGCCGGCGAGGCGAGTCAGGGGCGAGATCAGAGCGCCGGCTACGCTCGTAGACGCCACCTTGCACGCGGCTGCGGACGCGGGTTCAATTCCCGCCGTCTCCACCTTTGCAAAGAGTTCGAACCGCCCTCCTCAGTCCCGGGGGGCGGTTCCTCTATGAGGGCGAGGGCGTCGAGGGTCGTGACGGCGCGGCAATACGGACGCCGCGCGGGCGACAGGCTTCCTGTCGTGGACCACGATCCCCAGAACTGACTCCATCGGGCGCTGGCGAGTCTGAGAAGGGGGTGGCATCATCGAGGCGTGGTGGAGCTTGTTCCGGGGGTGTTCGTTGCCCGGGAGTCCGAGCTTGGTGTGTTCGAGCGCGCGGTGGATAGATGCCGCGCTGGCGGTGGCTCCGCGCTCGTCGTGACCGGGGAGGCGGGGGTAGGGAAATCGCGATTGCTCGCGGAGGCCTCACTGCGGGCACGCGGCAAGGGGATGGTGGTGCTGCGTGGGCGGGCGGCGTCGGGGGCCGGGCAGGCGCCGTTCCGCGCCGTGGCGGAGGCACTAGCGGGGGGCTTGCGCGAGAGAGCGGTGCCAGAAACGAGCCTGCGGAGCTTCGCGCCGGCGCTGGCGCACATGCTGCCTGGGTGGTTTGAGCCGACGAGCGACAGGGCGCCGGAGCTTGTGTTCCTTGCCGAGGGGGTGTTCCTAATGCTCCGGCTGCTCGCGGGCTCGCGCGGCGTCATGCTCGGGCTGGAGGACGTCCAGTGGGCGGATCCGGAGTCGCTAGCACTCGTGGAGTATCTAGCCGAGAACGTTGGCACAGAGCGCTTGCTAGTGGTGGCAACGGTGCGCGACGATGAGCCATCCGCGCCCCTGGTGTCGTTGCGGGAGCTCGCGAGGCGAGGGGCGGTGCGTTGGCTCGAGCTTGGGCGGCTTGCCGAGGATGAGGTGCTCGAGCTTGCTGCGGGTCGGCTTGGAGGTGCGGTGCCGAGGTCGGTTTCCCAGCTCTTGCGAGCGACGGCGGAGGGCCTGCCGCTGTTCGTCGAGGAGTTGCTCGGGGGCCTGATCGCGTCCGGTGCCCTGCGTCGACAGGGCGAGGAGTGGCAGGCCATCGATCGGGTCGCTATTCACCTGCCGTCGAGCTTTCTGGCAAGTGTGGAAGGGCGGGTCGCGGCCCTGAGGGACCCATCGCAGGTCGTGCTAGCCGCGGCGGCGGTCCTGGGGCGCAGCTTCGACACGGCGCTGCTTGCGGCATGCACGGGTCTATCCGGGAATGAGGTGTCCGCCGCTCTGCGCAGTTGCGCGGACGCGCGCCTGGTGGAGGGGGACCGCGAGCTGGGGATGGACCGGATGCGTTTTCGCCACGCGCTCGTGCGCGATGCGGTGCTCGAGCGCACGCCGCCACCTGAGCGCCGTGCGCTCGCCGGCGCCGCGCTGGACGCTTTGGAGGCTGCCCATCCGGAGCTGCCCGGCGCCTGGTGTGGTTTAGCCGTGGATCTGGCGCAGCTTGGGGGGCGAAACGATCGCGCGGTAGCGCTCCTTCGCGTCGCGAGCGAGCGTGCGCGTGACGATGGAGCTCTCGGCGCGGCTGTCGAGGCTCTCGAGCGAGCGGTCATGCTCGCGGATCAGAGCGCTGAGTTTGTGGTGCAGCTCGAACTGCTCGAGTCGCTGGTCGCGGCGGGGCGCTTCGAGCGCGCGCGGGAGCTTGGCGAGCGGCTGTCTCGTGGGCCTTGCGCTGCGGCCGAGGAAACGCGGGTTCACCTCGCCCTTGCTCAGGCGGCGTTGATCCGCTTGGATTGGGATGAGGCCGAGCGGCGGCTCGACGCGGCGCGCGCCTGCGAGGGCTCGACGACGGGCGAGCGATTGGATCTGCTGGCGGCGAGCATCGCGGTGGGCCGCTTCCGGTTTACGGAGGGCGAGTGGATTGCGGGCTCGGTGGCAGTGCAGGCCGCCGCGCGCGGTGATGATGCGACCGCCTGCGAAGCCTGGCTCCTAGCTGGGGAGAGCGCGGCTGCGGCCGACGTGCAGCGCGCCGAGGGCATTTTCTCTCGGGCGTTGGCAGTGGCCGAAAACAGACAGCTCGTCACGCTGCGAGCACGGGCCTTGGCTGCGCTCGGCGGCCTGGACGTGCTGCGTGTCGGTTCGCGCGAACGTGTCACGCTCGCGCGTGAGGCGGCACTCGACGCGGGCATGGCGGCGCTCGCAGCGGCGTCAACCCACGATCTCGCGATGCTCGGAGTACTGCGGTTCGAGCTGAGGGACGCGCGTATTTGGGCTGAGCACACGGTCGAGCTTGGACGCCGCTACCGGCTCGGGTGGGTGCTCGCCGCCGGTTTGATCAAGGAGGCATGGGCCGCGGCCCTCACCGGAAGCTCAGAAGAAGCGGAGCGGCTGCTCGCAGAGGCAGTGCCAATCATCGGCGACAACCCGCGCGGCTGCGCGCTGATGGACGGCCACGTCCGGGCTGCGGTGGCGCTGGGTCGCGAGGACCTCGATGCCGCGTGGACAGCGGTGGAGAGGGCGGCGGAGCGCTGGTGGGGCCAACGGCTCGAACCGCGGCCGTACCTCGGCCTGTGGGTGCTGCTGGCTGCCTTGACCCACGAGAGCACCTTCGAGCCGGTTCGCGAACGACTCGAACAGAGGCATGTGCTATGGCAGCCGACGATCGATGGCCTTTGCCTGGCCGCCCAAGCCGCCCTCATGGCCGGCTCAGACGAAGATCTCGCTGGTGCCGATGCGCTGCTCGCGCAGGCTGAGCCACTGCTGGAGCCGACGCCGTGGTTTCGCGCAGTTGCCTACCGGCACGTGGGTGAGCGGCTGCTGGCGGCCGGATCGCCGACGGGTGAGCGGCTGCTGGGCGCGGCGATCGCGTTCTTCGCCGCCGCCGGCGCGCTGCCTCCGGCGGAGGCCGCGCGGGCACTACTGCGTGCTGCCGGGCGCCCGGTGCCGCGCCGCGGCCGTGGCTACGCAACCGTGCCCGCGACGCTCGCCGCGGTCGGGGTCAGCTCGCGCGAAATGGACGTGCTCCTGCTGCTTGCCGAAGGTCTGACCAATCGCCA
>JAFAZV010000285.1 GCA_019239445.1 Solirubrobacterales bacterium
GCCTCTCCCCCCAGCGCCGGCAGCAGCATGCCCTCGATCAGCGTCTGCGTCGCCTTGCCGCCGGCGCCGTGGGCCATCGTGATGCGCTCGTCGCGGAACTTGGCCCGCTTGGCGCGCGCCGTCTCGATGATCCCGAGGATCTTGCGCTCGCGCTCGGAGACCGGCGTCGCGCTCATACGACCGCGCGCTCGCGGGCGAAGCGACCGAAGTTGTAGTAGGCCGCGCAGGCGCCCTCGGAGGACACCATGCACGTCCCGATCGGGCGCTCCGGCGTGCAGGCGCTGCCGAATACCTTGCACTCCCACGGCTTGATCACACCCTTGAGGACCTCGCCGCACTGGCATGCCTTGGGGTCGGCGACCCGCACGCCCGGCACTCTGAAGCGGCGCTCGGCGTCGAGGTCGGCATATGCCTCGGACAGCTTCAGACCGCTGTGCGAGATGAACCCAAGCCCCCGCCATTCGAAGTGCGGCCGGAGCTCGAACACCTCGGCCATCACCTCGAGCGCCCGCAGGTTGCCCTCGTAAGGCACCACCCGCCGGTACTGGTTCTCGACCTCGCACCGACCGCGGTGCAACTGGCGCAGGATCATGGCGATCGCCTGAAGAACGTCGAGCGGCTCGAAGCCGGCGATCACGACGGGCTTTCCATACAGCGTGGGAATGAACTCGAACGGGCGCGCGCCAACGATCGTCGAGACGTGCCCCGGCCCGACGAAGCCGTCGAGGCGCAGGTCCGGCGACTCGAGCAGCGCCCGCAGCGGCGGGATGATCGTGACGTGGTTGCACATGCACGAGAAGTTCGTGACCTGCTCGGCCCGCGCGCGCTTGAGCGTCAGCGCCGTGGAAGGGGCCGTGGTCTCGAAGCCGATGGCAAAGAACACGACCTCGCGCTCGGGGTTCTGCTTGGCGATCCGCAGCGCGTCGAGGGGCGAGTAGACCATCCGCACGTCGGCGCCCGCCGCTTTGGCGTCGAGCAGGCTGCCGCTTGAGCCGGGCACGCGCAGCATGTCGCCGAAGCAGGTGAAGATCACGTTGTCAGTGCGCGCGAGCGCGATGCCGTCATCGACGCGGCCCATCGGGATCACGCACACGGGACAGCCTGGGCCATGCACGAGCTCCACGTTGGCCGGCAGCAGATCATCGACGCCGTACTTGTAGATCGAGTGGGTGTGGCCGCCGCACACTTCCATCAGCTTGTAGTGCCGCCCCGCCTCGACGAGCGAGAGGATCTCCGCCGCTGCCGCCCGTCCGAGCTCTGGATCGCGGAACTCGTCGACGAATCTCATCGGGCCATCTCGTGATCGTCGAGGAGCGCGGCGATCGCAGTGCCCGCATGGACGAGCAGACGGTCGCCCACCGCGACCGGATCGACCAGCGCCGTCTCGACGCTCTGGCGCGCGCCAACTGCATCCGCGCACAGCGCCAGTGCCCGCTGCTCGTCCACCGCGACCACGGTCATGGCGATGCCGTCGTCGGCGCAGGTGATGCAGTGATCGCTGCCGCTGCAGGAGCCGGCGCTCATTCGATCACGCTGGCCTTTAGCTCCTCGAGCTCCTGCTCGTATTCCTGCCCCATCCGCTCCAGCAGCTCGCGCGTGGCGAGCGCCTCCTCCTCGTCGACGCGCGAGATAGCGAAGCCGACGTGAATCAGGACCCAGTCCCCCGGCTTGACTTCGTCGTTACCGCCCGCCAACAGGCTCACGTTGATGTTGCGGCGCACGCCGACGACGTCCACCTTCGCGATCTGGTTGGCGGGGTCGACCCATTCGACCACCTGGCCCGGGATCGCCAGGCACATCCACGTCTCTCCTCGTCTCGCGCGATGCAGTTGCGCCGCTCGCGCGGTATAGCACCGCCCCGATTGCGTCCCGAGCCGGCCGTAATCCAGATGACGGTAATCCGAATTACACCCGTCTTCGTTCAGGCGCCGCTGCCGATCCCGTGCCCTTTGCACCGGCGTAGACTTGCGCCTCCCTTTTTTCGGAGGAGAGGGCAGACGTGACTTCCGAGGAAGCCATTGCGAGCGGTTTGCCGCTGAACGGCAACGGAGCTTGGATCTGGCTGGGCATGAAGTGCCTGCTCGACCTCGACTCGGACCTCGCCGATGAGCTCGAGCCCGAGGCCGTGCGTGCGGCTCGCGCGGCGGCGATCGCGCCAATCCTCGATGCCGAGCCAGGCACGATCCCGCTCGGGGACTGGCTGAACCTAGCCCACCCGGGGCCCGGCGTCCTCGTGCTCGACGGCGTCATCGCCGTCAATGTTCGCGTCGGGGATCGCGTGGCGGCCGAGCTCGTAGGCGCCGGCGACCTCCTGCAGCCGCCCGGAGGTGAGTACGACGAGCTGCTGAGCTGCGAGCTGGGCTGGCGGGCGCTGCTGCCGGCGCGGCTGGCGCTGCTGAACCGCTCGTTCTCCAAGCGCGTCCGCTTCTGGCCTGGGATCACCCTGGCGTTGCTGCGGCGCGCAGGACGCCGCACGCGCAACCTCAGCGTCCAGCGCGCGATCGCCGCGCAGCCCCGCCTCGACGTCCGGCTCGCGCTTCTGCTCTGGCATTTCGCCGCCCGCTGGGGGAAGGTCGAGCCGGGCGGCATCCGGCTCTCGGTCCCGCTCACGCATCAGCTGCTGGGACGGCTCGTGGGTGCCGAGCGGCCTTCGGTATCGCACGCGTTGGCTCGGCTGCACGAGGCGGGGCTCGTGAGCGGGCAAGCCGATGAGTGGCACCTGCACGGAAGCCTCAAGGACCAACTGGCCGCGATGATCGAGCCTGACGCCAACAAGGTCGAGCGGCTGGTAACCGCGGCGGCAGCCCTGCGTAGCCACTGATAGCCACGGCGAAGGCGCGGGTAGCTGCGCGTCGATGAAGGTCCGCATCCCCAGTGACCGCGTCTCGAGCGCGGGGCGCAGTGCGCACGACCTCGCCTTGGCCGCCCTTATCGGCGGCAACCTGTTCGGCCGCGTCGCCATGCACCCGGCCCTGACCGAGGTCAGCGACAAGGCCGAGCGTGGCAAGGTGCTCAACCGCGCTTGGCGTCGCTACGGCACGGTGAACTCGCTGGCACTCGGGACGCTCGTCGCCGGCTGGGTACCCGCCCGCCTGAACGAGGCCCACCCTCGGTGGCTGAGCCCGCGTGAGCGGCGCCTGGCCGTGGCCAAGGACGTGGCAATGGGCACCGTCGTGCTCACCGGCTTGGCGTCGGCCGCAGGCGGCGTCGGCTTCTCCCAGCAGGCGCCGGATGGTGCCGTGCCGATGAGCTCGGGCCACGACCCAGCCCCGGAGGCTCCCCCGCGGGCGGCGCGAATGAAGCGTGCAGTCAACCTGCTCGGGGCGCTGAACCTGCTCTCGGAGGTGGCTCTTCTGGCCGTGAACTCGTCGCTCGCCCAGGCGAACTTCCGCCGGCCGCCGCTGCGCCGGGTGCTGCGGCGCAACTACTGAGGCGTCCGGCGCAGCGCCCACTCCAGGGCATAGTCTGCAACTTCCTCCCAGCCGGGTGCACCGACCACGAAATGGGGGCGCCCCGGGTACTCCTTGTATTCGACGACTGCGTTCGACTTCCCGAGGCGCGTCGCCGCTTCCTTGCTGACCGAGGCGGGTACGGTGTGGTCGGCGCCGTTTCCGATGATCAACAGCGGCGGCCGGTCGCCGTTGTGGAAATCGACCTTGGTCGGCGCGCCCCGCGTGAAGTTGGCGAACGCGGCCTCGAAGATGGGCCGCGCAGGTCCGGGGACGTGGTAGCGGTCGTACACCGTGCGTGCCTGCTCCGCGTCCATCGTGTTGGTGAACGCGTAGTGAAACTGCTTGCGCGTGAGGGCCACGGTCCGAGTCCGGTTAGCGGGGTTCCCGAGAACCGGAAGCGAAGCGCGTAACTGCGCGATCGGCAGCCTGAGGACGCCCTTGATCGGAGCCGGCGACAGCGCCACTCCAATGGCGCCCAGCCCGCGATCGAGCAGCAGCTCGGTCACCAGCCCTCCGAACGAATGCCCGATGATGATCGGCGGCCGATCGAGGGCACGCACCGCCGCGGCGTAGTGCTCGGCGATCTCGCTGACGCCCAGCCCGTTCAGCGGCGACGGATCGCGCCGCACGTCTTCGACCTCTCCGGGCATCCGGGGCCACGCCGGCGCGAGCACGCGATGACCGCGGCTCTCAAAGCGCTCCTTCCATCCCTCCCAGCTCCGGGGTGTCAGCCACAGGCCGTGCACGAGCACGATCGTCGGGGCGGAAAGCTCGGGCGTCATCGGCGTCTCCCTCGGGTGGGGTTGGCGAGGGGACGACGCTACCAGCCACGCCGCGCCGCCACCCCACGCTCCCGTTAGCGTGTAGGCCCGCGAAACGGTTTGGAGGTCCAGGCATGCAGAACGGCGGAGCTGAGTCGGAGCGGGCGATGGGTGAGGATCGCGTCGCGGAGGGCCATCCGGGCGGCGAGTTCGAGGTCATCGTGATCGGCGCCGGACCCGCAGGCGAAGTCGCGGCGGGTCGTCTAGCCGAGCGCGGCAAGCGCGTAGCGATCATCGAGCGACACCTGGTCGGCGGCGAGTGCTCGTTCTATGCCTGCATGCCCTCGAAGGCGCTCCTGCGCCCGGCGGAGGCACTCGAGGAGGTCCGGCGGGTTCCTGGCGCCGCCGAAGCTGCGACGGGATCGCTCGAGGTTCAGGCTGTGCTCGCGCGCCGCGACGAGATCATCCACAACCTGAACGACGAGAGCCAGCTGCCCTGGCTGGGCGACCGCGGGATCGTACTTCTGCGCGGCGACGCGCGCCTCGATGGGGAGCGGCGCGTACGCGTCGCCGGCCAGCTGCTGCACGCGGCCGAAGCGGTCGTGATCGCGGTCGGGAGCGGACCGCTGTTCCCGCCCATCCCGGGCTTGGCCGACGCACACGCGTGGTCGAATCGCGAGATCACCACGGCAAGCGCGGTTCCCAGGAGCCTCGCGGTGCTCGGCGGCGGGGTGACCGGCGTCGAGATGGCCCAGGCATGGCGGTGGCTCGGCGCGCGGGTGACCGTTGTCGAGGCACTCGACCGGCTGATCGCGCGGGAAGAGCCACTGGCCGCGCGCGAGCTGCAGGAAGCGATGGCGCGCGACGGCATCGATGTCCGCCTCGGCTCGCGCGCGTCCGATGTACGCCGCGAGGACGGCATGATCACGATCTCGCTCGAGTCAGGCGATGAAGTCGCCGCCGAGCGGCTGCTGGTCGCGATCGGGCGTCGGCCGCTCACGGCGGGTCTCGGCCTCGAGACCGTCGGGCTCGAGCCCGGCGGACCGCTCGAGGTCGACGATCACCTCCGCGTTCCGGAGCATCCGTGGCTATACGGGATCGGCGATATCACCGCGCGCTCGCTGCTGACGCACTCAGGCAAGTACGAGGCGCGCATCGCCGCCGACAACATCCTTGGGCTCGACGCCCTGGCGCGCACCGACGGCCCGGGTGCGCCCCGGGTGACCTTCACGCGGCCGCAGGTGGCGGCGGTCGGAACCACGCTGGCCGGTGCGCTCGATGCAGGCCGTCGAGCGGACGCGATCGACATCGCTACGAGCTCCACTGCGGGCGCCAGCTTCGTCGGCCGCGAAGCTCCTGGCACGACCCGCTTCGTCGTCGACCTCGATCGCGAGGTGTTGCTCGGTGTGACGTTCATCGGCGCCGAGGTCGCGGACTTCTTGCAGGCAGCCACGATCGCCGTCGTTGGGCAGGTGCCGCTGGCGCAGCTGGCGCATGCCGTAGCGGCCTTCCCGACTCGAAGCGAGCTGTGGCTGAATTTCATCGAGGCCTACGAGTCCAAGCACAAGGTGAGCCTGCACGAGGTACGCTCGCGCGCGCCGCATCCGGTTTGACCGCGGCGCCAGCGCTTGCGCGGCGTGCTCAGGTGCCCGCCGCGGCGCTTGCGGCTGTGAGTTCGCGGGCCACGGCTTCGATCCCCGCCACCTCGAAGATCGCGCGTTGGGCTCCGGCGCCCCCTCCGCGCTCGAGCAGGTCCGGCAGGGCCGCGAGCTCGCTTTGACAGCCGAGCTCGTCCGCCCATGGCTCCACGCGCGCCACAGCCTCCGCCATCACTTCTGCCACCGGCCGCACGGCGCCGCCCGCGTCGGGCAGTTCGCCGCGCACGCCGAAGCGGGCTGCGCGGAAGATCGCCTCCTCGACGAGCTCGGGTGAGGGGTCCTCGCGCGGAGGACCATCCGCCGCGTCGCGCGCGAGGCAGTGGACAAGCGCGACTATCGCGGCGGTGTCGCGCAGCGAGGTCTGGGCGTCGAGAGCTCGGATCTCCACCGTTCCGAGTCTCGGGTGGGGGCGCAGCTTCCACCAGAACCACGTGTAGTCGGGCACATCGGCGGCCCGAGTCAGCAGTCGAGTCATCCGGCAGAAGTCGTCGTAGTCGCGCATGACGCGCGGGGTCCCCGAGCGCGGCCAGGCCCGCAGCGAGACCTCGCGCGCGGACGCAAGGCCGGTGTCCCGCCCGTGCCGGAAGGGCGAATTGGCGGCTAGCGCCTGGAGCAGCGGCAGATCGCGGCGCAGGCCGTTGAAGACCCGGATCGCGGTTTCGGGGTTCGGCATCCCGACGTGGATGTGCAGACCGCCCACCGGCGTGACCGCGGCGTCACCGAGCAGGAAGTGGATGCGCTCATAGCGTTCCTTGTCCGTAATCGCGGCGTCGCCCTCGGCCGCCGTGGGATGAGTCCCGGAGGCGAGGATCCCCGCGCCGGTCCTCAGCACGGCGCGACGCAGCTCGCCGAGCTGCCGGATCGCCGCGTCGGCGCGCATGTGGATGTCGGTGATCAGCTCGACCTGGCATGCGTGGAGCTCGCGCTCGACGCTGCCGTCGAGCGGACCCAACCGCGCCAGCACGGCCGCCGAGGTGTTTGTCTGCCGGCCGCTGACGGGGTCGACCAGGAACAGCTCCTCCTCGACGCCCAGCGAGAACGACTCACCGCAGCCGAACCGATGCTCGAGCGCAGCGTCGGAGGCCACGACGGCGCGCGAGCTTCAGCGACTGGGCCGGCGCGTCAGACCCGCCGCTTCTCGAGCTGCAGATAGAGAAGCAGGACGATGATCGCGCCGATGATCGAGCCGATCCAACTCGAGGTCTGCACGAACCCGCTTCCGTGATGGAACAGAAGCCGGCCGAGAAAGCCTCCTACAAATGACCCGACCACCCCGAGCAGGATGGTCTGCAGGATCGTCATGGACTGCTTGCCCGGGACGACGGCCCGCGCGATGAGTCCGGCGACGAAGCCGATGACGATGAGACCGATGATCGTGCCTAACACGAACGCTCCCTAAGCGACGAGGATGTGCCGAGCCACGACAGTACCACCGAACGCAGCGCGTTCAGCGGGTCCGCCGGCAGCATGTGACCAGTGCCTGCTCACGTGCGTCATGCTCAGCCCCCGCCGCTTGGTTCGGCTAGCCCCCGCCGATTGGTTCGCTCACGCGACCGGTGCCGCCGCAGGCGGGGCATTCCTCGCCGCCCGCCCGCCCGCTGCCGCCGCATTCGGGGCAGAGGTTCTCGGTGGTCTCGCGAGCCCCGGACGGCGCCTCATCCGCCGGCGCGGCATCGTCGCGGCCGCCGGCGCGGACTTCGCCTTCGGTGCGGTTCACGTCATCTCGTTCCATGGCTGCCTGTGTACCCGCCCCGCCGGTGGCGAACCCGCGAGTGGCAAATCCGCTCGCCTTCGCGACCGGGAGACCGGCATCATCAAGGCGTGCGCCTACATGTGCTGAGCGATCTTCATCTCGAGCATCGCGCGCCGCCGCCCGACCGGGTCGAGGGCGACGTGATCGTCCTGGCCGGCGACATCGCAACCGGCACGCAGGGCGTCGAGTGGGCGCGGCAGTGGGCGGATGGCCGACCGGTCCTCTACGTGGCCGGCAACCACGAGTTCTACGGGCACGAGATGCCCGGCCTGATCGAGGAGCTACGGCGGGCCGCAGACGACTCGAAGGTTCGGGTGCTGGAGAACGACGAGATCGTTCACGGTGGCGTCCGCTTTCTCGGCTGCACGTTGTGGAGCGACTTCGACTTCGACGGAATCGACCGCCGCGCCGAGTCGATGCACCTCTGCGAGCAGTTGGTCAACGACTATGAGTGCATCACCTTCACTCCGGCTCGCCGGACCCTGGCAGCGCGTGACACCCGCACGCTCCACGTCGCCTCTCGGGAATGGCTGGCCTCGCGGCTGGCCGAGGCCCACGACGGTCCCACCGTCGTCATCACCCATCATGCTCCCCTGATCCGTGCGCGCCCGCCGCTGGCGAAGCTTCGCGCGCTTGCCGGAGCGTTCGCGAGCGACGTGACCGAGCTGATGGGCGAGGACCGCGTGGCCCTGTGGATCTTCGGTCACACGCATCGGGTGGCCGACCTCGACGTCCGCGGGACGCGCGTCGTCAGCAATCCCCGGGGCTACCCGCACGAGCCGGTTGCGGGCTTTGACCCTTGCCGCGCGGTCGAGCTGGCGAGCTGACAAGGCTGGCGGGCGGTCACTCGCCGCGCTGGGCGACGCGAGACTGGATCAGGGCGGACGCGGGCCGGGGTCTCGGGCATGCGCAGCCATCCACTCGCGGTACGACAGGTGCTTCTTGGTCCTGAAGACGGTCTCGGTGCAGAGTCGTGTCGGCACGGCTCCCTCCTCGACCACGGGCTGCACGGGAAGCCAGGCGCCTACGTCGGGGTTGCGCCACGCGGCCAGGTCGGTTGAGAGCACCTGCTCGTAGCGCTCGCCGAAGATGGTCAGGTTGACGACGCCGGGCAGGGCGGCCGAAGGCGACAGGACGCCGCGAAAGCCGGACTCTCGAAGGTGGTCGGCGAGGTCCTGACTCATGACGTGATCGCCGACCGCGGTCGCGGGATCGAGGCCGCAGGCGTCGTAGCGATCGAAGCTCGAGAGGTCGGCGATGTCTGTCTCACGCACGAACACGAGCCACAGGTTGCGTCGCATCTCACGTGCCTGCCGGGTGGAGCGCAGGCTGTAGTAGCGCGCGCATTCGGCCCAAGCGCCGAGGGCCGATAGAGCCAGGTACTGCGCATAGGCCTCGCCCTGACGATGCCACCGTCCAGACTCCTGGTCGGGTCTCGGCACGCCTGCATTGTGGTAGAGCGGCGGCCATTCCGGGGAGGTCTGCCGGAAGCAGAGCCACTCACCGCCTATCGGTCTGGGCCTAGTCCGCCAATTGGCCACGACCACCGCGCGCCAGGCTGATCAGGGGCTGCCACGCGGCGCTCACGCTCCGGTCCATCAGCTCGAGCGGGGATTTCTCGTCGAGATGGTCGGAGGGGTTCTCGAACCACATCATCACGCCGGTCTGCGTCATCGAGTGGCGCAGGTAGGAGACGAGCTGGGCGACGAGCTTGACTCGGTCGGCTCCCTGGCGCACCGGCGCCTGACCGGCCTTCCAGGCGGCGACCGTCTTGGTTGAGACGCCGAGGAGCCGCGACAGCTCGGTTGCAGTGAGCGCGTCGAGATGGTCGAACACGTAGCGCACCGCCTCCTCGGAGTCATCGAGGACCGCGTGGGCCAGGCGACGCTCGATGCGCCGCGCGACGTCGGCCATTTTCATCGCCGCAAGCCGCACCCGACCATTCTCATCGGCGGCCTTGAGGTCCGCTTCGAGCGCCCGACGCAGCTCGATGAGGAAGCGAAACAGCTGCCGGGCGCCGAAGTCCTCCGTACCCGCCGGCAGAACGTTCGCGAGATCCAGCACGGCATTCTCGAGGCGCCGGTACCACTCCTGCCGGCGTTCTCGCCGTGCCTTCAGCTTCTCGGCGGCAGCGGGCTGCGCATCGGCGCCCAACCCGACGAGGCTCTCGACGTGCTCGGCCTTCGAGCGCAGCGCCTCGCGTGTACTTCGATCAATGGCCGCAATGACCATCATCGGTGTCTTCTAATCCGCTCAACTTCCATATGACTCAGAAGTGTAGCGGACTTGCGGGAGGTGAGACCGTGGTCCTGGCCGATCTGTGCGCCGTTCGCGCTCCGGGCAGCACCTTCTGAGGGCTGACGCGGGGGATCGCCGGCTCGGTGCGCGCGGCGATCCCCCGGCTGACGTGCGCTAGGCGATGCTTCCAGCCGGCTGCGCTTGCGGCGCTGACCCGCGACGCATCCCCGGGATCGCCAGCGCGGCCAGAGCCCCAACGGCGAGGACCCCGGCCGCAACCACGACCGCCGGGGTGAGGCCGCTGACGAACGCATGAGGCGTCGCGTACCCGCCGGCCCCGCTGAACACCGACGCCAGCACCGCGATCCCGAGCACCCCGCCCACCTCGCGGATCGCGTTGGTTGCGCCGGAGGCCTGTCCGGCCTCCTCGTCGCGTACCGAGGCGAGCACGGCGTTGGCGGCGGGCGCGAACACCAGCGCCATCCCAGCGCCGGCGAGCATGAACGGGACGATCATGCGGCCGTAGGCGAGGCTCGGGCTGAGCTCGGTGGCCAGCCACGCCAGCGCCACGGCCTGCAGGGTCAGGCCGGCGAACATGAGCGGGCGGCTGCCCACGCGGTCGGACAGCAGTCCAGCGAGCGGGGCCACGAAGATCGGCATCGCCGTCCACGGCAGGGTCCGCAGCCCTGCGCTCAGCGGCGAGAGACCCTGCGCCGTCTGGAAGAACTGCGCCAGGAGGAAGATGGCGCCGAACATGCCGAAGTACATGGCCAGCGACACCGCGTTCGTGGCCGCGAACGTGCGGCTGCGGAAGAAGCGCATGGGCAGCATCGGCGTCGGCGTCCGCTGCTCCCAGATCACGAAGGCCACCAGCAGCACGGCGCCGAAGATCGCCGCGCCGAGCACGGGGAGGCTCGTCCAGCCGAGAGCGTTGGCCCGCACCAGAGCGAACACGACGCCCGCTAGCCCGCCGCTCGCCAGCGCGACACCCGGGAGGTCGAGCTGCCGGTTCGGACCCCGGCTCTCGGTCAGGCGAATCAGGGCGAGGGGCGCGACGACGAGCCCCACGGGGACGTTGAGCCAGAAGATCCACTGCCACGAAATCCCGCTGACGACGGCGCCCCCGATGACCGGCCCCACGGCGACGCCGAGGCCGGAGACGCCCGACCAGATTCCAAGCGCGACGCCGCGGCGGCCGGCCGGAAACGCCTCGGAGAGCAGCGTCAGTGTGAGCGGCAGCACCAGCGCGCCACCCGCGCCCTGCACTGCGCGAGCGACGATCAGCGCGCTCGCGCTGGGTGCCATCGCCGCTGCCGCGGAGGCTCCGGTGAAGATCATCAAGCCGATCGCCAGCATGCGCCGGCGCCCGAAGCGATCTCCGAGCGCAGCGCCGGTCATCAGCAGCACGGCGAAGGTCAGCGTGTATGCGTTGACGATCCACTCGAGCCCTCCGAGGCTGGCGCCGAGGTCGACGCGGATCCGGGGCAGCGCCGTGGTCACGACGAGGTTGTCGAGCGTGACCATGAACAGGACGGCGGAGACGAGCGCGAGCGTCCAGCCGGCGCGGGGGCGTGTACGGGAGCCTTCCAAGGTGCTCTCCTTTGTTATTGATTGATCCATAATTGCTGCGCTAAAAAAAGAGACGGTCGCCTTCAACCGGTGGCGACGTCCAGAATCGGGGCTGCGATCTCGGGCAGCTCCAGCGCGGTGGTGACGTTGATCAACATTCCGCACGCGAAGAACTGCGCCACCTCTTCTTCGCCGCCGCCGCTCGCCCGTAGCACGTCGTGGAACAGCGACCGGAACGCGATTGCCACCTACGGCCCGATCTCGGGGTCACCGGCGGCGGCGTGGCCCTGCATCTGGAGCAGGAGGTCGTCGCGATTCGCGTTGATCAGAATCTTGTAGGCGGACCCCATGCGGTGCAGTCGCTCCGCCGGATCGCCCCCGCCTCGCGCCGCCTCGACGAATGCCTCGCGCAACCGGTCGATCATGCGGGCATGAGTGGCCAGGAACAGCTCGCGCTTGTTCGGAAACAGCGCATATATGTAGGGCTGGGAGATGCCTGCCAGCTTCGCGATGGCCGCCGTGCTGGCGGCGTGGTAGCCGTGCGTCGCGAACTCGTGGGTGGCGGCGTCGAGCACTTGGTCACGCCGGACTTCCGAGCTCTGTCGTGTCCGCAGGGCGGCCGTCATGACGACATTATTGATCGACCGATCAGAAAAGTCAAGGGGGCATCGGGAAAATCCGCTCGTGGACGGACAGGCCTCCTCGCCAGGAACCCTGCCGGCGATCGTCGCTCATGCCGACTGGAGCGCCACACCCCGCAAACGCTGGGTCGCGAGTGCCTACCTCGCCGAAGGCGTCTACTCGATGGACGCGCCGCGTCGCGTGCGCGCCGGCGGCCGGATCCTCGAGCAGATCGGGATCGACGCTGCCCCAGGAGCATCCGCTCTGCTCGGCTTCGACTTTCCGCTCGGCCTCCCCCGCGCCTACGCCCGCAGCGCGCGGATTGACAGCTTCGCCCGCTGGTTCCGCGGCCTCGATCCAGACTCGGAGTTCTTCGCCGTGGCCGAGCAGCTGAGCCAGGTGGCGCTCCAGCGGCCGTTCTTCCCTGCGCGCATGCGCGCCAAGACGCCTGGGATCAAGAGCGCCTTCCACGCCCGCCTGGGTCTGACTCAGCCGCAATCACTCCGCCGCTGCGAGCTCGCCCACTGCGGCCGTCCGGCGGCCTCCGAGATCTTCTGGACGCTCGGTCCGCGCGCGGTCGGCAAAGCCGCGCTCGCGGGGTGGAGGGATTGTCTGCTTCCCGCGCTCGCCGAGGCGCCCGGGCGCCCCAAGGTCGCCTTATGGCCGTTCGAGGGACGCCTGCACTCCCTGCTTACGAGCTCCGACGTCGTCGCCGTCGAGGCCTATCCGGCCGAGGCGTACCTCCAGCTCGGGCTGCGGATCGGCTCTCCCAGGATGACGAAGACCAGAGCCTCGGACCGGCGCGCCGATGCCGCCCGCCTGCTCGCATGCTGCGCGCAGTGCGCGATCCGGCCGAGCGCCGCGCTGGTGGGGGAGCTCGAGACCGGCTTCGAAGCCGGCGCTCAGGGTGATGACCGCTTCGATGCCGTGGTCGGGCTGATCGCGATGATCAAGGTGCTCCGTGAGCGCACCGAGCCCGAGGTGCCCGACGAACCCACCATCCGAGACCACGAGGGCTGGATATTCGGTCAGCACGTCCGCTGCGGCGGCGTGGCTCCTACAATCGCTGTGTAAGCGATCGGGCCTAGCCGTGTTGCCCTGCGCCTCTCGCTGGTAACCAAATGGCGCCTGACGCCCTACTTGTCATAACTGGTCCAATGCCCCGGCAACTATCGCCTACCCCCACGCGCGTCGCCCTGGGTCGACGAATGGAGTTCCTTTGCGCATCTTGATCCTAGGAGGAGACGGCTTCTGCGGGTGGCCGACGTCGCTTCACCTCTCGGCGTCTGGCCATGAGGTGGCGATCGTCGACAACCTGGCTCGGCGAGGCGCAGACGTCGAGCTCGAGGCCGAGTCGCTGACGCCGATCATGCCGATCGGCACGCGCTTGGCGGCGTGGGGCGAGCTGACCGGCAGGACGATCCCCTTCCATCGTCTCGATGTCGCCGAGGACTATCAGGAGCTGCGTGCTCTGCTCGTCGACTGGCAGCCCGACGCGGTGGTGCATTTCGCCGAGCAGCGGGCGGCGCCATATTCGATGAAGAGCGCTTGGCACAAGCGTTACACGGTGACCAACAACGTGGGCGCCACGCACAACCTGCTGAGCGCGCTCGTCGACGCCCGGCTCGACGCCCACGTCGTCCACCTGGGGACGATGGGGGTCTACGGGTACGGCACCGCGGGCGTCACGATCCCCGAGGGCTACCTGCGGGTTCGCTTCGACAACGACGAAGGGGTCGAAGTCGAGCAGGAGATCCTCTATCCCGTGAACCCGGGCAGCATCTATCACATGACCAAGACCCAAGACCAGCTGCTGTTCGCGTTCTACAACAAGAACGACGGGATCCGGGTGACCGATCTGCATCAGGGCATCGTGTGGGGCACGCAGACTCCGGAGACGCGGCTCGACGAGCGATTGATCAACCGGTTCGACTACGACGGGGACTATGGAACTGTTCTGAACCGGTTCCTCATGCAGGCGGCGATCGGCTATCCGCTCACCGTCCACGGCACTGGCGGCCAGACTCGAGCCTTCATCCACATCCAAGACACTGTCCGGTGCATCGAGCTGGCGATCGAGAACCCGCCGCAGATGGCCGACCGCGTACGGGTGTTCAACCAGATGACCGAGTGCCATCGCGTGATCGACCTGGCCCGGCTCGTCTCGAGCCTCACCGGAGCCGAAATCGACCTACTCGACAATCCGCGCAAGGAAGCAGCCGCGAACGAGCTCTACGCCGAGAACCGTCACCTCGTGGACCTCGGCCTCGATCCGATCCGCCTGCAGGACGACCTGCTGACCGAGGTCGCCGAAATCGCCCGCGCCTACGCCGATCGGTGTGACCGGAGCAAGATTCCTTGTAGCTCCAGGTGGGTCCAGACCGACGGGCAGGTGGCCCGCAGCGCGCGCTGACACACTGCCTGCTCCGAGCCGGTAAGGGCGCGCGCGAGCGCTGCGATTAAACTCGCGGATGGTGGCTACCGGGGCCAGCGCATTCTCCGTCGCCCGCCTGAAGCAACGCTGGGCGCCGAGCCCGCCGGCGTGGCGGTCGTGGCTGCTGCCGCGGTGGTCGAAGGTGTCCGCGGTGCGCGCCGTGCGCGCGACGCTCGTGATGCCGAGTCTGTTCGTGCTCACCGACAAGGTGATCGGCAACCTGCAGATGGCGCTGTTCGCGGCTTTCGGATCATTTGCGACGCTCGTGCTGGTGACCTTCGGCGGACGACGCCGTGACAAGCTCCTCGCCCACGTCACGCTCGCGCTTGCGGGCAGTGTGCTGCTGATCATCGGCACGGTCGTCAGCGGTTCGACGGCGCTCGCAGCGATCGTCACGGTGCCGGTGGCATTCGTCGTGTTCTTCTCGGGCATAGCGGGGCCGAACGCCGCCGCCGGCGTCACCGGCGCGCTGCTTTTGTACGTGCTGCCGGCGGCTTCCGCCGGAACGCTGAGCATGGTGGGTGAGCGCCTGGCCGGCTGGTGGCTGGCCTCCGCGGTCGGTACGGCCGCCGTGCTCGCGCTCCCTACCCCGGCAGCGACCGACGAGTTGCGACGCGCGCTCTCGAAGCTTGCGGACGCGTTGGCCCGCGAGCTCGATGCCGTGCTGACGGGACGAGCGGACGAGGCGAGCCTGGCCGCCTGCGTGGAGGCCAAGCAGGAGCTGCTGAAAACCTTCAACGCAACGCCGTTTCGCCCGATCGGCCTGGCCCCCAGCGATCAGGCTCTGTCCAACGCCGTCGAGCTGCTGCAGTGGTGCACGTCGCTGACGATCGACAGCGTGCACGAACGCGATGATCTCCGCGACGCGCCGGCCGACGACCGAGAAGTGCTGGCCGCCGGCGCCGCTGTCTTGCGCCAAGCCGCGGCCCTGTTCGACCGCGGCGAGGTGTGGCCCGAGCTCGATCGGCTCGACGCCGCGCGGCGGCAGAGCAGCACCGCGCTGCGCGAACTCCAGCCCACGGATGACGGGTTCCTTGTCCAAGCTCAGCTTGCCTTCCACGTCCACGCCATCGCCGTCACCGTGCTCGCGCTTGCGGCCGACGCGGTGGTGGCGGCCCGCCTTGCCGACGCGCGATGGATCGCGGAGATGCGGGTCCGGTGGTTCGGCGCCTCTGACCGCGGCCCGGGCACCGAGCATGCGTTGACCGGGACGGCGAAGTACGCCGGTATCGTCGCGCGCAACGCGAGCGTTCGCTCCGTGTGGTTCGTCAACAGCCTTCGCGGTGCTGTCGCGCTGGCCGCAGCTGTCGCCGTGGCCGACCTCAGCAACGTGCAGCACGGATTCTGGGTCGTCTTGGGCACGCTGTCGGTCCTGCGCACGAACGCGGCCTCGACGGGGTCGACTGCGCTCCGCGCGCTGCTCGGCACCGCGGTTGGGTTCGCCATCGGCGGCGCGTTGCTGCTCGCGATCGGAACCACGTCGCCCGCGCTCTGGGTGGCGCTTCCCCTCGCTGTCTTCATCGCCGCCTATTCACCCGGCGCGGCCCCTTTTGCGGTCGGGCAAGCTGCGTTCACGATCACCGTGGCGGTGCTGTTCAACCTGCTCGTGCCCGTCGGCTGGAAGGTTGGTGTGCTGAGAATCGAGGACGTGGCGATCGGCTGCCTCGTGAGCGTCGTCGTCGGCGCGCTGCTCTGGCCGCGCGGGGTGGCGGCAGTGGTTGGCGATGACATTGCCGACGCGTACCGCTCCGGAGCGTCATACCTGGTTGACGCGATCGAGCGGGCATGTGTGCGCCGGGCAAGCGAGCTCCCGTCCGCCCGGCGTGCGATCACGGCTGGACTGCGCCTCGACGGGGCGCTCCGGGGGTTCCTCGCCGAGCAGGGCACCAAGCACATCCGCCCGGAGCAGCTCTACCACCTGATCGGCGGGAGCCTACGGCTGCGGCTCACGGCGCACGCTGTGGCGACGCTACCTCCCGGAGCGGGATTTCAGGATGAGCAGTCGCGCGATGTCCTGGCGGCTCGCGCCGAGACGCTGCAGGCCTTCTACGAGCAGCTGGCGGCGCTGGTCGGCCGCCCGCGAGGCCAGCCGGCGGCGGCGCTCGAGGTGCCCGCGTTCGACGACGGGCTCGAAGACGGCGCCCATTCGCGGCGGACGGTTTGGCTGATGGAGCACCTCGACCACCTCACCGAGCACCTTGGCGAGCTGGTGGCACCCGCCGAACGGGTCGCTGCGATCCGGCGTCGTCCTTGGTGGCGCTAGTTTCCAGGGAGCCCCACTGGCGTGATCATCTAGCCTGCGCGCGCGATGCGCCGCCGCCAGCTCATGCTCGCTGCCGCTGCGGCTTTGGCCGCAGCGCTCGTGGTGGTCGTAGTGCTCGTCGTAACCGGCTCGTCTGGAACGCATCGCAGCGCCGCCTCCCCTGCCGGCACGGCCGCGAGCCATCGCAGCGTTACCGGTGAGCTCGTTGGTGTGACGTTCAGCGGCCCGGTGCTCTCGGCCCACGTGAACCTGGCCCGGCAACTCGACGCCGCGGTCGGCGCCGGCGTCGAGAGCCTGCGTGTGGCCGTGAACTGGTCGGCCCTGCAACCCTATGAGCGCTTCTCGGAGGTTCCCGGCGCGCAGCGCGCCGAGTTCAGCCAGACGGCCGGAGCGCCCACGCGCTTCGTGGACCTCGACCGGATCGTGGCCGGCGCGGCAGCGCGCGGCCTATCGGTACTGCCGGTGGTGGAGTACGCCCCCGGCTGGGACGCGTTGCGACCGGGCCAGCTCGGATCGCCGCCGCGATCGACGCAGCCGTACGCCTCGTTCCTGAGCGCCTTAGTGAAGCGCTATGGCCCGGACGGGACGTTCTGGGCTGCGCACCGCGAGATCCCGCCCGTACCGGTGCGGATGTGGCAGATCTGGAACGAGCCTCACTTCGTGAGCTACTGGTCCGAGCAGCCGTTCGCGAGGAGCTACGTGAAGCTGCTCGCCGCCGCCCAGGCGGCGGTCAAGGCCGCCGATCCGGGCGCCAAGATCGTGCTCGCGGGATTGGCGGAGTTTTCGTGGCAGTACCTCGCGCAGATCTACGCCGTGCCGGGGGCGCGCGAACTCTTCGACGTCGTCGCGATCCACCCGTACACGGCCGATCCCTCCGGCGTCATCGTCATCCTGCAACGCGTGCGCGCGGTCATGAACCGCTTTGGCGACGCCGCCAAGCCGATCCTCGCCACCGAGATCACCTGGCCGTCATCGCAGGGCAAGGCGCCGCCGCAGTTCGGCGTGAGCACGACCGAGGATCAGCAGGCGGCGCGGCTCGGGGCGGTGATGCCGCTGCTGGCGGCAGATCGCGCCCGCCTCGGGCTGCTCGGGTTCTACTGGTACACCTGGATGGGCGACGAAGGCCGGCGCGCGATGCCGGATGCCTTCGACTTCGCCGGCCTGCAGAAGTACGTGGGCGGCGACGTCACAGCCAAGCCGGCGCTATCGGTGTTCAAGCGCTGGGCCCTGCTGATCGAGGGGTGCAGCGCGAAGTCGACTGCTGAGGCGTGCGCGCCACACTAGCCGCGCTGACGCCACGCCACCTCTACGACCTCGACCACCTCGGCCACTCCCTTGAGCTCGAGCATTCGTGGCTCGGCGGTGCGGTAGCTGCCGCCGGCGCGCTGAAGCGTGGCCGCGGTGGCGAGGATCTGTCCGCCGTCGCCGATCGCGGTCACCCGGGCGGCCACGTGGACGCCCTGCCCGGAGAAGTCGCTGCCACGCCGGATGGCCTCGGCGGCGTGCATGCCGATGCGCACGCGCGGCGCGAAGCCGTGCACTCGGCGATGGCTTTCGAGCTTGCGCTGCAGCGAGATCGCGAAGTTGAGCCCGCACGCTGGCTCGGGGAAGGCGATGAACATCCCGTCCCCCTCGTGCTTGATCTCGCGCCCGCGATGCTCGCCGATGCAGTCCCGGATCATCCGGTCGTGCCAGGCCAGCATGCCGTCCCAAGCCTCATCGCCCAGCGACTCGACCAGACGCGTCGAGTCGACGATGTCCGTGAACACGAACGTCTGCGTCTCGCGCACGCCTCGCCCCAGGCCGCTCACGAGCTCACGGATGCGCTGTTGCTCGACGTGGGCGCCGATCTCCTTGAACGTGCGCCCAGCGCCCTCGAGCTCGAGCCTCGCGGCGGCGATGTCCTGCGTCGTCGCGTAAGCGCGGCCCAGCAGCATCCGCGCCCGCGCCGCGTCGAAGCGGGCACCGATGGCCGACCATAGACGCCAACCTTCGCGGAGGTGGCCAACCGCTTCCCCGGCTCGCCCCTCACCCAGCAGCGCCTCCCCGCGTGCCACCGCAACGCTGGCGCGAACGCCCGTGGCGGCGCCGGCTGCTGCCAGCGCCTCGAGCTCCGCCAGCGCGGCACGCGCGACCTCGCCCCGACCGGCGGCCACGGCGATCGTCAGCTGCGCGGGCAGCAACAGAGTCCGACCCTCTTGCGCGAAGACGTCGCGATCCGCCAAGCGGCGGCTGATCCCGGCGAGAGCGCCGTCCGGATCGCCCTCGTCCAGGCGCAGCAGCGCGAGCCCCGGTTGCGGGTCGAAGCCGAGCGCCAACGCCTGCTCGAACGCCTCGCGGGCACCTTCTGCGTCGCCTCGCCGCCGGCGGACCTCGCCCAGCTCCTGGCAAGCCCAGCCGGCGTA
>JAFAZV010000309.1 GCA_019239445.1 Solirubrobacterales bacterium
GCTATTCCGAAGGAACGATGCGTTCACCGCGCAATCGCCGCCGCGACCACCTCCGGCGCCTCGAGGTGCACGGCGTGCCCGGCCCCGGCGGCGACGATGACCTCGGCCGAGGTAATCCGCTGCGCCATCTCGTCGGCGATGGCCCGGAACTTCGCGTCGCGCTCGCCGACCACCAGCGCCACCGGCGTCGTCAGCTCCCCGAGCCGGTCCCACAGCGACGGCAGCGCGCCAGTCCCGAGACCGCGCAGCGCCCGCGCGAGACCGACCGGCCTGTTTCGCAGGCGGTCGGAGTGAGCCAACGCCGCCACATCGGGTGGCTGGTCGGCCAGCACCGGCGTCTGCGCCCAGCGCCGCGCCACGGCCTCGATGCTCCAGGCGCGCTCGATCTCGGTCGCCAGCCGCTCATCGTCGGCGCGCCGCGCGGCGCGCTCGCGCGGGTCGGCTATGCCCGGGCTGGCGCCGATCAGCACTAGCCGCTCGATCCGGTCCGCAAAGTCTGCCGCCAGCGCGGCGTGCAGCGCGATTCGCCCACCCATCGAATAACCGCACAGGGCGATGCGCCCGGTCTCTGCGATGCGGACGAGATCGTCGATCACCGCCTGCAGATCGACCGGCTCCAGATCGCCGGCGTTGCCGTGCCCGCGGAGATCGGGGGCAAGCGCTCGGTAGCGTTCAGGGAGTGCCGCGCGCACCCTCGCCCAGCTGGCGCCGGTCTGCGTGAAGCCGTGCACGAGCAAGACATCCATCGCGTTTGCATCATGCCTGCCACCGACACCTACCTGCTGTTGCGTGCGTTCTGCGACGAGTTCGCCCGGTGCGGGATGCGCGTTGCCTGCACCTCGCCGGGGTCGCGCAACACGCCGCTGATCCTCTCGCTCGTACGCGAGCCTCGGATCCGGTCGTTCTCGCAGCTCGACGAGCGCTGCGCGGGCTTCTTCGCCCTCGGCGCGGCCAAGGCTTCAGGTCGAGCGGTCGCGGTGACCTGCACGTCGGGTACGGCTGCGGCCAATCTGGCGCCGGCGGTGATCGAGGCCTACCACGCGCGCGTCCCGTTGATCGTTCTCACCGCCGACCGGCCGCCCGAGCTGCGCGAGCTGGGCGCGGGGCAGACCATCGATCAGATCAAGCTCTACGGCGACGCCGTCAAGTGGTTCTTCGAGGTCGGCGTGCACGAGGCGACGCCCGCGCGGCTGCGCTGGATACGCACACTCGCCTGCCGCGCGTATTGGACGGCCTGCAGCGGACCCGCCGGCCCAGTGCACCTGAACTTCCCGCTTCGCGAGCCGCTCGTGCTGAACGAGGCGTTGCCTGAGGACACGACTGGCCGCGCCGGTGGTGCGCCATTCGTTCGCTCCGCCGCGCGGAGCGAGGCTCGGCGACCGTCAGCGCGCGCTGATCAGGCCACGGCGGCGCGCCCGGTGGTCGTGGCCGGCACGCCGTTCGAAGACCCGGCCGCCGGAGCGCGGCTGGCGACGTGGGCTGCCGAGTGCGGCGTGCCGCTCCTCGCCGATCCGCTGTCAGGCGCTCGCCGCGGGGACGCCGCGATCGCCTACTACGACCTGTTGCTGCGCGACCGGGAGTTCACCGCCCGTCACCTTCCCTCGCACGTCATTCGCGCCGGCGAGCTCCCGACCTCGAAGCCGCTGCGGACGTGGCTCGCCGGCCTCGGCGACGTCGAGCAGATCGCGCTCGATCCCGACGCGCGCTGGCAGGATCCCGACGCGGTCGTGGCCATGCGTTTGCGCGGTGGCCTCGACGTGCTCCCAGCCGTGGCCGGCGAGGCCGGCTGGCTCGAGTCCTGGCGCGCTGCCGACGCCGCGGCCGCGGCCGCGATCTGCGAGCACCTGGACGATGATCTCTCGGAGCCGCTGGTGGCAGCGCGCCTCGGCACGTGGCTCCCGGCGGATGCCACCTTGTTCGTCGCCTCCTCGATGCCGATCCGCGACGTCGAGTCGTTCTGGGCGCCGGCGGCAGATCCGCCGCGCGTCCTCTCGAACCGCGGCGCGAACGGGATCGACGGCACGGTCTCGAGCGCGTTCGGCGCCGCGGCCGTGTCCCCCGGTCCGGTCGTCCTGCTGGTCGGCGACGTCGCGCTCGCCCACGACATCGGCGGCCTGCTGGCCGCTCGCCGTCTCAACCTCCATCTGACCATCCTCCTGCTCAACAACGACGGCGGCGGCATCTTCCACTTCCTCCCGATCGCCGAGGCGGTCGACGCGTTCGAGGAGCACGTGGCGACGCCACACGGTCTCGACTTCGCGCGTGCGGCCGCACTCTACGGCTGCGAATACGCGCGCCCGGCGGGCGTCGAGGAGTTGCGCCTCGCGCTTGAGCACTCGCTGCAGCAGCGCGCCGGCACCACGATCATCGAAATCCTCACGAACCGCGAGCAGAATCTCACGCTTCACCGCCGGATCGCCGCCGCGGTCAGCCGGCCAGCAGCGGCAGCAGCGCCTGGAGCTTGATCTCCGTCTCCGCCAGCTCGGCGGCGGGCTCAGAGTCGGCGACGATGCCACACCCGGCGTACAGGTGCGCGAGCTGGCCGCGCAGCAGCGCGCACCTGAGCCCGACGCAGAATTCGCCGTCGCCGACGGTATCGCTCCAGCCGATCGGCCCTGCGTACCAGCCGCGGTCGATGCCCTCGAGCGCCGGGATCATCGCTTGCGCCCGCTCGCGCGGCTCGCCGCCGACGGCGGGCGTGGGATGCAGCAGCCCTGCCAGCTCGATCGCGCCGATCGCCTCCTTAAGCTGCGCCCTAATCGGCAGCGCGAGGTGCTGGATGTTCGCCACCCGCACCAGCGCCGGCTCGGGCGCGGCAGCCACCCAGACCGCGTGCGGGCGCAGCATGCGCGCGATCCGCCGCGCGACGATCTCGTTCTCGTGGCGATCCTTCGCGCTGCGCAGCAGCTGCTCGCCGAGGTGATCGTCCACGGCGGGATCGGCGCTGCGCCGGGTCGAGCCGGCCAACGCAACCGTGCTCGCCCGCTGCCCCTCGCGGCGTACGAGCAGCTCCGGACTGGCGGCGAGGAACACCGCGTCGTCGTGGCCGACGGCGAACACGTAGCACGAGGGAAACTCGGCCCGCAGGAGCGCCAGCACGGCGGCGGGATCGTGTGCGATCGGTGCGTGCACCTCGACGTCGCGCGCCAGCACGACCTTGTCGAGCTCCCCGGCGCGGATGCGCGCCACCGCTCGCGCCACCGCCTCCTCGTAGTGTGACGGCGGCATCACGCTGACGACGCGATAGCTCCCGGCCGGCGAGGGATCGAGCAGCGGCAGCGGCGCGGGCGAGAGCTCGGCGAACCGGCGCTCGAGGCGCGCGAGCAGCTCTTCGCCGGTGTCGTCGGGCGTGACCTCGACGTTCGCGCTGACCCACGTCTCTCCCGCCCGGCGCGCGAACGAGATCTCGGGTACGACGAGCGACGCGGGCGCAAAGCCCGCCCAGCGCCGCGACTCGCCGCCATCGGGCGCGAACGCGAAGCCTCCGAGCGCCACCAGCCCCGACCCTGGAACGCCGCCGCCCGGGTCGGCGAAAGCCTCGCGCGCCACCCCGCGCCAGCGCCGCGCGACCTCAGCGAACCGCCCTGGGCCGTGGGCGCGGAGCTCGCGCACGACGCCCAGCGCGGCCAGCGCCGTGCCCGCGCGCTCGGGCTGCTCGAGGCAGAACCAATGCTCACCGGCACGCCGAGAGCGCAAGATGAGCGCGGTCGGATCATCAGCCCGGAGGCAGAGCGCGGTGACGCTCGCCAGCGCCGGCGCACCGGTGGCGCGCGCGCGTCGCAGCGCTTGCTCGATGCGGCGCTCGAGGCGGCGGGCTGCCTCGGCCTCGAGCCAGTCCGCCGCGTATGAGGCGAGGTGCGTCATCCCATCTTGAGGCTACCCAGCCCCGGGCGGATCAAGGGCGTAGCGTCGGCTGCTTCGCCAGCACGCGCTCGAGCACGCTGTCCACCCGCTCGCCGATATGTCGCTGCAGCCAGAGCGCGCGGAACATGTGGTCGCGCGAGCCATAGCGCTCGATCGTCAGGTTGGGCCAGCGGTCCACCTTCCCGATCCGGTGCTGTCGCTCGAACTGCCCGTAAAGCGGCTCGGCCTCCGAGAGCAGGAGAAGAAGCTCGGTCTGCTGATCGCGCAAGCGGTCGAGGTCGGCGTCGATCTGGGCCGACTGGGCGCTTTCCACTGGATGAGCGCGCCGAGCGCGAATCCGCTGCGGGTTCAGACTGGCTAGGACGCGGCGAACCTGATCGAGGTTGGTATCGCGCCGCGCGAGCTTGCGCCACCCCTCTCCGCGGAGCGCCGAGAGAGCGTCGTGCGTGCGGCGCTCGGCCACCAGCGCTTCGCTCCAGTAGAAGGCAAACAGGTTGATCAGCGCGAGCCCGGCGACGCGCGGATCGGCGAGCGCCGCGTGCAGCGCCCAATACGAACCCGAGCACAGTCCGGCGAGCACGAAGCGCTCGCCCAGCTCCCGCACCGCGAGGTCGTCGATCACGT
>JAFAZV010000324.1 GCA_019239445.1 Solirubrobacterales bacterium
CCAGCTAAACAGCCTGTACAGGTTTTGCTCTACAGTCCGGTCGATGCACGTCGAGCACCTGGAACGCGCACAAGTGGTGGCGCGACCCGTCGATCAGGTGTTCGCGTTCTACGCCCGCGCCGGCAACCTCGAGCTGATCACGCCGCCGTGGCTCAGCTTCCGCGTCTTGACGCCGGAGCCGCTCGAGATGCGCGAGGGAACCGTGATCGATTACCGGCTGCGCCTGCACGGCGTGCCGGTGTGGTGGACGTCGCGGATCGAGGAGTGGCAGGAAAACCGGCTGTTCGTCGATCGTCAGGTACGTGGGCCGTACCGCCTGTGGCACCACCGCCATGAGTTCGAGGTGCTCGACGGCGGCACTCAGGTGCGCGACAGCGTCGCCTACGCGCTCCCGCTCGGGCGCCTCGGCCACCTGGCTGGGATGCCGCTCGTGCGTCGCGACCTCGGGCAGATCTTCGACTACCGCCAGGCCGCGGTGGCGCGGCTGCTGGGCTAAACGCCTCGCGCTTAGGTGTTGAGAGCTCGCGCGGTCGAGTCGTGGCCGTGGGACCGTCTCATGTACGAGGTGGTGCAGCGTCAGAAGGGGAGGCTATGGATCGCGAGCTCGCCCGGAGGCCAACTCGCGCCGGGGCGCAGCGCATGCCACATCGTCCGGTCGCGCATGAGCGCGTAACGGTCAGCCTGGCGGACGCGAACTTCGGCCTCGACATCGGCAAAGCCGAGCTTTCGATACAGGCCGGCGCGATCGTCGTGGCAGAACAGCAGCGCGAACGCGGGACCGAGCTCGGCCGCCCGGGCGAGGGCGGCGCCGACTACCTCCCGCGCCAGCCCTCGGCCACGATGCGCGGCGGCCACGATCACGCCGCCCAGCCCCACGACCGGGAACCGCTCCCCCGTGACCTCCGCCTCGACGAGCACGAGGCCGGTCGACGCCACGAGCCGGCCGTGCCCGTCGCGAACCGCGACGTGACGTTCCTTGCGCCGATAGAGCAACGTGTCGCCTGCGGCGTCGAAGGGATCAGCTTCGTCTCCTTCGAGCTCGGCGCGCCGTTCGGGGCTCAGCAGCCCGAACTCAACGATCTCCATCCTGCGCATGCAAGCACAGGCTCTGCGTGCCGCTCACGTTCGGCCCAGCAGGCGGCGAACGTCGGCGTAGGACTGGACCTGATGGACGCTCGGAGCGTTCGAGCTGTGAAACCAGGCCCGCAGAGCCTCGCGGTCGGCCGCGAGCAGCTCGATCAGCTGCGGCTCGCCGCCTCGCTGAACGGTGTCGATCACGATCGCGCTGCCGGGCCAGTTGTGGCGCACGTAGCGGAGGTATTCGCGTACAGAGCCGTCCGGCGGCTCGTAGATCCACGATCCGGTGTTCCAGAAGCGCGCGCCGCTGCCGGTCGCGGCGGCGTGCACTCCCGCCAATGGCTGATGGGTGTGGGCGAACACGAACCACTTCGCCTCCCGGTCCCACCCGAGATTGCGACACACGTGCGCGTACGCGTTCAGCGACGCCCACACCGAGGTTCCCGGCCGCACGACGCGCGCGAGCATGTAGTCGGCCGCGGGCGGACGGGGGGCGGGCTTTCCCTGCGCGCGCAGACCGATGGCGCGGCCGAGTCGCACCAGCTCGCGCCCGGGCGCGGCCACGATGGCCGCCGCCTGCGCGATGCGACGCAGCTCGCTCTGGATGCGCTGCTCGGCCCAAGCCCCTTTCGGCAGCTGCGCCTGGACATAGAGAAGCTCGGTCAGCGGCACGAGCGCGGCCTCGTAGTCTTCGATCGACGCGGCGGCCGCGCTCCACCCGCCGAGGCGTCGCATCCCGCCTTGCAGCAGCCGGTTGGGCACTGAGCCGCGCACCTCACCATCGAGATAGTGGCCGTGGCTCAGGAGCACGTCGCCGACCCTGTAGCTCGGGTAGGCGAAGTCGATCTCGGTGCCCGGCAGGCGCCGGCGCAGGAAAGCCTCGAAGTAGAAGCCGGACTGCCAGCGCTCGCGCAGCTGCTCATCCGGCTCGCCCGTCGCCACTCGCAGCTCGATCAGCGACTCGAGCCGGCGCACGAGGACGTGGTGATCGTGGTTGCCGGCCAGCCACACCAGGCGCTTGCCGCTCAGCGTCTGCGCGAGCAGATCGACGAACCGGCCGGCGCTCCGGAAGGCCTGCTCGGTGTTGGCGAACAGCAAATCGACGAAGTCGCCTAGCAGCACCACCTCGTCGGCGCGCTCGAGCTCGGGGCGCAGGGTCTCGCACGCCCATTCGTGGGTGAGCAGGTTGTCCCCGGTCCACGCCCCGAGGTGGGTGTCCGATATCACCAGCCAGCGCAAGCCAGCAAACCCAAGCAGATAAACCGGCGAGAAGGATGGTCGAGAAACGTTGTGCAAAGTGAGGTTTGTCGACCAGCCCTCCGGCGTACGATGCGCGGCGTGAGCGCAGCGGGCCTCGAGCTGTCGGCCGAGGGTTGGCCGTATGCCTCGTCGCTATCCGTCGATGCGGCGGATCCGGGCCGCTTCCATGCCTTATTCGGGCGCGACTCGCTGATCAGCTCGCTTCAGGTGCTTCCGGTCCAGCCGGAAGTGGCTCGCGCGACGCTGCGCGTGCTGGCGCGCATGCAGGGCACGCGAGACGACGCCGAGACCGACGAGGAGCCGGGGAAAGTGCTGCACGAGTATCGCCCGCGGGCTGAGCCGCTTCATCTCGAGCTCGGATGGCCGGTGCGTGACGGCGCGCTGCAGTACTACGGTTCCGCCGACAGCACGTCATGGTTCCTTGTCGTCTTGGACACGCTCGGCGACCCGGCGCTGGCGCGCGAGCTGGAGCCGGCGTGGCGGGCTGCCGGCGCGTGGCTCGAGCAGGCGCTCAGGCAAGGCGGCGGACTGGTTTTCCACGGCCCCCGGCGCGCCTCCGGAGGCCTCGTGCAGCAGGGCTGGCGGGATGCCATCGACCCCCGCGCGGCGCACGGTCCCGGGATCCTCCACGCCGACGGGCGGGTGCCTGAGGCGCCGCTCGCCGACGCGGACACGCAGGCCGTGGCGGTGGCGGCGCTTCGGGCCCTGGGGCGGTTGTCGGGCGAGACGCGCTGGCGATCGCTGGCCGCGCGCACGGTCGAGGCGATCGGTGCCGCGTTCACGCCGGAGACGATGGCCGTGTGCGAGAACGGCGAGCGCGTGCTCGGCGCCGGGTCCCAGCTCGGGTGGCTGCTGTGGGCGGAGGCGCTGCCTCCGAAGCTACGGGCGGCGTTCGCGGACAGGCTGTGCGGCCCGGACGTGCTGACCGGCTTCGGGCTGCGCACCCTGTCTGCCGAGCACCCGCAGTTCGGCGCGGCGTCATATCACCGCGGCGGCGTGTGGCCGTTCGACTCGTGGCTCGGCTGGGGCGGTCTGCGGGCGGCGGGACGGGAGCCCGAGGCCGAACGCGTGAGGGCTGCCGTCCTCGAGGCGCTCGAGCGGCTCGGAAACGCTCCCGAGCTCTACGCCGTCGGGTCATCGGGACCCGAGCGGATCCCGATCGCCAACCAGGTGCAGGCTTGGACGGTGGGCGCGCGCATCGCGCTGCAGCGGAGATGGGACGGGATTCGCCGCTGAGGCCAGCGGGTACCTCAGGCGCAGAAATCGAGGTAGGAGGTGTGTCGTGCGCTTCGATCGTGTTGCGACGCTCGTCGTCATCGGGGCCCTGTTCGTCCTTGCCGCGCCTGCCGGCGCCGCCGAGCTTGCGACGAGCAGCCGCCTACAGGACCGCCGGGCGGTCGTCGCCGGTCAGCGCTCATATGCCGAGGGCTTCCAGGACGGGCGCTTCTACGCCAACGGCTGGCACATCACCGGCGAGATGGGCGGCGTGTGGGCGCCGCCGATCAAGCTCCTCGACGGCATCTGGTTCGGGGTGGGCGACACGTGGGTGGGGCCGGCGACGCGGTTCGTCAGCGGCTGGGGCTACACGCGCTACGAGCTGCCTTCGATCGACGGTCTGAGACTGCAGCGGACGGACTTCGCGCCCGACGCCGACCGCGCAGTGCTGTTCGGGCTCACGCTGACGAACCCCGGCGCGGCAAAGACCGTCTCGGTCAAAGTTGACGCGCACTCCGAGCTCATGGGCGCCTACCCGTGGGGGGATCCAAAGCTGACGCCGAATGCGAGCGGGAACGTCCCCGACCAAGGCCGCTTCGACGGGCGAGCGCTGGCGTTCACCGACGACGGGACGGTCGGCGGCGGCGCGCCGGTGCACCACTACGGCGCCGTCGTCGCGTCGGATCGGACGCCCGCAAGCGGTGTCGCGGCGGCGAGCGGCGGCGCCTACCGCGGTCCCCAGACCGGCACCGTATGCGCCGCGAGCGACAGCACCTCGCTGCCCCGGGCCTGTGACGACGGCCCGTTCGGCCGCGGCACCGGCGGCGAGCTTCGCTACAGCATCACCGTGCCGGCGCACGGCTCGCAGACCGTCTGGGTCGCCGTGGCCGGGTCCGATCAGGGGCTCGCGAGCGCGCAGAGCGAGCTCGCGCGGGCGCTGCGCGACCCGAACGGCGAGCTCCAAGCGAAGATCGCCGCCCGGCGGGCGCTGTCGGCGCTCACGAGGCTGTCGCTGCCCGGCGACCGGCTTCTCCAGAACGCGATCGACTGGGGCAAGCAGAACCTCGCGGACCTGACCCAGAGCGCATCGAACCTGCAGATCCGCTGGACGAACCAGGGCACGCAGTTCCCGGCTCCGCTGGGCACGCTCGCGCGCGCACGCTGGTTCGGCGCCGGCTATCCGGATTACCCCTGGATCTTCGCCACCGATGCCGAGTACACGGCGTTCGCCGCCGTCGCGCTCGGGCAGTTCTCGACCATCGAGGACGACCTGCGCGCACTGCGCGACATCTCGGACATCCTCAACCACCGTTCCGGCATCGTCGTTCACGAGACCGTCTCCGACGGCTCGGTCTACTTCGGCCACGACAGCCAGACGAGCGGGACGAACGACTTCAACACCGATGAGACGGTCAAGTTCCCGAGCGCGGTGGCGCTGGTCTGGCGCTGGACCGGCGATAACCGCTTCCGCGACCAGATGTACGACTTCGCCGTGCGCAACCTGCGCGTCGTCGACAGGCGCCTCGACGTGGATCGCGACGGCTGGCCGGAGGGATCGGGCAACGTTGAGCGGCCCGGAATGGGACCGGAGAAGCTGGACAACGGGGTCTACTACATGCGCGGGCTCCTGGATCTGGCCGACATGGCGCGTTCGAAGGGCGACGCCGCCACGGCGGCATGGGCGACCCGGCTGGCGGCTCGGCTACGCCGGCAGTTCGAGTCGACCTGGTGGGATCGCGCCGCCGGTCAGTACGCCGACTCGCTGATCGATCCCGGTAACGCACAGTCCTTCCAGAAGCACTGGATCGGGCAGGTGCCGATGGAGGCCGAGCTCACCGGCGGCACCACGGTCACGCCCGGCGTGGCCTCTCGTGCGCACGGGGTCGCCGCGCTGCAGGCGCGCGAGGGCGCTTGCTTCAGCGGCGTGCGCCCGGGCAATCTCGGCCTGTTCCACACCGGATGCGGCGGGGGCGCGGACGGCAAGGGCGACTTCGAGATCTTTTCCCTGACGACCTCGATTCAAGCCGTCGGCGAGGGCAACTACGGGCGGCTCGGACCGGGACAGCAGCGCCGCTACACCGATGCCAATGCGGAGACGATGTTCTCCGAGCCGGCGACTGGCGGCACGCCGGACGAGCAGCCCGGAGCGATGCCGGAGATCTTCCCCTCGACCCCGCAGGGCAACGCGTCGGCTGGGATCCCGCCCAACATCGACCGCTGCTGGACGTGTCGCTCGATGGTCATGCAGGCGTGGGGCAACTACGGAACCGCTTGGTCGGTCGTGCACCAGCAACTCGGCGTGCGGCCGTTCCTGGGTTACGGAGCCCTCGAGGTCATCCCGCAGGTCCCGGCGGGCCAGCCGAGTGTGGCCGGTTCGAACATCCGCCTCGGCGGCGGGTCCGTCAACGTCTCCGCCCACCGGAGCGGGCGGCGCTACGTGACCGTGGTTGGGACCAGCGGCCTGCGGCTGAGGCGGCTGGTGATCGGGCAGACGCTGCCGTTTCGCGCGCGGCTGCAGGCCGTCGTGCTCGACGGCCGGCGGGCGCGGGCGAGCGCCCGCCGCACGAACCGAGGCCTCGAGGTGAGCGTCGCGGCGGCGACGCACGGCGCGCACACGCTGATCGTGACCACGCGGTAAGAGGAGCGGCTTGGGCGCGGCGCCGGCGTTGAGCGGGCGACGCGCCGGAGCTCGGCGCAGATCAAGACTTGAGCGCGGGTCCGCTATATGAGCGCCCGCTAACGGGCAGCCTTGCGCCATGGCGACGCAACGAAGCTCGCGCGCTGCGGCTGCCGGTGCGGTGCGCATGAGCGTGCCGGTCGTGCACCTGCTGCGCGCCGAACCGGATCTGGCCGAGCGGATGGACGCGCAGGCCCGCCAGCAGGCGACCGAGCTGATCAGGGTGCGGGTGTTTCGCGTGCCCAAGGGGGCATGGCAGCCGCCGGAGATCGACCACGGGACGATCGGACTGCTGCTGCTCGACGGACTGATGGTCCGCACCGTCCACCTCGGCCCGGTGTCATCGGCCGAAGTCGTCGGGCCGAGCGACATCGTGCGGCCATGGGAGAACGACCTGATTCCGAGTCTCGTTCCGGCGGTGACCGATTGGCGGGTGCTCGAGGAAGCGCGCGTGGCGCTGATCGATGGGCGCGCCAACATGCTCATCGGACGTTGGCCCGAGCTCTCGGCGGCGATCGGCGGGCGGATGCTCAGGCGCACGCGATCGCTTGCCTACCTGATGGCCGCGCAGCATTTCGTGCGCGTCGAGGACCGGCTGCTGGCGACGCTCTGGCATCTGGCCAGCATGTGGGGTCGGGTGACACCGCAGGGCACGGTGGTGCCGTTCCGCCTCACCCACGACATGCTCGCCGGCATCATCGGCGCGCGGCGGCCGACGACCACGATCGCGATCCGCTCGCTCACCGATCAGGGGTGCCTGGCGCGCGACGGCTCGCGCCACTACGTGCTGCTCGGCGACCCTCCCAACTGGTGGAGAGGTCGCCGGCCGGTCGCCCAGCTCGAGGTCTGAGCGACTGACGCTCGCTGCGAGCGATGAGCTCATAGGGCGCGAGGACAGGGGTTGGTTCGCGCCCGAACAGGCGCGGCGGCGTTGGCTCGCCAGGGGGGTACGGCTTGGATGTGCCCGCGGGTCACCTCGCACCTCACAAGCCTCGTGATGCCCGGGCGGCGCCCGACGCCTCTCGACCTACCTGTCGGAGATACCCGGCGCTACACGCATCAGACGGCGGTGATCGGCGTGATCATCGGCAGCGAAGGCATCATGGCCCTGTGGGTTCCGCTGCTCGCCGGCGCTTGGTCGGACCGGCTGCGCAGCCGGATCGGCGGCCGGCTCCCGTTCGTGGTCGCCGGAGCGGTGCCGGCGGCGGCGATGCTCGTCCTCATCGGGGTCTTGCCGTCGCTCGCAGCGATCGCGGGGGTCGCGGCGCTGTTCTTCACGTTCTACTTCGTCGCCTACGAGCCTTACCGGGCGATGTATCCGGATCTCCTCGAGGGGGAGGACATTGCCGGGCGGGCTCAGGGTACGCAAGCCGTGGCGCGGGGAATCGGGACCGGCTGCGCGCTGCTCGGCGGCGGTCTGTTGCTGAGCCTCGCGCGCCCGCTGCCGTTTGCGGTCGGCGGGTTCGTGCTGCTGGCTGCCGTAGGGGCGTTCGTGGTCCTGGTGCTGCGCAGGGGCTGGGCTGAGCAAGACGGCCACGACCTGACCCGGCCTCGCCACCTGGCGGCGCGCCTGCGCCGGCTGATCGCGCATGAGCGCGCGCTGCGCGCGTACTTGATCGCGAACGCGCTGTGGGAGATGGCGCTGGCGGCGTTTAAGGCGTTCGTGATCCTGTACTTGACCATCGGGCTGCATTACGAGCTCGCGAGCGCGTCATTGATCGTCGGTGCGGTCGCGGTGGTGATCCTCGGCGGCGCGGCGGCCGCAGGCAAGCTCGGCGACCGCTTCGGCAGCATCCGCATCGTCCGGGTCGCGTTGTGGGCCTACGGCGCCGGCTTCCTCGTCCTCGTCTTCACCACGAGCCGGCCGCTGATCATCGCGGCGATCCCGTTCGTCGCCCTCGGCGGGGGAGCGGTGATGACGTTGGCCTACGCGATCCTGATGCCGTTGATGCCCGAGCACGAGCACGGCCTCATGACCGGCTTCTACAGCTTCTCGCGCGGACTGGGCATCATTGCCGGCCCGATCCTGGCCGGCGTGCTGATCTCGATCACCGGAAGCGGTCCGTTCGCCTCGACGCACGGCTTCCAGGCCATGTGGATCGTCTGCGCGGGAGCGGCGTTCGCCAGTCTCTTCTTCGTCGGGCGCCTGCGCCGCGCGCTCCAGGACCGCCCGGGACATTGATCGCGAGCACCGCGACTATGGTTCGGGTGTGGCCAGCGACCTGCCGAAGCGCGCGCCATGAGCGGCACCCGGCCGCGCTACGCGCCGCCTGACGCCAGCCGCTTCCCGCGCTTCACGGGCCCGCGGACGTTCGCCCGCCTGCCGCAGGTCGCGCTTCCCAGCGACGGCGTCGACGCCTCAATCATCGGCATCCCGTTCGACACCGCCACGAGCTTTCGCGCCGGCGCACGCTTCGGACCCGAGGCGATCCGTTCGGCCTCGGCGCTGCTGCGCCCTTACCACCCGGGGCTCGACGTCCAGGTGTTCGGCGCGCTGTCGGCCGTCGACGGTGGCGATCTCGTGATCACGCCCGGCAACGCGCAGCGGAGCGCTGAGCAAATCGCGAGCGGTCTGGGGGCGGTGGCGCGAGCGGGCATCGTCCCGGTCGTACTCGGGGGCGATCACTCGATCGTGCTCGGCGAGCTGCGAGCGCACGCCGCCGTGCA
>JAFAZV010000009.1 GCA_019239445.1 Solirubrobacterales bacterium
CGTGCTGTTGGCCGTGGTGATCTGGGCGCTTACCTGGGTGCTGCCCGTCACGTTCATGATTGTGATGGCCTGGGGCTGCGAGACACACGCCCGCCAGCTCGGCCGGCGCGCGCTCATCTTCTACGACGGCGAGGGAGCCAGCGTCGATGCAGCGATCGCCCTCGCGACGCGGCGCCGCGACCGCGGCCACGACAAGCGCACGATCCTCCGCGGCATCGCCCTATTCCTGTCTCTGGCCATACCGTTCGCGTTCATTGCGTACGTCGACCACGAGCGGAAAACCGTCGGGTTCAACTGGCTCGGCGCCCTGGGCGCGCTCGTCGCGATCTCGGTTGTCATCGCGGTCGGGGTAGTCGCGGGCCGGCGCGACACCTGACGCGCCGGCACCGCGTCCTCGGGGTCAAGGCGCATCCTCGAGGCCGGGCTGTTTGGTGGGAATTCGGAGACTGAAGAGCACGGCGATCAACGCGATGACCGCCAATATCGACAACGATGAGCGCAGCCCGGAGATGCGAGCGGTCGCGTTCTGGTTGACGATGGCGTCGGTCGCCTCGGGGGGCACCCCTGCCTTCGAAAGCGCGGTCTTCAGGTCGGCGTCAGAGACGAACGGAACACCACCCGCTAGTTCGACTTTGGCTTTGGATTTGATCTCGGCGGGGACGGCGGGGTTGTTCTTGATGCCGGTCATGAACGATGTGGTGAGGGTCGCGATGAGCACGGCGCCGGCGAGCGCAGTGCCGATCGATGCGCCAAGGTTGGTTACGGTGTTCTGAAGGCCGCCGACCTCGCCGCTCTGCCGATCGGGGACCGACGAGACGGTGACCGCCCCGAGCTGTGATGCCAACGCGCCGACACCGAGACCCGCGAGCAGCATCGGCCAGGTCACGATCTCGGCGCCCGCACCAGCGTCGAGCGCGGCGACCATGACCACGATCCCGGCGAGCAGCGCCAGGAAGCCGATTTGCACTACACGGCGTGGGGATGCGTTCGGGAAGACCTTGGGAACGCCCGCCGCGGCCAATAGGAGCGTGATCGACAGCGGGAGTAGCCGGACCCCGGTCGCGATCGCGGATAGTCCCAGAGCGACGGAGAGAAACAGTGGCACCGCGAAGAACAGGCCGGCTTGCAGCAGATACTGGAAGAAGAACGAGGTGAGTCCGGCTCGCAGGGTCGAGTTGCGCAGTATCGATGGGTTCACCAGCGGCTCTGCGCCTCCAGCGAGGCGGTGGTTCTCCCAGGCGATAAAGAGGTAGAGGACGATGCCGCCGCCGAGGATCAGCCAGATCGTCGGGGATAGGCCAAGCCATTGAGGCGCGCCCGGCTTGGGCTGAACGAATCCCCAGGCCCCTGATCGGAGGATCCCGAACACGACCAGGCCGAGGCCGAGCGCCGACAGCGCAGTCCCGATCAGGTCAAGCGGCACACGGGTCTCGGGCGCTACGTCGGCGATATGGCGAGCAAGGGCGAGAATCGTCAACACGATCAGGACCTCGCCGACGAACACCCACCGCCAGGACAGATAGGTGGTGAACAGGCCGCCGATGAGCGGGCCCGCAGCGACCGCGATCGCGCCGGCCGAGGCAACCAGCCCATACGCCCGCGGACGTCCCTCCCGGGAGAAGTTCGAAGCGATCAACGCAACGATCGCCGGCAGGATCAGCGCCGCGCCGAGACCCTCCAGGCCCGACCAGCCCAGGATCAACACCGGGAGGTTCGGTGAGATTGCCGTGATCGCCGAGCCGCAGCCGTAGATCACACAGCCGAGCGCGAACGCACGCTTGCGCCCGATGATCTGGCCGATCTTTCCTCCTGTAATCATGAACGCTGCCATCACCAGCGTGTAGAGCGTGATCGCCGCCTGGATCCCGGTCACGGTCGTACCCACGTCCTTGGCGACGGTCGCGATCGATACGTTCATCACCGAGCTGTCAAGCGTCATCAAGAACTGGCCTGCGGCTAGCGTCACCAGGACGGTTCCAGCCGCGCTCGCCTGACGCCCCGCACTCTCCGTCACGCCGCCACGCTACCAACAGAACGACGGCGCACAGCGGACTCGGCGCGCTTCGTTCTGCGTCCTTCACCTGGGGCCATTACCGTCATCCACGCCACCACCTCGATCCCGTGGTGGATGCCTCTGATGATGTTGGCTTCCTGTTCGGCCTCTCGATGGATTACGAGGTCTTCATCCTCGCTCGGATGCGGGAGGAGTACGACCGCACCGGGTCAACCGAGCTCGCGGTAATCCCCAGGATCGGCCAGACTGGACGCCTCGTCACCTGCGCCGCGCTGATCCTGTTCCTCGCCTTCACCTCGATGGCATCCGCGCCGGACACCAACACCAAGATCGCCGCGACCGGGCTCGCCGCGGGCATCCTCTTCGACGCCACGGTCATCCGCGCCCTGATCGTGCCGGCAATCGTGTCGCTCCTCGGGGCGTGGAACTGGTGGCTGCCCTGAAGGGCCGCCCGACTCCTCCGCGAGGAGCCCTCGCTCCCGTCGACCGCGCTGAATTGAACCTCGGCGAGCGCATTCTCGGCCGGCTAGGAAGTGCTGGGGCGGGCGGTCGCGGCGAGCCACTCACCGAGTCAGGCCGGGTACTCGTCCTTTCGGTAGTTGAGCGGCGCGTCTTGTCGTTTCTTCGGCGTCCGGTCTAGGAGGAAGTTGAAGTACGGCGCGACGAACGGGTCAGGCGCCGACACGGTATAGGTGTGGTAGACGGTGCCGTCTTCCTTCGCGAATGCGATGTAGCTCGGGTTCTCGCGGAGGCCGTCGCTGAGCTCGGCGCCGACCTGGGAGGCCCAGAACGCAAGCCATTCGGGTGGGTTCTCCACCATCTGCCTCACCTCGGGTATCTGTTCGGCCTGCTGCTTGGTCAGTGCCAGCCCGAAGTCCCAAGGGAACTCGGTGTCGTAGGTCGAGACGTACGGGAACTGCCAGCCCATCCGCTCCTTGTAGAGGGTGAGCCGGTCGATCGGCGCACGCGAGAAACAGATCATGGTCACGTCGCGCTTGTTGAGGTGAAGCAGCGTCGTGGCGTCGAAGCCGTCGGCGAGGTTCGTGCACCCCGGACAGGCGCCGACCGAGTAGTCGGGTCCGTACATGATGTTGTAGGCGAGCAGCTGCGAGCGGCCGTCGAACAACTCGGCGAGGGTCTTCTTGCCCTCCTGGGTGTCAAACACGTACTCCTTATCAACCGGGACCCAGGGAAGCTCTCCCCGCTTACGCTTGATCTCCTCGTCGCGCAGGGCCTGTTCGGCCTCGAGCTTCGCCAGCTCGACGCGCGCGACCTGCCATTCCTCGCGGGTTGCGATCTTGTGCTCAGGCATTGATCAACCTCCTCGTAAACGCTCCACCACCTAAGCAGACCTGACAGACCCGCGAAATTCATCGCCGCGAACCCAACCGTTGGCGAGGCATCGCTACGATCGCGCGATGGAGCTTGAGGGTGCCGCGCTTTCGTCTCCGGCTGCTCCCCTGAGCGACTTGCTACGGGTCGGTTTGGAGGCTGCTCCTGATGGGATCGCGTTGGCGTCGATCGCGCGCTCGATGTCTTGGCTTGAGCTGGAGCGGACCAGTAGCGCGTTGGCTGGCGCCTATCGCGGCTTGGGGCTGCGGCCCGGGGATCGGATCGCGTCGCTGATGCCCAACCGGATCGATCTGCTCGTTCACTACTTGGCCTGCTTTAAGGCGGGGCTGGTGGCGACGCCGTTGAATTACCGATACACGTTTCGCGAGATCGATCATGCTCTGGAGGTCAGCGGCGCCTGCGCGCTGCTCGGGCACGTCGAACGGGTCGAGGATCTGGCCGCTAGCCGTCTCGCCGGTCGGCTCGAGTGCGGGCTGATCGCCTACCGCGACCCGGAGGCGGAGGCCGCGCTTGAACCGGGGTGGCCGTATCGCTTTGAGGCGCTGATCGAGTCAGAGCCGCTGGCGGGCGACCCGGGTCTCGATCCGGCGAGTCCGGCCGCGATCTTCTTCACCTCGGGCAGCACGGGGCCGGCTAAGGGCGTCACCCACACGCGCGAGTCGCTGCGCTGGATGATCGCGAGCGCGGCCTCCGCGTTTGAGCTCGGGGCGGAGGATGTATTTCTACCCGGCTCCTCGATGTCGCACCTCGGCTCGTTTCTGTGGTCGCTGAGCATCCTCTCGGTGGGGGGCCGGGTGGTCGTGGCGCGGACCATCGATAGTCATGAGCTGATGGGGCTGTTGCGCGAGCACCAGCCGACCGTGTTGGCGATGCTCCCGGCGGCGCTGATCGCGCTGGTGCGCGACCATGATCTGCAACCGCACGATTTCGCCTCGCTGCGCGTCTGCCGCGCGGGGTCGGACAAGGTCTCGACCGAGCTGCTGGCCGAGTTCGCCGCGGCGGCTGGATTTCCGATCAGCGAGGGATACGGGATGACCGAGGTCGGGTTGGCCACGCTGAATCCTCCCTCGGGCCTGAACAAGCCGGGATCGATCGGGCCGCTGGTCTGCGGCTACAGCATCTCGCTGCGCGACGACGGGGGCAACCCGGTCTCGCCCGGCGCTGTCGGGCGCATCTTCATCCGCTCGCGCAGCCGCATGGCGGGCTACTGGAACGCGCCCGCGGCGACGGCTGCCGTAGTCCTCGACGGTTGGCTGGACTCAGGCGATCTCGCCCGCGCCGACGAGGACGGATACCTGTGGTTCTACGGCCGCAAGAAACAGATCATCGTCCACGACGGCTCCAACATCGCGCCCTTCGAGGTCGAGAGCGCCCTGGCCGAGCATCCGGCAATCGCGCTGGCCGGCGTAGTCGGCGTACGCGACACCGTGCACGGCGAGAACGTGCGCGCCTACGTAACCGTACGCGAGGGCGCGCCGCAGCCCACAAGCGCCGAGGTGATCCTGTTCTGCCGCGAGCGCGTCGGCTATAAGGCCCCCGAGGAGGTCATCTTCCTCGACGAGATGCCGCTCAATCCAACCGGGAAGGTCGATCGCACTGGTCTCAAGCGGATGGCCGAGGACCACCTTCACCCGCACCTGGATACGCAACGGTGACACCGGTGACGTCCGGCGCGTGGTGCGCGTCTAGCCTGAATAGTCGAACGTCGAGCCGTACCCACATACCCCGCGGTAGCTGAATGACAGCGGGCCATCGTTGACAACGAGTTCGTCCGCGGCGAGCTCCTCGCCCGCTCGCCCATGTCCGGGTATGACGCACGTGACCGTCTCATCGCTATGGTGGCGATCACCGATTCGGACTCTGACCCGATCGCGAATGCGAAGTCGCTGACGACGACGCGTATGGTCGACGCTGATCTCGACTGGCCGGACCGCGACAAGCTCGCTCGTCTTCCACGCCCACGGGAAGTGCCGCTCCGCGTCGCCGCCGAGGCGCCCGGTGAAGATGTCCCGCAGCGCGCCACGCTGCTCGGCCGAGCTCTCAGCGTCGAGGTAGAGGATCCAGGTCCACGGGGAGCCCGGCTCGTCGTCGCTGTAGCGGCACGCCAAAGCAACTGGAAGGCCTCCCACCTCGACGCCGTTCGCGTCGCCCTGCTCGATCAGCCACGAGAGGACTCCCATGCAGACTCCATGGGTCGAGCGCCCACCCGCGACCCCATCAATTCGACGGCACGGACAGATCGCGTCACAGTTACACGACTCAAAGTACGTCCCGCGGATTCGCCAACTCATCGCCCGACACCCCGCCGCATCGCATGCGCACTATCCCGCATAGGGCTCCAGACTGCGCTCCTTTGGCTCACCTCGCGCCCCGCCCAGAGGAGGCCGTCCTACTCAGGTAGCGTCTCCCCCGAGCCGCCCAGCTCCGCCGGGAAGTCCTTGATCTTTGGCAGCCCGTCTTTCATCGGCACGACGGTCGACTCGTAATTGACGTGCAACTGGGGGGTGAACGGAAACGAAGGGATAGTCGCTGCATAGACGTCGACCAAGCCCCATTGCGGGTGACGCGCCATCAGATGGCCTCCACAGACCTTGCACCACTGACGATACGTCCGTTCGTTCATATTGAACTCACCGATCTGGTCTTCACCCTCGATGACCTGCACCGCCTCAGGCGGCCACAGAGTGAATGCATTGACGGGGCCGCCGGACCAGCTCCTACACGGGACGCAGTGGTCGTAGCCGGCCCCGGCCGGATCGCCCTTGACGACGATCTTGACGGCACCACAGAAGCACTGCCCTTCATACGTCTTCTCATCTGCGCTCATGAGCCTCTCCGTTTCTCGCTGCAGGCCGAATCGCCGCGTCGTCAGAGTACAGCGGAACCCCGAGAGTCGGGACGCCCGATAGCTGACGGCAGGACTCGAGCCGGTAACAGCCGGCGAGCTCGAGCTTCACGAATTACTCGGAGCTACGTGGTCGATCTCCGCCGCGAGCCCGACAACGGGCGGCTGCGCTCCGCGGCCTCAGCGGGCTCGAGCGCCGGGATCGCCCTTCGGCGAGATGTGCAGTTGGCGGAGCGTCGCGATCATGCGGCCTGCTCAGGTTGACCGGGTTGGTAGAAGCGTAGCCAGAGTCCTCGATATGACAGTTACCCAAGCGGGTCTGCGGGTCCTCCACCGTCAAAGTCAGCCGTACGCTGGGCACCCTTCGACGGGCGAGAACGGCAGCCTGCTGAACCGCGATGGCGCGGTGAGCTAACCATCGGGAGAATGGCGGCATGCGAGCTGACCCGGTACGGAACGAGATCCGAATCACTGCGGTGATGTTCGCCTTGACCGTGACCGCCGGTGCGGTCGACGCGGTCACTTTCCTCGGGCTGGGCCGCGCCTTTGCCGCACTCGCAACCGGGAACGTCCTACTGCTGGGGTTCGGGGTGGCGAACGCGCCGGGGATACCGATCGCGCATCCCGCCGAGGCACTGGCCGCTTTCGTCGCCGGGGTGGCCGCGGCCCACGCCGTCATCGTGCCGCTAGGTGTACGGGGGCGGCGCTGGTATGTGATCGCGCTCGCCGGCGAGGTCGCTGTGATCGCGGGGACTGGGGTGTACGCCGTTATCGTGAGCGGGACCGGAAGCCTCGACAAGACGATCGCCGTCGTCCTGCTCGCGAGCGCGATGGGGTGGCGCAGCCGCGCGATGGTCGAGGCGGGGATCCCAGACATGCCCACCACAGCGGTACAGGTCAGTCTGGCCAAAGCACTAAGCGACGTTCTGTCGTTCCGCTCGGGCTCTTCGCGGGCTCCGGGGCTGGTGCGGACCCGCCGGGTCGCGACCGTCTTCGGCGTATTCGCCGGTGGGGTAACCGGGGCGCTTCTGCTCAGGCTCGGCCCAGGACCGGCTTTGCTGTGCATCGCAGGATTTGAGGCCTCCGTAGCGGCTGCATACTCCCGCGCTCCCAGGCTCCGCCCGCCGGAGATCGCACGACCGTGACGTCCAGACATGCACCGGATAAGGTCGACCCGGCCGCCGCCGGTATGCCGTGCCGGATCAGAAGCTGCGTCCGCGACAGGCCTAGCTAGGGCATCTGGCTGCCGTGCATGTGCTGGCCGTTGTTGGTGTTCCGGCCCATCGAGCCGTCCCTCATTTTGCCGCCGGACCTGCCCGGGCCCATCGCGCCGCCCATCCCCATCGACCGCATTGCCCGGTGCGCCGCAGGGGAGTCAGGCAGCGTCAGGCCCGGAACGCTCTCAGGGGTGAACGCGACGGCTAGTCCGAGGACAAGGAGCAGCACCGCAACGCCCCGGTTGGCCACGGCCTTCCAAGGCAGGAGCTTCTCGATCGCGATCAGGGCGGCAATGAATGCCATCCAGCCGAGGCTCATGATGCCCAAGGCGAAAAGCGCCGCCATCAGCATCCAGCAGCAGCCGACGCACCAGCCGCCGTGGATCAAGCCCATGCGTAGCGCACCCCACCTTCCGTTGCGCCAATGCTGCATCAGGAACGAGAACGGACTGCGACAGTGGCGCAGGCAGACATCTTTGAGCGGCGTGAGCTGATAGACCGCCGCCGCGACGATGATCCCGCCAGCGAGGTAGGGCCCGCCGTGATCCCAAGCGAAGACGTCGCCGGTCGCCGCCTTTCCGAGCTTGTAGAGCGCGTAGCCCACTAAGCCGGCGGCCGCCCAACTCACGAGATAACCCACAACGAACAGCGCCGCCGCCCCGGTGGCCACCGCCTGTCCCCGCTCCTGGCGTCCCTTCTGGATTCGGACCTGCATCACGACCATGGGCGCCGCCGACGGGAACATCATCGCGGCCATCATCACGACCCAAACGCCGATGAAGAACCCGAGACCGCCGGGATCCGTCCCCGGGCCGACATCCATCCCGCTCATTTGGTCACTCGTGACCACCCAGGCGACGGCGGCGAGCAGCAGGAGCAATCCGATAAGACCTAGCTGGACTAGTCCTGGTAGGGACGGTGGCCGCCTGACGGATGCCAACTCCATCAGGTCACCTTTGCCTCGCCGCTACGCAACTGATCGCCGTGCATGGCTGTGACGGCCATCTCGGTTTGAAGCGTATCCCGACTGCCGCTCTGAGGAAAGCAGGCCTGCAGCGCCGACCGGTAGCTCAGTTCGGGTCCCGTCGTGGTGGACGTGGCGCGCCAGGCTCGCCCGCTGAGGCCTGGTGGGCGCTGAGGCTGCCACCTCCTACAACTCGCTGGCGCATCTCGTGGGGACGGTTGACGCCGTCGCGTCCGAGGGGGAAGATCGGGACCATCCATCAGCGAGGAAGGAGGTCGGAGTGGCCTGGAGCCTCAAAGGAAGCTACTTCGAGACGTGCTCGTGCGACCTCATGTGCCCGTGCAACATGTCGTTCGACCACGGCGCGACGTACGACTACTGCCGCGTCACGCTCGTTTTCAACATCACCGACGGCGAAATCGAGGGCACTGATGTCGGCGGTCTCAAGGTCGCCGTGATCGCGGACACGCCCAAGGTCATGACGGAAGGCAACTGGCGCCTCGGGCTGTTCATCGACGAGCACGCGAGCGACGAGCAAATGGAGAAGCTCACCGCGGTCTTCGGCGGCCAGAAGGGCGGCCCTATGGAGGCGCTCGCGCCCCTGGTCGGCGAGATCCTCGGCGTCGAGCGGGCACCCTTCGAGCTGGTGGAGGATGGGCTTCGCCACAGCGTCAAGATCGGGGATGCGATCGAGTTCGAGATCGAGGACATCGTCCCCTTCGGGATCGAAACGGGACAGCCAGTGCGGCTGGTCGGCGTCTTCCATCCGGCGTCGTCGGAGTTCAACGCCGCCGAGGCCAAACGCTCGAAGATCAGCGCCTTCGGGATCGAGTACGAGGGGAAGACGGGGATCTCGGCGGCTCAGTTCGCATGGGCGGCCTGAGGACTCGATCGCTCGCGGGCACAACTCCGCCTCCTCGTCGCTCGCCGGCAATACCGCCGGTGAGTCCCTAAACCTACCTTCACCGAGCTGCGGACCCGATCACGCAGGGAGCAAGGACGCAGCTTCTTAGGCGACGCGCCCCTAGGCTCGGGATCGTTCCTTTGGACTCTCGGCGTGTTGCTCCAGTGGCTGCAGCCCAGCCGATGACAGCAGGTACTGGGGAGCGATGGTGGTCGCGTCGGCCCGAACGAGCTCGGCGAGCGCAGCCCCGGCGATCTCCGGGCTCAGCGGCTCGCCGAACGGCTCGAGGTACTCCTCCTCGGTTTTGCCATAGCGGGCGGCGTACGCCTTGACCGCTGGCCGTCCGAGGCCGGTGAGGGGTGTGATGCGGGGGAGTACGGCGGTGAAGGTGATGTCCAGTCCGGCTCGGTCTGCCTCGTCCTGGGCGTAGGCGCTGATGAACCGCTGGGTCGCCTTGGCGCCGGCGTAGCCACCGCTGAGCGGCGAGCCGTTGAGTGCCGCTCCGCTGCTGACGACGATCACCCGGCTGCCGGGTCGCAGCGGTTTTAGTAGCGCCTCGCGTACCCAGTGGAACGTGATCCGGACGTCGGTCTGCCAGTTGACCGAGAACGTTTCCCAGCTCTGATGCTGAAGCGTCCGCATGAGCGGGCTCGCGCCGGCCACCAGCACCAGCGCCGTCGGGTCGTGGCGGTCGAGCAGGCTGCCCGCCACCGACGGGTCACTGGCGTCGGCAACCTCGCCCTGAATGGCGTGGGCCTCGGAGAGCTCAGCCAGGCCTGAGGCAGTCCGGGCGACGGCGATCACTGGGACGTTGATCGCAGCAATTGCGGTGGCGATTCCACGGCCGAGGCCGCGGCTCGCTCCGACGACCAGTGTTGTTCTCTCGGGTAGGTGAACAACGGAGGACATCGATTTCTCCTTCGTTTGGCGCGATTACGGTGGTTTAGTGAGTTCCTGCCAGCGCCGGCTGCGCCTCCTCCACCGCCGTCTTGACCACGGCGTGGGAGTCTGCGCCTCGGCGTACGAGCGTGAAGATCGCGGGCAGCGCGAGCAGCGCGATCGCTCCCAGCGCCCAGAAAGCGCGCTGGTAGCCGCCGGCAAGGGCGACGGGCACCGGGTGACCGGTGTGAAGCAGCGCCGAGGTGTGACTCGCTGCGACACTCGAGGCGATCGCCACTCCGAGCGCTCCTCCAAGCTGCTGAGAGGTGTTCAGCAGCCCGGACGCAAGGCCGGCCCTGTGCTCCTCCACGCCTGCGAGTGCGGCGATCGAGATCGGGATGAACGCGAACGCGGTCCCGGCGCCGGCGACCACGAATGGGCCAGCCAGGTGCGCCAGGAAGTGCCCGTGAACGGGCGCCCGCGTCGCCCAGATGATTCCGGCGCCGATCAGAGTCATCCCGATCGCCATCACGATCTTGGATCCGCTGCGCGTGACCAACTGCTGCGAGAGGCCGGCCAGGCCCATCGAGGTCACCGACGCCGCCAGCCACGCCGCGCCCGTCTGCAACGCGCTGTAGTGAAGGACGTCCTGCATGTACAGGGTCCCAACGAACACGAACGCGAAGAAGCTGCCGCCGAGCAGCAGTCCGGCTACGTTTGCTCCCGCGACCGTCGGCAGGCGGAAGATGGGCAGCGGCAGCAGCGGCGAGTCGGCGCGATCCTCGATCAGCAGAAACGCCACGAGCAGAGCGGCAGACGCCGCGAGGACCACGATCGTCCGCGTGGCGCTCCAGCCGTCCCGCGGGGCCTGCGAGACCGCGTCAACCAGCAGGACCAGCCCGCCGGTCCCCACCGTTGCGCCCAGCACGTCGAACCGCCGGCGCGCCACGTCGAGCCGGCTTTCGGGGACCATTCGCGGCGCGAGCGCAAGCGCGAGCACTCCGATCGGCACATTCACCAAGAAGATCGACTGCCACCCCACGTAACGGGTGAGCAGGCCGCCGGCGATCAGCCCGGTCGTCCCGGCGGTGGCGCCGAGCCCGCCCCAGATCCCGAGCGCTTTGTTCCGCTCGGCGCCCTCCTCGAACATGTTCATGACGATCGACAAGGCGGCCGGGAGCATGATCGCGCCGCCCATGCCCTGGAGGGCGCGTCCGGCGATCAGCACTGCGTCGCTCGTGGTGAGCCCACACGCCAGCGACGCGGCCGTGAACACGGCCAGTCCTGCCATCAGGATCCGACGGCGGCCGAGCAGATCCGCGGCGCGACCGCCGAGCAGCAGGAAGCCGCCGAGCGTGAGCCCGTAGGCGGTTACCACCCACTGCAAGCCCGTCGGTGTGAGGTGAACGTCACGGCCGATCGTCGGCAGCGAGACGTTGACGATCGTGAAATCGACGATCGTCATGAAGTAGGGCACCGCCAACAACGCAAACGCGCGCCAGCGGTTGATGGTCCGTGCTGTGGATGTCATGTGGTTCTCCAGTGGCCGTCTTGCAATTCCACTCGTTGAGACACCACCTGAGGCGGGAACGGAACGGCTGCCCCCTCCCATACCTCGCCAGACGGACGAATGTGGTCCTCACCGCTCGGCCGTCGCAGGCCGGTCGGACCGCCGAACGACGGGTGTCGCGCTCGCGCTCGCCGTTTTGTCTATCCGAGCGAGAAGCGAAATCGGATGAGGTGCATCCATTCCTGGCGCGCGGAGAATCATGATTACCGACAACCCCCATTACTCCAGGCGCTGGACGATCCTGGTCATTCTCGCTCCCAGGCGCCCTGAGCGTTTCGACGGGGTTGTTCTCGCTGGTGTACGGCTTGTCTCACGCCCAGGAGCCGAGTTGGGGCAACCACGTCACGATCGGGTTGCTGGTCACCGGCGCGCTGCTTCTGAGGGCGTTCGCGGTGATCGAGGCCCGCAGTCGCCACCCGCTGTTGCCGCTGCGGGTCGTGACGGATCGCAATCGCAGCGCATCTTTCCTCTCAATGGGCATTGCCGGAGCCGCCGTTTTCGCCGTGTTCTTGTTCTTGACCTATTAGCTGCAGCAGGGTCGTGGCTACACGCCGATCAGGACCGGCGTCGCGTTCCTGCCGCTGAGCGCCGCGATCATGGTCTCGGCGATCATCGCCACCAACAAGCTCCGCGCGCGTTCCCGGCCGCGCCCGCTGATGGTCGCGGGGATGCTGCTCGCCGCTGGGGGCATGCTCTACCTCAGCCGGCTGACCGTCGTCGCGAGCTGCGCCACGGGCATCCTGCCGGCCCTGATCATGCTCAGGATCGGGCTGGGGCTGGTGTTCTCGACCTCGATCAACAGCGCCCCGCTCGGCGTCGAGCCAGCAGACGCAGGAGTCGCATCCGCGAGCGTGTCAGCCGCCCAGCAGATCGGCGGGTCGCTCGGTACCGCTCTGCTCTCGACGATCGCCGCCAGCGCGCTGAGCAGCTACATCACGAGCGCCCACGCGCACCTTAGCGGGCTGCTGTTCACGCACGCCGCGCTGCACGGCGACACGACGGCCCTTGCGTGGGCTGCCGGGTTCTTCGCAGCGGGCGCGTTGGTCGCCGGAGTCCTGTTCGAGCGCGGGACCAATGCACTCAGATCGACGCCGAGGCCATCACAGCGGCCGCCCACTAACCCGACGACGCTCGAGCGGCTCAAATCGCGCTCTCGTCTCTGTGTCACAACCCAAGCCGCTGCCTTGTCTTGGGATGTAGGTATCAGTATTCAACCCACCGGTGTGAAGGAGTCGATTATGAGAGTGTTTGTTGCAGGTGCGACGGGAGCGATTGGGAGGCAGCTGGTGCCTCGCCTCGTAGCCGCTGGCCACGAGGTGGTGGGTTTGACTCACGTGGAGTCCAATCGCGCTCTGCTCCACGAG
>JAFAZV010000130.1 GCA_019239445.1 Solirubrobacterales bacterium
GCGCTGCTGATCGTCGTCGGCTCGCTCGGGATCGCGGCCGTGGCGACGCGCCGGCGCTACGCGCCGGCCTGGTCCGGCGCGCCAGCGAGGCTGGCCGAGATCGTCGTGGCGCTGGCGCTGCTAACCGCCGAGCTCGAGCTGCTGGGAACGCTTCGGCTCTTCCGGCTGGTGCCGTTGATCGTGGTCTCGCTCGTCGTCGGGCTCTTGATCTCCAGAGCGCTCGTGGGCGGCCGTGCGGGTGCCGATTGCGCAGCCGCAGCCCGCGGCGCAGCGCTCCCCTGGCGCCCTGTGGCCACGACGCTGGCGGTCGGCGTCATCGCCGGCGTGGTCGTGCTGGCGGAGTGGGCCGGGCCGACGTTCAAGTCGTTTGACTTCGGTATCCGCGGGTTCGATTCGCTCTGGTACCACCTGCCCTGGTCGGCGTCGTTCGCGCAGACCGGGCAGATCACGGGCTTGCGCTTTACCGACGTCGAGTACCTGACCGCCTTCTATCCCGCCACGGCCGAGATGTTCCACGGCGCCGGCATCGTGCTGCTCTCGCGCGACACGCTGTCGCCGATCCTCAACCTGTTCTGGCTTGGCGCGACGTTGCTGGCCGGTTACTGCGTTGGGTGGCCGCGCGGTCTGGGTGGAGCCACGATGGCTGCCGCGGCGCTCGCCGCCGCGTTGCCGACGCTTGTCCTCTCCCAGGCGGGGAGCGCCGCCAATGACATCGTCGGCGTCTTCTTCGTCCTCGCCGCGGCGGCGCTGTTGTTCGCCGGCAGCGAGGAATCGCTCGCAATCGTGCTCGGTGGTCTGGCGGCGGGGCTTGCCGTCGGCGTCAAGCTGACGATGGTCGCGCCGGCGCTCGCGCTGAGCGTCGGCGCGATCGTCACCTTCCGCCGCCGGGCGCACCTGTGGCTCATCCCGCTGACCGTGGCCGGCGGCTTCTGGTATCTCCGAAACCTGATCGCCGTCGGCAACCCGCTGCCGTGGCTGCACCTGCCGGGCTTGCCGACGCCGGCGCCGCCGCCTCAGGCCGGGACCGGCTTCTCGGTCGCGCACTACCTGTTCAGCTCTCACGCGTGGAGCGCGTTCTTCCAGCCAGGCTTGGCCGCCGGGCTCGGCCCGTGGTGGTGGGCGATCGTGGCGTTCGTGCTGCTCGGGCCGCTGCTGTGCCTGTTGCCGGGCGCCGAGATGCGGCTGCGCGTGCTCGCGCTGAGCGCGCTGGTCTCGCTGCTCGTCTACGTGCTCACGCCGGAGAGCGCGGCGGGCCCATCCGGACAGCCACTCGGCTTCGCGTTCAACCTGCGCTACGCCGCGCCCGGGCTGGCGCTCGCGTTGACGATCCTGCCGCTGGCGCCGGCGCTGCGACGCGGTCGCGGGCAGCTCTGCGTGCTGGCGATGATCGGCGCCGCGCTCCTCGCCACGCTCGCTCAAGCGCGGCTCTGGCCATCACACGAGCTGGCGCCGGCGCTCGCCCTGACGGCGATCGCAGTCGTGGTTGCCGCCACGAGCTTGCGTTCGGCGCCCGCCGCTCTCGCCGCCGCCGCGGCCGTGCTCGTCTTCGCCGGTTACCCGATCCAGCGTCACTACCTCGCTGGTCGCTATGCCTACCAACCCGGCGTTTCGTCGCTGTCCGGCGCGTGGGCGCTGTTCCGCCACATCCACGATGCCCGCGTCGGCGTGGTCGGGACCTTCGGCGGCTTCTTCACCTACCCGTTCTACGGGATCGATCTGTCCAACCGCGTGCAGTACGTCGGGGAGCGAGGTCATTCCGGATCGTTCACCCCGATCGCCAGTTGCCGCGCCTGGCGCACCGCGTTGAACGCCGCCGGCTTGCGCTACGTCGTGACCACGCCGGCACGCGATCCGTGGCATCCGCGGCGCCTCATGCCTTCCCCTGAAGGCGGCTGGACGGCCTCGGATCCGGCCGCTCGGCTCGTCTACCGCCGGCGCGCCACCGGCGAGACGATCGCCGTCTATCTGTTGCGCGGTCCGCTGAACCCGTCCGCTTGCGGCTGACGCGGCGCCCTTGCCAGCAGCCCGGCCACGGCCTCCTGGTGCGCGTGCGTGGTGAAGCACATCGGCTCCGCCAGCTCCTCCATCGTGATCGCCTGCTCCCAGCTCATGTCGGCGCATTGGCGCAACAGCGGCTTGCTCATCTCGAGCACGTGCTCGGGCAGTCGCTCGATTCGCTCGCACCACTTCAAAGCTGCGTCCCTCAGCGCCTCGTGCGCGACGAGCTCGTTGCCAAGCCCGAGCTCAAACGCCTCAGCGCCGGACAGCTGATGAGGAGAGGCGAACATCCCGAACGTGCGCTGGTAGCCGAGCCGGCGCGTCAGCAGCCAGCTGTTGCCCACCTCCGGAAGCAGCCCGATGCGACCGAAGGCCGGCACGATGCGCGCCCGCTCGGACAGCAGCATGACGTCGCAGGCGAGCGCGAACGCCAGGCCCACGCCGGCCGCGGGCCCGTTGACGGCGGCGATGAACGCCTTGTCGGTCCGCGTGATCAGGCGAGCGATCGCGCCGAACTGGCCGCGGATCCAGCGCCAGATGTCGGTCGCCCCGGCGGCCGATCCGAGCATCTCCTGTCCTGCCTCGGCCATCAGGCGCAGATCGCCGCCGGCGCTGAAGGCCGGATCGACACCCGTGAGGACGATCGCTCGGACGCGCGGCTCGCGGGCGAGCGCGGCCAGCTCGTCGTGCAGCTGCACGGTCAGCGGAGCGCTCAGCGGGTTCAGCTTCTCCGGGTCATCGAGCGTCACGACGGCATGCGCGCCATCCCGCTCGACCCGCACGTAGTTGCGCTCACGCTCCTCGCGCGCCGCGGTCACGACCTGCTGATAGCCCATTTTCAGTCTCCTCCTGTCTTCAGGCTTCTCCACGCCGCACCGGCGAGTTCCGTTGCGGCATCGGTCAGGGACATCTGGATCCGGCCCGCCAGCCAATGGCGGGCGAGCTCCTGGCTCGGCCCGATCCACAGCGCGGTCAGCAGCTCGGGTCCAAGGTCTCGCAATTCGCCCGCCCGCACCCGCGGCGCGGTCCAGCTCTGCACCCCGGCGAAGAACCGCCGGTTGAGCTCGCGTAATCGCCGCTGGGTCGTCCCCGTCGCGCGGGCATCGCCCCCGAGCAGTAGAAAGCGCGCCAGATCGCGATGCTCGGCGATCCACCCAATGTGGTGGCGCACTGCATCCTGCACTCCCGCGCGGGTTGACCTGGCGTCGGCCAGGCGGGCGAGGAAGCCCTGCTGGTAGGAGCCCAGACCTTCCACTGCCAGGGCGCCCGCAATCTCGTCCTTGCCGTCGAAGTGGTGGTAGATCGACCCGACGCTTGCGCCGGAGCGCCGGCGGATGTCCTCGATCGAAGCCCCGGCGACGCCGTGCGCGGTGAACTCCGCCAGCGCCGCAGCGAGGATCTGATCACGACGCGAGCGGCTCACGACCAGCTAGAATATCATTCTAGAACAAGGTTCTGATACGGGCGGGGATAAGCTGGATTGCTGTGTCTGCCACCGCCGATCACCTAGCCGACCCTGAGCTGCTTCAGACGGAGTGGGATCTCGCTCCGCTCGTCGACGGCGATCCGCAAGGCGGCGTCGATCGTGAGCTCGCCGAGGCGCGGGAGCGTGCCGGCGCGTTCGCCGAGCGTTACGCGGGCCACGTAGCCGAGCTCGATGGCGACGGTCTGCGCGAGGCGATGCTCGAGCTCGCGACGATCAACGAGCTGATCGGCAAAGCCGCCTCGTACGCGTCGCTGCGCTTCGCCACCGACACGGCTGATCCGCCGCGCGGAGCGTTGCTCCAGCACATGCAGGAGCGCGCTACCGAGATCGAGACGATCCTGCTGTTCTTCGAGCTCGAGTGGGCGGCGCTCGACGACGCGCGCGCGGAGGAGCTCCTGAGCGCCGATGGACTCGACTTCTGCCGCCACTACCTGCGCAGCGCGAGGCGCTACCGCCCGCACCTGCTCACCGAGCCAGAGGAGAAGGTGCTGGCCGAGAAATCGAT
>JAFAZV010000195.1 GCA_019239445.1 Solirubrobacterales bacterium
ATCGTGGTCGAGCGGCTGAACGGGCTCACGCTCGGGGTCCGCCGTGCCGAAGAATGGGAGTTGTCGCCATGACTGCAGTAATCGTCGTGCTCGTCGTGCTGGTCGCCATCGCGCTGACGGCTGCTAGCGCCTCGATACGAGTGCTCAGGGAATACGAACGTGGAGTCGTGTTCCGCCTCGGACGGCTGATGCAGCAGCGCGGACCCGGCCTGATCGTTCTCGCACCGACTATCGACCGGATGGTGCGGGTGAGCTTGCGCACGGTCACGCTGACAATTCCTCCCCAGGAGACGATCACCCGCGACAACATTCCGGTCCGCGTGACCGCGGTCGCCTACTACCGCGTGATCGACCCGAACAAGGCCGTGACGCAGGTCGAGAGCTTCCACAACGCGACCCTGCAGATCTCGCAGACGACGCTCCGTTCCGTACTGGGCGGCGTCGATCTCGACTCGCTGCTCTCGGAGCGCGAGCAGTTGAACGAATCGCTCCAACACGTGATCGACGCCCAGACGGAGCCCTGGGGGATCAAAGTGACCACGGTCGAGATCAGGGACGTCGAGATTCCTGAGCGGATGCAGCACGCGATCGCCCGCCAAGCCGAGGCTGAGCGCGAGCGCCGGGCGAAGATCATCAACGCCGAGGGGGAGTTTCAAGCCGCCGCCAAGCTCGGCCAGGCGGCCGACGTGATCGGCCAGAACCCGGTGACGCTCCAGCTGCGCTATCTGCAGACCCTCCGCGAGATCGGGGCCAACCAGAACTCGACCGTCGTGTTTCCGATGCCGATCGACTTGGTCAGGCCGATGCTCGACGCCCTGAGCTCCGGGCGGGCGCAGGTGCCGGCGCGCGTCGGGGCCGAGGCCGCCGGCGCGGCCGAGAACGGGCAGCAGCTCGATGGCGGAGGCGCTCGCGAGCTCGAGGCGGGCAAGCTCGAGCCGGGCGAGCTCGAACCAAGTGAGCTCGAAGCCACGAGACTCGAGGCGGGAGCTTCGACGCCCAGCGTCAGCGAGCCGTCGGCGACACCGCGCGGATCTTCGACGAGCTGAGCGTCGCTGGACGACGCGCGGCGCCGGAGATAGGTTTCCGGCCCTCGCACAAGTCGTTCTTCCAGGAGGTGGAGAGGGAATGCGTCGTGCTTTGTGCGGCAGCGTGCTGGGCCTGTTCCTGCTCGCGTTCGCCGCCCCGGCCTCAGAGGCATCCGGGTTGCCGGTCGTTTACAACGGGCTCACCGGCTATGCCCACGTCAGCTCGACCGCGAGCCCGCCGGGGGCCAACGATTGGTCGTGCAAGCCGTCTGCCGCCCATCCCCGGCCTGTGATCCTCGTCCACGGCACGTTCGCCGACATGTCGGATAGCTGGCAGGCCCTGTCTCCGCTCCTCTACGACAACGGCTACTGCGTGTTCGCCCTGAACTACGGCTCCTATGCGGGAAGCGGCGCCCTCGGCATCTACGGCGTGGGCGAGATCGCGCATTCGGCCCAGCAGCTCGCAAGCTTCGTCGACAGGGTCCTGGCGGCCACCGGCGCCTCGAAAGTGGACCTCGTCGGGCACTCGCAGGGCGGAATGATGCCTCGGTACTACGTCCGGTTCCTGGCTGGGGCGGCCAAGGTCCACGCGCTCGTCGGCCTCGCTCCCTCCAACCACGGCACCACGCTCGACGGGCTGTTCACGCTGGCGAGCTACTTCCCCGGCGCCGACGCCTTCGTCGGCGCCCTGTGTCCGACGTGCGAGGAGCAGATCGCCGGCTCGGCGTTCCTGACCCACCTGAACTCTGGCGGTGAAACGGTTCCGGGCGTCAGCTACACCGTGATCCAGTCGCGCAACGACGAGGTGGTGACGCCGTACACCTCCGCGTTCCTCTCCGGGCCCTCGGTGACGAACATCACGCTCCAGAACCAGTGCCCGCTCGACCAGGGCGAGCACCTCTCGATGCCCTATGACCACATCGCCGACGCCGATGTGCTGAACGCGCTCGACCCGGCACATCCCGTGGCCGCGGCTTGTACCCCGGTGGCGCCGGTCGTGGGCGGATAGTCGGCCGGCACTCCGGCAGAAGAGGGGCGATAGGCCTCTGCGCAGCAGCCAATCGGGGGAACCATAGCGTTAGGTCCGGGAGGCAATCGTGCCCGGGCAGACCGCCGGAGCTTCGCGTCGTCGGGAGCAGTCGCCGCAAGCACGAACGCTACCCTCCGCGGCCATGGCAGAGGAAGGTGCCAGGGCGGGACGCCCTGACGCGAGGCGTGGTTTGGCGGCGTCCCAGCCGGCTCCAACGCTCTGGCGACAAATGGCAGTCCGGTCAGAGTCGCTCGACTTGGATCGGATCGCGCCGCTCGCGCTTGGCCTGACGGTTCTCGCGTCTGGGCTCCTGCTGTACCACCTGACGCGCGGAAGCTCGTTCTGGGGTGACGATTGGGCGTGGATCACGACTCGCCGCGCGAACACTGTGCACAACTTCCTGTCTCCTTACGACGGGCACCTGTCTGTGCTGCCGCTCGCGATCTACAGGCTGATGTTCGCCGTATTCGGCATCAACAGCTACGCCCCGTACCGCGCGCTAGTCATCGCGCTCAGCTTGGCTATAGGGCTGCTGGTGTTCGAATACGCACGCCATCGGGTCAGTCAATTCTTGGCGATGCTCGTCGCCGCACTCGTGTTGTTCGTAGGACCCGGCTGGCAGGACACCATGTGGACGTTCCAGATTGGGTGGGAGCTGGCGCTCGGACTCGGGATGGGCGCGCTGATCATGCTCGACCGGCGCACGCTCGGAGCCGACATCGCAGCGTGTGCGCTGACGTTCGGGTCGATCTGCTCGACCAGCTTCGGAGTCGCATTCGCGGTCGGAATTGCTGTGGACGTCGCGCTGACCAGACGGCGCTGGCGCGACGCGTGGATTCCGGGGATCCCGCTCGCGCTGTATGCAGTCTGGGCTCTGCACTACCACCCGACCGGGATCAACTGGTCAGAGATCACCCTCGTCCCGAGCAACCTGGCGCAGACGTTCGCCGGTGGCCTCGCCGGGATCGTCGGCCTTTCCGGTGCGACGCCGCTTGATCCGGTCGGCACGAACCTGACATACGGCACTCCGCTTCTAGCCGTACTGGCGGTCGTATCCGTGCGCAGCGTGGTCACGCGCCGGTTCAGCGTCCGCGCCGGCACGCTGCTCGTCGTGCTGATCGTTTTCTCAGCGCTGACCACGCTCGGGCGCGCCTTCGAAACTCCGCTGGTCAGCCGCTACATCTATCCCGACTGCGTGCTAATCGCGCTCTACGGCGTCGAGCTCGCCCGCGGCGCGCGGATTGCCCACGTCGTGCAGGTCTGCCTGGCCGCGCTAGCGGTGATCGCGGTCATCGCCAATATCGGCATTCTTCGCGCCGGCGGCGGCTATCTGCGGATGGTGGGCGCGAGCACGAACGCGGACGTGGCGGTGCTCAACCTAGGACGCGGCAGCATCCCATCGGGCTATATCGCGACACAGTTGCCTGATTATCCGTACGTGGCGATCACGGCTGGCTCTATGTTCGCCGCCGAAGACGCGCTCGGCACGCCCGCCGATTCGAATCAGCAGCTCGCCCGCGTTCCCGCGACCGCCCGGGCCGTCGCCGATAACGAGCTGATCGGCGAGCGAGCGATCGTGCTGAGCCCGGGCATCTCTCCCGCGGCAGCCGGAGGTGCCCCGCCGAGCGTCAGCTCGATCACCGAGGGCTTCGTGACCCGCTCCGGCGCGTGCGCGCGCTTCAAACCCGCGAGCGTGCTGCGTCCGGGCGCAGTCAGCAGCGTCGCGCTGACTCTGCGCCCCGGCGCGATCCGCTTGATCGCCGGCAGCGCGCCAGTCACGCTGGCCGTGCGCCGGTTCGGCCCAACCGCCGCGACTCTCGGAACGGTCGGGCCCGGCCGCTCTGCTGTCGTGCTCGTTCGGCGGGACTCTGCGGGAGATCCCTGGCAGCTGGAACTCCGAGGCGGAGCAGCGGTGCGAGCCTGCAGTCTGCGCTGACTCTGCGAAGGCTCAGCCTTCACACCACCGGTCCCGGCTGCTGTCGAGGCGCCTTCTGCGAGGATCCGTTCCAAGTGGCTGCCGTGGCGGCCGGGTGCCCGCCCGCGGCGAGCCCCCTGATCGGACGCGCCTGGATCACCTTGGCGATCGAGACCACCGTGCGGCGCCGCGAACGACGGCGCTCGCGCACCGCGTCGCGCACCAGTGGAAGCGCGGCCGCGGTAGCCCGCAGATGCGTGGCCAGGCGTCGCTCGCGTGCGGCGTGCCACGCCCAACCGGTCTGCCGGTAGCAGACCAGCGGGAGCCACCGAAGGGGAAACCATCTCGCCACGAGGAGCAGCGTGTTGCGCTGGACCAGGAACATATGCCCTCCGCGGAGGTTCCTCGAGGAGCTCTCGCCCGCGTGCAGCGCCACCGCCGGCTCGTAGCGGCAGCGCCACCCGGCGAGGCGCAGCCGAAGGGCAAGGTCCACGTCCTCCAGGTAGGCGAAGAAGCGCTCGTCGAAGCCTCCGAGGGCGAGAACCGCGTCGCGGCGGTAGAGCGCCGCGGCGGCGCAGGCGCCGAAGATCTCCCCCGCCTCGTCGTAGCGGCCGTCGTCGCGAGCGAAGCGGCCTCGCTGCTCGCACGCGCCGTCGCGGCGCAGAATGTCGCCCGCGTCGTACACCTCCTCGGGGTTCGCGAGCTGGAGCATCTTGGTAGCCACCGCCGCGGCCCGATCGTCGGCAGAGAGCACGCGCACGCAGCGCTCCACCCAGTCCGGTTCGAGGACGACATCCGTGTTGATCAGCGCCACGAACGCCGACGTCGCGGCAGCGATCCCGCGGTTGGCGGCGTGCGCGAAGCCGGTGTTGCGGCCGAGCTGGATGACGCTGACCTCAGGGTGCTCCGCCTTTACGTACTCCACCGAGCCGTCGGCCGAGCCGTTGTCGACCACGATCACTTCGGCCGGCGCTCGCGTTTGGCCCGCGATGGCATCCAGGCAATCGGGCAGCCACCGGCGGCCGTTCCAGTTGGGAATGATGACGCTTACCTGACTCAAGTCAGCGCGCCGACTGCTTGGAACACATCGACGACACGCGCGAGCAGCGAGTCATCGAAGCTGCGGGTCCATTCACTGCTCCACCTGACCTGGCTTCCTGCCACTCGGGCGTCGTACGCAGTCACGCGCATCGCGGCTTGAGTGAGAGCGTCAGCGACGGCGTCGACGGTCGGCTCCGCTGTGATGATATTCGGCGAGATTGCTGCCAATCCATCGGCTGTCTTGTTCTCAAAGCTGTTGGTGACGGTGAGCATCCCGGCGCTCGCCATCTCGATCGGCACCAGGCTCGGGTGCGGCGTGTACATCAGTGCGAGCCCGACATCGTGGTCTCTCAGCAGTTGACCGTAGGTCGATTGCTCCGAGCGCGGCAGCAGCTCGAGCGCGGCGCCCGCTCCGAGGGGGATCGTCCGGCCTCCCTGGACGGTGCCGATGCCATGGAGGTCCCAGCCGGCGAACACGCCTTTCTCGATCGCCTGCGCCAACGCCAGCGCACCCAGCTCGAACATGTTGCGCGCAGCGTGCGACTCTGGCCGCGCATAGAACAGCAGCCTCCGCGTCGGCCGCTGCGCCAGGTCAGCCACGCCCGGCGCCTGCACGGCGGTGATCGCGTTCTCGAACGCCACTGATTCCCTATCACCCGCCTCTAAATCGACGCTATAGACGCCGATCCGGTGCCGGCGGAAGTAGTCACGCAGGAATTCGCTCGAGAACAGGGCGAAGTGCTCAAACGTATACGACTGCGCCGCGAGCGCGGCGTAGGTGCCCATCGGGAACGTGAATGGCTCGTATTCCTGGATCAGGTAGACGAAGCGCTTGCCGCCCGATTCGCTAAGCGCGGCGGCCGCGATGTGCGCGGTCCACCAAGTCGTGGCGATAAAGCCGTCGCGCGGGCTGAGCTCAACCGGCGCGGGGCCGCGACCGAACTCGACCTCGACCGCGTCAAACAGACGGTCCAGTCCAGCGTATTCCTCGATCTCTCGCTGCCAATTCGGGGGCAGCGCCCCAACCGGATCGACGGTGACCAGCCGCACTCGATGGCCGCTCTGCGCGAGCCGCTTGGCCAGATTCAGCTTGGCGATGTAACCCCCGAACAGGTGCTTCAGATCCATGCTCGGGATCAAAACGTTGATGCGCTCCGGCGCCGTGTCCGAGACGGCCAGCTCGAGCGGCGCAATCTTGTCCGCCAGCTCGCTCGCCACCGACACCACCTCAGCACGGCCGGGCTTCATTGCGAGCGATGGAGGGGGCACGGCATCGAGCCGCAACCCGTGTTGCGGGCGCTCGCGAACTGTCGCGCTCAGCAGCCGACGCCAGAAGAACGCGTGAGCGAGCATCCATTCGGCCCCGAGGGTCTCCGGCGTCGCGCGCAACAGCTCACGGCCGCCCCGGAGCGCGAGCCCGCTCAGCGCTCCGAGGGAGTTCTCGCTGGCGAGGAACCGCTGGAGCGCCCGTCGATCACGTGCGGCGATGCGCTGTGAACAGCGGAGCTCGAGAATCGTCGCCACCGTCGCAAGCCGACATACATCGACGAAGTAGTGCAGCCGCCACATCCGCACCCGGTCGCGGAGCGGACGCTGACGGCGGAGCCGGTCCCGCAACGACGTCATCTGTGTTGCGGCGGCATGGCCAAGCGATGCTTCACCGTGCTGCACGTAGTCGTAGAGCGGGCGGTCGACGAACACGATCTCGCCTAGTGCGCGGGCCGTGAGCCCGACCCAGTGATCGTGGAAGTGGGCGAACTGCGCCGGCGGGAACGGGAGCGCGTAGTCGAGCACGTCACGGCGCAGCAGCGACGCGGCGCCCGTAACTGAGTTCGCGACGAGCAGCGAGAGCATGCTCGAGTGGTTGTTGCGCCGGTCGGCCCAGTAGGTGTCTGCGATCGGTTTGCTGTCGCGGCTCACGATCCGGGCATCGGAGTACGCAAGTTGCGCACCGCCAATTGCCGCGAGAAGCGTCTCTAGCTTCTCCGGATACCAGCGGTCATCCTGGTCGGCCATGGCCACGAAGTCGGCGTCGGCGGGAGCCATCGTTAGCGCACGCTCGAAGTTGTTGAAGAAGCCGCGCCGGCGCGGCGAACGCGATACGACGAACCTCTGATCTCCGTCGATCTCGCGAAGCAGCCGTGCGAACACCTCGTCGGACGAGCGGTCGTCGCTGATGAAGCAGATCCAGTTGCGGTGGGTCTGGGCGCGGATTGACTCGATCTGGGCACGAAACAGCGCCCCAGGCGGGTTGTAGGTCGCCATGCAGATCGCGACTCGTTGCTGCGCGACCCCCTCCGGCCAAGCGGCACTGTCCGAGTTGGTCGGCCGCTCAAGCTCGACGCTCTCGATGCGTGCCAGTTCGGCCTCGATCACCTCCTCGTTATCTAGCCTCGCGCGCAGGGCCAGCTCGTGAACGCTGCGCCCCGGCATGACCTTGGCGATTGCCCAGAAGCCGCTGTGGTAGGAGCGTAGACCTACGTCGTCGGGCGAATCCGGATCGGCCGTAAGCGCGGTGGTTTGGTACGGGTCGAGGCTTGGATGCAGCTCGGCGAAGAAGTCAAGGCGCGGCATGCCGTGTGCGAGCACCGGCTGACCTATGCCGTCCACGAACAGCGAGAGATCGCGGATCGCGCCACTCGGGCAATAGCAGGTACCGGCGACAAACAGAGCGGTTCCGGCGCCCACAGCTAGCTCCGCCGGCAGCTGCAGATCAAGCGAGACGTGGAGGCGCGACAGGGGCGGCAGTGTAGTCACGGTGAGAGGTGACGGCGCCCGCGGAGCCACCCCAGCGTCCATCTGAAAGGCGCAGTCAGCCGCCAGCTGGTACTCGTGCGCATGGTCTCGAGTTCGCGCCTGAGCTCGCGCTCGCGAGCGTGAGCCTGGTTGATCGCGTTGATCCGTAGCGCACGCGCCGCCTGAGCCTCGGCTTCGCCACGGCGGGCGCGGGCTTTCCAGTCATCGCCGCGCCCGCCGATCTGCGCCCCGATTCTCGGTAGCCGGCCTTCCCATTTCTCGGTCAGGCGAATGTTTGCCTCGATCCACCGCTCGGGCGCGTTCATCAGCTCCAAGGAGTGGTGGTGGACGACCTTGAGGTCGGCTGTGACTACCTTGCGGCCCGCCTCGCGGACCTGCAGGCAGAAGTCGAGGTCATATCCGTCGAACTGTCCGAGCGTCTCGTCGAAGCGCAACGTACGCACAGCCCAGGGCGAGAGCACCATCAGCACTCCGTCGATCGTGTCGACCTCGCCCGGCCGCGCGTAGGCGGGCTGAGGTTCGCGCGCCGGATCCATCGAGAATGCCGGCAGCTCGCCGCCGCCGTACTCGTAGTAGCGGTGCGTGAACGAAGCCCACGTGACCGAGCCCTCCCACCAGGCCAGTGAGCGGGCATCAAGGGCGCCGACGCAGCCGACGACCCCTACGTCGGCATGCGACAGCGCGCCTCTGATCTTGGCGCAGAATCGCGCGTCGACGATCTCGACATCCTGATGAAGCAGCACCAGCGCCTCGAGGTCCTGGTGGGCGGCAGCCAAGTCGAGGAGCAGGTTGTAGGCGCGGAAGATCGATCCGGGCGATGAGTTGGGGTACACGGCCGAGTCCGGCTCGCGCACACGCGCAACCCCGCGCGCAGCCCAGCGCTCAAAGGCCTCGGGTTGCGTGACGGCGCACCCGAAGGCAATCATCGACCATTGCGCCGCGCTCTGATCGCAGCGCTGGCGCGACGAAGCGGCGCGGTGATACTCCAGCTCGCGCTGCCGAGCACCTCGTCGAGCTGAGCCTGGAGCTGACGCTCACGCGCCTCGGCGCGCAGCTCGGCCGAAACGCGCTCCAGGCGCGTAGCCCCAGCCTCGGCCTCGGCGCGTCGGGCTCGGCGCTTCCAGTCGTCCTTGGCCGCACCCCAGTTCGGCTCTCCAATCCCAGGCATACGTCCCTCCCACTTCTCGGCTAACCGCATGTGTGCGTTGATCCAAACGTCTGGATCGCTCACAAGCTCGAGGGAGTGATGGTGCACGACCTTGAAGTCGGCAGTCATGACCTTGTGCCCGGCCTCGCGGACCTGCAAGCAGAAGTCAAGGTCGTAGCCGTGGATCTGACTGTCGAGGCCCTCGTCGAAGCGGATGTTGCGTACAGCCCAGGGCGAGAGCGCGAGGACGAAGCCGTCCAGAGTGTCGACTTCGCCCGTGCGTGCGTATGCCGGCAGCCCACCGCTCTGCCAGGTGAGCGACGGGAGGTCACCCCCGCCGAACTCGCCGTAGCGGTGAATGAACGACGCCCAGGTAACGGAAGCCTCCCACCACGCGATGTTGCGCACGTCGATCGCTCCGACGCAGCCGACTACGCCGACCTTGGGATCGCGGAGCACTTCGCGCAGCTTGGAGCAGAAGTCGGGGTCGACGATCTCGGCGTCCTGATGCACCAGCACCAATGCCTCCAGATCGTCACGATCGGCCAGCGACTTGATGATCAGGTTGTAGGAGCGAAACAGCGACCCGGCGGCCGCGTTCGCGATGACCTCAGAGTCAGGCTCTTTATGCCGCTCGATGCCGCGCTGGGCGCACCGGGCATAGATGTCGGGAGCAGTAATCGAGCAGCCAAACGCGATCATCGTGGGTCAGGGTAGGAGCCATGGCCGCAGGCGCCCGGCGGCACTCAGTCTTCCACGCGTCCACATAGTGGAAACTTGACCAAGCTGTACATCATGCCCGCCACCGTCGCCGTCCGCGCGAATATAACCATGAACTGCGCGCGGGCGCGGCTGTGACGCGGCCGTGGCGCCGCCCCAGCCCCCGACGACGCCTGGGAAGACATGCGCCCGTAAGCTTTGCGCGGTGTCCGGCATCCTCATCGTGGGCGGAACCGGCATGCTCGGCCACGCGCTGTGGCGGGAGTGCCGCGGGCGCTCCGAGACCCATGCCACCTTACGTGCGCCTTCGCCGGAGGCGACGGGGGTTCCGCTCGTGGACGCTGCTGGAGCGGTCCCCGGGGTCCGAGCCGAGGCTCTGTCGACCGTCGAGCGGGCGCTGGATGTAACGCAGCCCGATGTCGTGGTCAACTGCATCGGGATCGTCAAGCAGGCCGCGTCGGCGCACGACGCTGTGGGGCTGGTGCGACTGAACGCGCTGTTTCCTCACCAGCTCGCGAGCTCCTGCGCGTCGCGCGGGATCCGGCTCGTACATGTCTCCACCGACTGCGTCTTCTCGGGGCGGCGCGGCCGCTATGACGAGGGCGATACGCCCGACCCGGTGGATCTGTATGGCCGCTCAAAGCTCGCGGGCGAGCCATCCGGTCCGCACGTGCTGACGTTGCGCACTTCGATGATCGGCTGGGAGCTGGGTGGCCGCCGCCAGGGCCTGCTCGAGTGGTTCGTCGGCCAGAGCGGCGGCAGCGTGCGCGGCTACACCCACGCCGTGTTCAGCGGCCCGACGACGCCGGTGCTGGCGCGCGCCATCGTGACCACGATCGAGCAGCATCCTGACCTCAACGGGACCTGGCACATCGCTGCTGAGCCGGTCGCGAAGCACGATCTGCTCATCGGGTTGCGTGCCGCGCTCGGTCTTGAAATCGAGATCGTGCCCGACGACGACGTGACGATCGACCGCAGTCTCGATGGCTCCGCGTTTCACGCCGCATCCGGATGGCTGGCTCCGCGCTGGGAGGAGATGCTCTCCGAGCTTGCGGCCGGGGCGCCCGAGCGCGCACGAGGACAAGCCGTTGCTGGACGGTAAGAAGGTCGTTATCACAGGCGGTACCGGGTCGCTGGGCCAGGTCCTGACTCGCCGGCTCCTCGAGGGCGAGGTCGGCGTACCACGCCAAGTTGTCGTCTTCTCGCGCAGCGAGGCGCTGCAACACACGATGCGGCTCGCGTTCCAGCACCGACGCGTCGCCACAGATGACATCGTCTACGACGAGGAGCGCCATCACAGGCTGGTGTTTCGTCTTGGCGACGTCCGCGACCTACGAGCCGTGGCCGCGGTCCTGCGCGACGCTGACGTCGTTTTTCACGCCGCCGCGATGAAGCAAGTGCCGGCGTGCGAGTATCACCCGGTTGAGGCGGTCCGCACGAACGTCGACGGTGCCGCCAACCTGGTACGTGCGATCCAGGACCTGGGGCTGGGAGTTCAGACGGTAGTGGGCATCTCCACGGATAAGGCCTGCAAACCCGTCAACGTCATGGGGATGACGAAGGCCATCCAGGAGCGCATTCTCATCGATGCCAACCTGCACTGCGACGGTACTCGATTCATTGTGGCGCGGTATGGCAACGTGATCGCTTCGCGCGGATCGGTCGTACCGTTGTTCCGCGAGCAGATCGCGCACGGGGGTCCGCTGACTCTCACCACGCCGGAGATGACGCGCTTCCTGCTGAGCCTCGACGAGGCAGTCGACCTGATCTTCGCCGCGCTCCGCTTCGCGCACGGCGGCGAGACGTACATCCCGCGCGTGCCCGCGGCGCGGATCGCTGACGTTGCCGGCGCAATGGCGGAAGGGCGGGAGATCGAGCTGCGCTACACCGGGATCCGACCGGGCGAGAAGGTGCACGAGGTGCTTGTCTCCGAAGAGGAGACCCCCCGCACGAGCGTCCGCGGCGAGCATCTCGTGGTCGCTCCGATCCTGCCGGAGCTACGCGTCGAGACCGCTGACGAGCCATTCGAGCGACGCGAGTTCAGCTCGGCCGACGAGGTGCTGCAGGGCACGGAGCTGCACGCGCTGCTGAACCGCCACGGCGTGACCGCGCGCCGGGGCGCGACAGTCACGCCGTGATCGTGTCCTCGGGAAGGTCGACGGTGCGCGAGTGAAAGTAGCCATCGTCCTCGGGACCCGACCCGAGATCATCCGCTTGAGCTGCGTGATCGAGCGTCTGGACCGTCTCTGCGACCTGCATTTGATCCACACCGGCCAGAACTTCGAGCGGTCACTGAGCGATGTGTTCTTCGACGAGCTCGGCGTGCGGGCTCCGGACCGGCACTTCGGAGTTGCCGGTGGCACTTTCGCCGAGCGCGTGGGCGCGATCCTTTCCGCCGCTCAGCGTGCGTTCGATGAAGCTCGCCCGGATCGCCTGCTGGTCCTCGGTGACACCGATAGCGCGCTCAGCGCCTACGTCGCCAAGCGGATGGGCATTCCGGTCCTCCACATGGAGGCGGGAAACCGCTGCTTCGATGATCGGGTGCCGGAGGAGGTGAATCGCCGCGTCATCGATGGGTGCAGCGACGTTCTGCTGCCGTACACGGAGCGCAGCCGTGAGAACCTCCTCCGGGAAGGCTTTCCGCCCAACCGCGTGCTCGTGATCGGCAACCCGATCAAGGAGGTGCTTGACCGCCACGACGCACGGATCGCCGCGGCGACGAGCCGGTCGGAGCTCGGTCTCGAGCGCGACCGCTACCTCCTGCTGACGCTGCACCGGCAGGAGACAGTTGACCACCCGCACCGCCTTCGCTCGATGCTCGACGAAGTGGCCGCGGCGGCAGAAGACATGGCGCTCCCGGTTGTCTTCAGCGTTCACCCGCGTACGCGCGAGTGGTTGAGCAGGCTCGACCTGATGCCCGACGGTGATCGGTGGCGGCTGTGTGAGCCGTTCGGGTATCTCGATTTCATCGCGCTCGTGCGCGAGGCCCGATGCGTTCTCACCGACAGCGGAACCGTGCAAGAGGAGTGCTGCATTCTTCGCGTTCCCGCCGTGACGGTCAGAGACGTAACCGAGCGTCCCGAGACACTTGAGTCCGGCAGCAACGCGCTGGCGGGGGTCGGCCTCGGCGCCCTGCGCCGCCTCATCACCGTCGCCTGCGAAACCGCTGGCGACTTCATCGTCCCGCCCGAGTACCTCGTACCCCACGTGAGCGCAACCGTCGTCAAGCTAGTCCTGGGCCAGCTCCCGCTCGGGATCGCGGCGTCGCTGCCGTCAGCTCAGCTGACGCCCTCGCTATGAGCGCCGCTCCGGCACATGCGCTGGCGTAGACGGCGGAGGACTCCGCCAGTCTCGATCGTCGTCGCGACGCACAACCGTGCAGGGCTGCTTCCGTTGGCGATCGACAGCGCGCTCGGGCAGGACTACGCAGACGTCGAGGTGCTGGTGCTCGATGACGGCTCGACCGACGAAACCCGCGAAGTCCTTTCGAGCTACGCGCGGCGTCTCCCGCGCGAGCGCTTCCGCTTCGAAAGTCACGCCAACATGGGACAGGCGCGAACGCTCAATCGCGGCTACGAGGTCGCTCGGGGCGAGCTGCTCGGCTACCTCTCGGACGATGACGTGGTGGCACCCGGCCTCGTGCCCGCGCTGGTCAGGGCCCTCGACGGACGCCCGGACGCAGCTGCCGCCTACCCGGGCTACCGGCTGATCGACGCGCACGGCCAGATCGTCGATACGTGGCTGCCGCTGCCCTACACGGCGGGCACCGCGTTGCGCCACCACGACACGATCATCGGTCCTGGTGGCCTCGCCCGGCGGGCCGCGCTCGAGGCCTCGGGCGGCTGGGATCCTCGCTACCGGTGGATGGGAGACCTCATCATGTGGATGGGCGTCGCTCGGTCGGGATCCGTATTGCGCGTCGAGGATCCGCTCGCATCGTGGCGGAAGCATCCAGAAGGGGCAACCATGCAGACTGGGCTTGAGCGTGCGGCGGAGCACCTGCGCCTGTTTGAACATGCCATGGCACTCGAGCCGAGCGCGGCCGAGAGCACCGAGCTCCGCGCTGAGGCGCTACGCAATACCTGCATCGTCGCCGCCTGGTTTGCCCGCCAGACCGACTTTGCGGCCGGAGAACCGATCACGATGATCGATCAGGATCGGCCGCTGATCTCCGCCTGGGCGAGCGGGCAGCCTCCGGCGACGCCGCATTTCGACGTCGGTTATGCCGAGCGCGTCGCCGCTGCGCTACGGAGCTTGGGCGAGCTCACGCTGAGACTTGCCGCCGATCGTCAGGACGACTTGGTCGCCGCGCGTTCCCGAGCCGGATACTCCGGCGCAGTCGAGCGCCTCCGCGAGGTCGGCGCCCTCACCGCATTGGACGGACGCGAAGCGAAGCCGCTTGACGAGGCCGCGCTCGGGCAGGCGCTCATCGCGGCCGCTTTCGACTGCGAAGCCGACGTGCCTTTGCACCGCCGGCGCTTTCTCGTCCCTGACCGCGAGCAGTCAGCGCTTGTGGCGGCCGAGCTGCAGGCACTAGTTGGCCTAACGCTTGCCGGTCCCGCGCAAGGGCAGGGGCTGCTGAACGCTGTGCATGACGAGATCGCGCGGCGTCAGACGGATCTGACGCGAGTATGAGCCTGGGGCGCTACGTCCTCGGCGCCGTACTGTGCGCCATCTGCCTCGGAGCGGTGTTGCTTGGGTCGCGGGCACTGAGAGAGCGCCTGTTACCTGGTTGGGAGGGCGCGCCGGCGTGGGTCGCGGACACGATCATCGGCGCTGGGTTGCTCGTCGTTGTGCTGCAGCTGATCGGGATCGTTGGCCTTTTCGACCTGCCAGCCGCCGTGGTTGCCTGCGTCGGCGGCGGGGCGATCCTGTGGGCTGCGGGCGGTAGGACACGGTCCGATCGCGCGGAAGCGCCAACCCAAATGTTTCGTGGCGCGGCCGGGATCCTGAGAGCACCGGCTCGCGTGGGGCGCGGTGAGACGATCGTCGCCGCGATTGCTATCGGCGCCGTCGCGGCTCCGTGGCTCAGCTGGACGATCTTCTCCTATCGGCACGGCATGCAGACTCCGGACACCCTCTGGTACCACCTGCCCCAAGCTGCGAGGTTCGTACAGGCAGGAAACATCCTGCATCTGCAGTACTTCGACAGCGACCCAGTGACGGTCTTCTATCCGGCCAATGCGGAGTTGTTTCACGCGCTTGGGCTGCTGCTGTTCGGTACCGACCTGCTCTCGCCCGCGATCAACCTCGGCTGGGCGACGCTGGCCCTGCTGGCCGCCTGGGCTGTCGGCCGGCCGTTCGGCCGCGGACCTCATTGCTTGATCGCAGTGCTTCTGTTGCTCGCCACCCCCGCGCTCATCGATACCCAGCCGGGTGGCGCGTACAACGACGTGGCTTGCATCGCGTTGGTGCTGTCCGCCGGCGCGTTACTCGTGAATGGTGGCCTCACCCCGGCTCCTTCCGCGATAGCTGCCGTCGCCGCCGGCTTGGCGCTGGGTACGAAGTTCACCATGATTCCCGCCGTGCTGGCGCTGGGTGCCGGTGTCGTTGTCGTGACCCCCAGAGGAGCCAGGCTGCGCCAGGCCGTGACGTGGGTCATCGCTTTGGTTGCGCTCGGCGCGTTCTGGTACGTACGTGACGCCGTGGCCACCGGAACGCCACTGCCGGCCATCTCGATTCACCTGGGGCCGCTGTCGCTTTCTGCCCCGCATGTGACTGAGCCCACGTTCACCGTGGGCCAATACCTGACGAACGGCCACGTGTGGAGCACGTTCTATTTTCCTGGCCTCCACCAGGCATTCGGGCCCGCGTGGTGGGCCATTGTCGGCTTTTCGGCGCTCGGCGCGCTCGGCGCGGCGCTCGCTCGCATCGAGCCGATCGCGCGGATGCTCGGCGTAGTGGCAGTGCTCTGCGCCGGCGTGTATCTGGTCACCCCCCAGTTCCTCGGAGCACCGGGCGCTCCGATCTTCTTCGTCTACAACCTGCGCTACGCCGCAGCGCCGATCGTCCTCGGCCTTGTGCTGATTCCGTTGCTGCCAGCCCTTCGCGGAACGGCCGCGGGGAACGCATGGCTCGGCTTGGCCGCGGTTGTACTGCTCGTCACTGAGCTCGACGGCGGTGTGTGGCCGACGAAGCTCGGCCGACCGTTCTCTCCGCCGATCCACGGTAGACCGGCGGTCGCCGGCGCATTGTTGGGCTTGCTGATCGTTGCCGGTGGGCTCGGTTGGCGCTACATAAAGCCACGAGCGCAGCTCCTCTTGACGCGGGGCCGCCTGGTCGTGTCGTCTTTGAGTTTCGCGGTCGCCGGTGTGCTCGCAGTCTGCGGCTGGGCGGTCGCCGACTCCTACGCGCGTGATCGATACGCCGCGACCTCGCCGATCCCGAGGATCTTCAAGTGGGCGCGCGACACGCACCACACGCGGATTGGAATCGTAGGAATCGTCGCGCAGTACCCGCTGTACGGCCCCGACGGCTCGAACTACGTCCAATACATCGGTCGCGGAGCTGCGCACGGCGGCTTCGGTTCGATCACGACCTGCCGCGGATGGCGCGAAGTCATTGATCGCGGGCACTACAGCTGGCTGGTCATCGCTCCGACCGCCTTCCCGCTGACGAACCAGCGCGCGCCGGAGCTCGCGTGGACCGGCGCCGCGTCTGGGGCAACGCCCGTGATCCTCGAGCGGGCGGTAAGCGGGCCGCCGAACGACGTCGCCGAGCTCCTCAAGGTCACAGGCTCGCTGGATCCAAATACGTGCTGAGCCCTGTGCGCCGCCGCGTCAGTCCGGCGTTGCTATCGCACAACGCGTTTTCGGTCATCATTCGCCGATGGCGGTCCTGCGCCCAGTTCTGATCATCCTCGCCCTCGTTGTGTGCGGCTGGTTCGCGCTTGGCGCCCGCCAAGCTCACGACACGAACGCTGCGACGACGCTCCTGTCGCAACCGAAGTCGCTCACGCCATCGCAGATGAAGCACGTCTCCGACCTTCTGGACTCGGCGGGGACGCTAAACCCCGACCGGCAAGTCACGATCCTGCGTGGCGAGCTGGCAACGGCCCAAGGTCAGCTGGGGCCAGCCAGGCAGATCCTGACCGGCGTGCTGGTTAGCGAGCCGAAGAACGTGGACGCTTGGGTTGCCTTCGGGCACGCGTCTCGAAACGACCGGAAGGCGTTCCTCGAGTCCGTGAACCGAGTATCGGAACTTGTCGCGCACTTGCACTGAAGTCGATGAGCTCGACCGTCCAGCGGACGCTCCGCCGCAACACAGTCGGTAGAGCTTTCCGCCAGCTCTCTTTCCGGTCAGACTGGGGGCGGCTCGGGTGGAGCGCGTTTGCCGCGATGCTCATCGTCGGCGGCGCGTTGCTCATGTACGAGACTCGCGGTCGGACACTCGTGTTCGACGAATGGCTCTGGGTGGTGGGCAGGCGCGGTGGGGGAATCGCTTCGCTGCTGCACCCTTACAACGGCCACCTCTCGCTGGTGCCGATCGCGCTCTACAAGCTGCTGTTCGCAACGGCCGGGATCGACAACTACGTTCCGTACCGGCTATTGATGACGGTCGGCCATCTCGTGTGCGTGCTGCTCGTCTACATCTACGCGAAGCGGCGCGTCGGCGAACTGCTGGCGCTTGCGTGTAGCGCCGTCATTCTTTTCTTCGGACCTGCTTGGGAGGACATCCTTTGGCCCTTCCAGATCGCGTGGACGGGCGCGATCGCCGCGGGAGTCGCTGCTCTACTGATGCTCGACCGCCAGGATCGCCTTGGCGACATAGCGGCTTGCATACTGACGGCGATCGCACTCGCCAGCACGAGCGTCGGCATCGCTGTTGCGCTCGGGCTAACGGTGGAGATCGCGTTGCATAGACGTCGCTTGCGTGACGCGTGGATCGTCTGCATACCTCTGGCGCTGTACGTCCTCTGGTCGCTCCTCTATGAGCACGCTCAGGTTCACGGCGATGCGTTCGGTGCCGTGGGGTTCGTTACAGACTCTGCGGCCACCTCGCTTAGCGCCCTGTTTGGGGTCTCGGGAATAAGTACCGGAAGCCCGACTACGACGGCGCTAGCGTGGGGGGCGCCTCTTGCGACTGGAGCCATTGCGGCAATGATCTGGGTCATCCACCGCAGAGGTGGAGTGTCGCCGCGCGCTGTCGCCTTGCTCGTGATTCCGGTCACGTTCTGGCTGCTGACTGCAAT
>JAFAZV010000026.1 GCA_019239445.1 Solirubrobacterales bacterium
GAACCGGCGCGGCGCCGGCAAGCTCACGGACGCCGGCGCACGCGACTCCGATTCGAAACTCAAATGGCTGCGCTCGCTGCTGGATTGGCAGCAGGAGATGAGTGACCCGAAAGAATTCATGGAGACGCTGAAGGTCGACCTCTTCGAGGACGAGGTGTTCGTGTTCACCCCCAAGGGGGAGGTCAAGTCGCTGGCCGCCGGCGCGACGCCGCTCGACTTCGCCTACGAGATCCACACCGACGTCGGCCACCGCTGCGTTGGGGCCAAGGTCAACGGCAAGATCGTGCCGCTGTCCTACCAGCTGCGCTCGGGCGACATCGTCGAGGTCCTGACCTCCAAGCGCGAGCGCGGGCCCTCACGCGACTGGCTGGCGCTCGTGCGTACCACGCGCGCACGCAACAAGATCAAGGCCTGGTTCAAGGCTGAATCGCGCAAGGACACCGAGCACGCGGGACGCGAGCTGCTGCAAGATCATCTGAAGAAGCAGGGCCTGCCGGCCCAGAAGCTTGTCGGCTCGCCGCTGCTGGCCGACGTGATCCGCGAGATGGGCTTCCGCAAGGGTGAGGACTTCTACATCGCGCTTGGCGGGGCCAAGATCTCACCCAAGGTCGTCGTCAACAAGGTCATGCAGCGCCTCAAGCAGGGGGAGGCGGCCGAATCCGAGCCGACCGCCACCGACGATTTGCTGCAGACCCGCCGGCGGCGCTCTCGTCCGACCACGTCCTCCTCGCGTTACGGCATCGCGGTCGAAGGCATCGACGAGGTCATGCTCCGGTTGGCCAAGTGCTGCCGCCCGGTTCCCGGCGACCCGATCGTCGGCTACATCTCGCTCGGCCGCGGGATCACGATTCACCGCGAGGACTGCCCCAACGTCGCAGTGCTGAAGCGGGATCCCGAACGGTTCACCCCCGTCGCCTGGGACGGCGACGCCGAGACCTCGTTCCGGGTCGAGCTCGAGGTCGACGGTTGGGATCGCCACCGGATGCTCGAGGACATGTCGCGCACCTTCGCCGAGGGCGGCATCAACATCCTCGAGGCTCGCTGCATCGTCAACCACCCGATGGTCAAGAACCGCTTCGTGGTTGAGGTGGGCGACACCCGCACGCTCGACCAGGCGATCACCCGCCTGCGGAACATCGAGGGCGTGTTCGACGCCTACCGCGTGACGCCGGGCGCCGGCTGAGGCACCACCTCGAGGCGGGCTGCGCGACGGCCGCAAAACGGGAGAAACGTCACCTCACGTTCGTCGACTGGCGAGGTGTGGGATTGAACTGTCGCCCGGCGACAAGAATCCCCCGCACGTCGCGAACGTGCATGAGGTGAGGGAACTTTCTACCGTTGCGAACCCGCCGGCGGCCGGCGCGGCCGGATGATCGCCGGAGGGTCGGTCAAGATGCGTAGCGCGGCGTTGCGCCAACGTCACGCGCCGGCCGCGCCTCGCGCAGCGCTCAGCCCAGCTCCCGGCCGGCGTCCGGTGCCGGCCGCGCCCGCGGTGGCGTCACGCGGACGGTCCTGGTCCTCGCGTCCGGCAGCTTCGACGTCACCACCGCCTGACCCGTCTTCAACCGCTTGATCTCGTTCGGGTGCACGATGAACTGTTCGACCTGGCGCCGCGTCCCGCGGCTGGTTGCATAGCCGCCGAAGGCGCCGGGGGCGATCTGATACGTCGGCTCCCACACCTTCTCGGTTCCGGCCAGCTCGGCGATGATCCGAGCGGAAGCGGGGACATCCTGGCGGTGGGCGATCTTGACCGCCGTCACCCCGAGGATCTGATCGCGCAGGCCAGGCGCGGCGCGATCCAAGTCGGCCAGCTCCTGCGTGGCCAATAGAACGCTGACGCCTGCCTCGCGACCTCGCGCCAGCAGCGAGATGACGTTGTCGCTGCCCAGCGCGGAGAACTCGTCGATCCCGACGATCGCTTGCGCCCGCGTACGTCCGTCGGCCGGCGCCCCCGCCGCCTGCTCCAGCCGGTAGCCGGTCGCGCTGACGAGATCCTGCACCGCCAGCGTCCCCAGCTGCGCCGCCAACGCGCCGTACCGGCTCGAGTTCAGGCTGAACAGGACCACCTCGCTCCCGTCGAGTGCGGCCCGCAGATCGATCGGTGGCTCCGGCGCCGGCGCCTCCGCCGACGCCGCCGGCGCCAGAAACCGCCCGCTGTGCGACTCGGTGATGATCGCCAGCCGCGTCCCGAGGCCCCGGATCGCGCTCA
>JAFAZV010000298.1 GCA_019239445.1 Solirubrobacterales bacterium
GCGCGACCTCGCCAATGGCCCGGTCACGGTCGAGACCTACCAGTGGTTCGTGCGCAACGCCGGCAAGATCTCCGACGCCTACACGATCGTCATCTGCGACGAGGCGCACACCGCGCTGGGGGAGAAGACCTCGGCTTCGATCCGCCGTTGGTCAGGGCCGATCTTCATCGGTATGACGGCGACAGGGGCGTTGATCGCGCGCCACGTCACGGACCTGTTCCCCACCCAGACCTCGCGCTTCGACCTGGCACAGGCCGCGCGCCGCGGGGTGATCGCGCCGCTCCGGTGCATCAGGATCCCGCCCGGTCCGGGCGTGCGGACGATCGCCAAGGTACCGCTTCGGCGCGGCGAAGTGGACACCGAGTTCGACCAGGAGCTGCTGGCCGAGCTGCTCGATCAGACGCCGTTCAACATGGCGATCGCAGACCTCTACAAGACACGCTTCAACGGCGTGCCCGGCGTCGTTTACGCCGCCGGCGTGCGCCACGCCTACAACGTCGCGCAGGCGTTCCGCGAGCTCGGCATCAAGGCCCAGGCGGTGTCCGGCGAGACGCCGAAACGCCAGCTGGCGCGGATCCTGGCCGACTACGAGTCGGGCAAGATCGACGTGCTGATCAACGCCCAGCTGCTGGCCGAAGGCTGGAACAGCCCCCGGGCGACGATCTGCATGCACCTCGCGCCGACAGCGTCGAAGCGCATTTATCAGCAGCGTGTCGGGCGGGTGACGCGGCGCCATCCGGGCAAAGAGGCCGGCATCGTCGTCGACTTCGTCCATCCCGCGACCAAGCACGATGACCCCGTGGTCACGCTGCACTCGCTGCTCGACCGCGACGTCTACCGCGGTGGAGCGATCGTCGTCGGCCCGGTGCGCCGCGGCCGCGGCCGCCGGGTGCGGGTCGAGCGCCGCGTGCTTCCGGTGACCGCCGATCCCGACCGCAGAGCCGAAGTGTTCGAACGCGAGCTGTGGCGGATCGCGGTCGAGCACCTGGATTACGGTGAGCAGCATGTCTGGGCGGCGCTCGCGGGGGCGCGAGTCGCTCCCAACGGCTGGCGCCGGGCCAAGGCGATGCTCCACTTCGACCGCGGCGGCGAGCTCAAGCGACGCTTCGTCCTCACCGCCGTGCAGCGCAACCGCAACTCGCAGCTGCGCCTGCGGGCGCTGCAGGAGATCGCCGCCTCACGCGACGCCGAGGCGTTCGACACCGCGATCGACATCATGGCCGGGTGGCCGCGCGACGAGCGCCGCGAAGGCGTAAAGATCATGCTCCAGGCGCTGGCCGAGCGCCGCATCGGCCGCCGCGACCAGGCGAACGCCTGGATCTGGCGGATGGCCGAGTACACGCGCGAGGTGCACGAGGAATACGCCGTCCAGCGTTGGCCCGAGACCAAGCGGCTGCTCGGTCTGCTCGTGAACTCCTCTGGCGCCGCACACGCGCGCAACGCCCGCCGGCTCGTCCACGCGGCGCGCAAGGAGGACCGGCGGCTGTCGGCGGCGCTGCTGGCGGCGGCGCTCGCGCACACGCCCGAGGCGGAGGAGGCGCTGCGCGGAGCGCGCACGCGGATGGCGCGCAAACCGGCCGCCCTCGCGCGCGAGCTGCTGCGCAACTTCCCCAAGGGCCGGCGGGGCAAGAGCCGGCGCCGGCGCAAGGGCGCCGTCAACGGAGACGGCGAGGTCGAGGTGGCGATCGCGGCCGAGGCGAACGGCAGCGCCGAGCTCGAGACCGAGGCCGAGGAGAACGGCGTCGGGGCCGAGGAGGAGATCGCCGAGGCCGAGGAGCTGCGGGGGCACGACGACCCCGATGACGATGAGGACGACGAAGACGACGCCCTCGAGGTCGACGGGCCCCACGAGGCCGAAGAGGCCGCCTGACCGTTATCGGTATCGCCGTGGCGGGTTGCGGCGGGATCACGCCGATCGGCCCAGGTGCACCTCCCCGGCGTCGAGGCTGACGCGCCCGTCTTCGGTCAGCACGACCAGCCGGCCGTCGCCGTCGATGCCGGCGCCGCGGCCGGCGCCGCCGGCCCACCGCACCGGCTGATCGAGCAGCGCATCGCGCGCGCGCACGGCCGCAAGCACATCCTCCGCGTCGGCGTCCATCCAGCGCTCTAGCGCCAGCAGCATTCGCGCCAGGGTCGGCTCGAGTGCCTCGGGGTCGAGCCCCATGGTTCCGGCGCTGGCTCGTAGCTCGGGCGGGAAGTCCCCCGGGCGCAGCGCGACGTTGAGGCCGATCCCGATCACCGCCCAGTCCTCCTGCGGGCGGCCTTCGACCAGGATCCCGGCCAGCTTGCGCTCGTCGAGGAGAACGTCGTTGGGCCATTTCAGCTTGGCCTCGGCGCCGACCGTCTCGGCCACGGCGACGCCGGCGGCGAGCGGCAGCAGCCGCGGGGGCCCGCGGACGATCAGCGAGCAGAGCAGGGCGCGCCCTGGTGCGGCGCTCCACGTCCGCCCCTGCCGCCCCCGGCCGGCGGTCTGCTCGGCCGCGGTGACGAGCGTGCCGGCGGGGGCCCCGCCGGCGGCCAGCTCACGGGCGATGGCGTTGGTCGATTCCGTGCGGCGCAGGTGCAGCCGCGGCAGCCCCAGCTTCACGCCGGGCTGATCCGCAGCTCGTCGTCGGCAGAGAGGCCGAGCGTCTCGGCGGCGTCGCCGTGGCTGATCGCCACCGCCAGCATCCGGTAGGCGTCTTCGTAGACGATCATCTCTCCTGGGCGCGCATCGGCGAACGTGCGCACATAGTGCCCGGCACGGGCACGCTCGAGTCGTGGGGACTCGAGCACGATCGCTCCTCCCAGCTTCAGCCCAGCGCGCGCCAGGTCGCGATGGTCGGCGTTCAGCTGCACATTGCCGAACCCGTCGACGTAGATCGCGTGTGCCACCAGCGCCTCCGCCTCGACCCGCGGCGGCGGCAGCTCGAGCGCGATCAGCTCCTCGGGAGCGAGCGGCTCCCCCGCCTCCGCCAGCGTCGCGCCGGCGGCGAGCTGCGCGGCCACGGGGGAGAAGATGTCGCGGCCGTGGAACGTGGCCGACAGCGGCTCCAGCCGGAAGGGCGACTGGGCGATGTCGACCGCCTCGAGCACGCCCGCGCCGGCCTGCGCGGCCAGCCAGAGCAGGCCGTTGTCGGGGCCGACCAGGAGCCGTCCGTCCGCCAGCCGCAGCGCGACGGCGCGTCGCGCGGCGCCGACGTCCGGGTCGACCACCGCCACATGCACACCGACCGGCATGTAAGGCAGCGCGCCGCGCAGGCTGAGCGCGCCCGCGCGAATGTCGTGGCGCCGCACGCCATGGTTGATGTCGATGATCCGAGCTTCCGGGCAGATGGTGGCGATCACGCCGTGACAGACGCCGACGAAGTCGTCCTTCAGGCCATAGTCGGTGAGCAGCGTGACGACCGGCGCGGTCACCCGTTCATTCTGACCTGCGCGTCCGCGAGGAGCGCCTCGACCACGCCGTCGATGTCATGTCGCGTGGCTTCGACGTCCGGTTCGCGGCCGCGGGCGCGCAACGCTTCGCTCGTCACCGGACCGATGCTGACCAGGCGCGCCGTAGCCGGCAGCCGCTCCCCGGCGCGCTCGAAGAAGAACCGCACGGTCGAGGAGGAGGTGAAGGTGACGTAATCGGCGCAGGCGATCTTGTTCAGCTCCTCGTCGTGCAGATCTTCGGCCACTGTCTCGTACAGCGCCAACACGTCGACCTCCGCCCCCCGCTCGCGCAGCGCTTCGGGCAGCACGTCGCGGGCCTCGGCGGCGCGAGCGATCAGCGCCCGCTGCACGGGCACGCCATCGAGCGCCTCGATCAGGCCTTCGGCGACGAAGCGCTCCGGAACGACGTCCGCGGTGATGCCATGCTCGGCGAGCGCGGCCGCGGTGCCCGGCCCGATCGCCGCGACCCGCGCGCCCGCGAAGGCCCGCGCGTCGCGGGCGCCCCGCGCGAGCCGGCGGAAGAGCAGGCGAACCCCGTTGGCGCTGGTCAGGCAGATCAGGTCGTAGCGCCGTAGATCCGGCGCCTCGCCGTCGCGCGGGACGATCCGGATGGCCGGCGCCT
>JAFAZV010000380.1 GCA_019239445.1 Solirubrobacterales bacterium
GCTGGCGCCGCGGCCGAGTTGATGCCGCTTCTGCCCGAGCTCGGCTTCGCTCCCGATCTGACGGCGATCCCGCCGCCGATACTCCAGCGCGCGCGCCTGCTGTTCTTCAACTACCCCAACAACCCCACCGGCGCGATCGCCCCCGACGGCCTGTTCACCGACATCGTGCAGCTGGCGCGAGAGCACGAGATCCTCGCTGTGCACGACAACGCTTACAGCGAGATCACCTACGACGGCTATGTCGCACCGTCGTTTCTCGCCACCCCCGGCGCCGGCGAAGTCGGCGTCGAAGTCTTTTCGCTCTCCAAGGGCTACAACATGACCGGCTGGCGCTGCGCCGCGATTGTTGGCAACGCCGACGCGATCGCGCAGTACTGGCGGCTGAAGTCGAACATCGACTCGGGGCTGTTCGATGCTGTGCAGCTCGCAGGAGCGGCCGCGCTGGCGCCTGCGCTGGACGCCGACGTCACGGCGATGAACGAGATCTACAAGCGTCGCCGGGACCTCGTCTGCGATGCGCTGGCGAGCGCCGGTGTAAGCGTGACACCGCCGAAGGGGACGATCTATGTCTGGGCGCCGATCCCGCCCGGGTTCGAAACCGCCGCGGAATACTGCGAGTACGTGCTCGAGCAAGCGGCTGTGGTGATCTCCCCCGGCGGCGCCTACGGGCTCAGTGGGGAGGGCTTCTTCCGCATCTCGCTGACGACCCCCGACGAGCGCCTGCTCGAGGCGGTAGAGCGGATCCGAAGGCTTTAGTCAGGTTCCTGGTGGTTTGGAAACCGCCCGAACGAGCATCGACGCAATAGGTGCCGCTGTGAGGAGATCTCGTTCGCGAGCCCGGCGCGCATTCCGGGCGCCGGCGTCAAGGGTCATGCTGCTGGTGTGCGCGCTCGGCCTGGGCGGCTGCGGCGGGTTTGACTCCGCCGCCTCGGGCGAGCATCTGATCAGGGACTACGTGAAGCGTTTCGGCCAGGGCAGAGTCGATGTCAAGTCGGCGCGCTGCCCGAGCGGGGTCAAGCAGAAGGTCGGCGGCGGCTACGACTGCAGCGTCGTCCTGCACGACAAGGCGACCGGCAGGGACCACCCTGGGACGGTGACGATTCACATGGTGGCCGGCAACAAGGTCGAGATCGCCGGCCAGGACCTGCACATCCAGTAGCCGCCGCCTCGGAGTGCGGCGGGCGCGCAGGCGCAGGCGTTCACGCCGCACGCGCTGAGAGGTGTCCTCCTCGCGGCTACCATGGGATCGTGCAGCGGAGCCGCCACGGGCGCTCGCAGGCGCCCGCTTCCAGAATCGACGGGCAGCGGCCGCAGGGCCGCGCGCGTCAGCGTGCCTACCTGATCGCCGCGCTGCCGGACGGCGATGAGCACGAGCTCGAAGAGCTACGCGAGCTGCTGCGCACCGCCGGGGTGGCCGGTGTCGGTGAGCTAGTACAGCGTCGGGAGCACCCTCATCCGAACACCTATCTGGGCTCAGGCAAGCTGCAGGAACTGAAGGCCGAGCTCGGGCGCGCCGACGCCAATCTGGTCGCTTGCGACGACGAGCTCTCGCCGCGCCAGGAGCGCAATCTCGAGGCGGCGCTCGGCGTCCCCGTGATCGACCGCACCGCGATCATCCTCGACATCTTCGCCGCCCATGCTCACAGTGCCGAGGGCAAGCTTCAGGTCGAGCTCGCTCAACTCGAGTACAACCTGGCACGCATGCGGGGACTGTGGTCGCACCTGGAGCGGCTCGGGGCCGGGCGCATCGACGGGGGGATCGGCACGCGCGGTCCGGGCGAGACTCAGATCGAGACCGACCGGCGACTCGCGCGCGATCGCATCTCCGCGCTGCGGCGCAAGCTCGCCCACGTCAGCTCGAGCCGGGCCGTGATGCGCGCCGAGCGCGAACGCGCGCAGCTGCCATCGGTGGCGCTTGCCGGCTACACCAACGCGGGCAAGTCGACCTTGCTGAATGCCCTCACCGGCGCCACCACGGGCGTGCGCGATCGCTTGTTCCACACGCTCGACCCGACGACTCGGGTGCTCCGCGTCGGCGGCCGGGATTATCTGCTTACCGACACCGTCGGTTTCATCCGCAAGCTTCCACACCAGCTCGTGGACGCTTTTGGAGCCACGCTCGAGGAGACGCGGCTCGCCGACTTGATTCTGCACATCGTCGACGCGTCGGCTCCCGAGGATGAGATGCTCGCGATGATGAAGGCGGTGGAGGACGTGCTGCACGAGATCGCCGCCGATGAAGCCCCGCGAGTGCTCGTGCTCGGGAAAGCCGACCTCATCTCCGACGAGCGGCGCGCCGAGCTCGCCAACCGCCACCCGGAAGCGGTGCTGGTGTCAGCGCTCACCGGCGAGGGCCTGGGCGAGCTGACCGAGCGCCTCGAACAGGAGTTCGCGCGCAAGCTGCGGGCCGTCGAGCTGATGATCCCCTACGACGAGGGCGGCCGTCTCGCGGAGCTGCACCACCTGGCGGGAGATCTCGAGCGCGAGGAGACCCCCCAAGGTGTGCGAGTGCTGGCCCGGCTGCCGGCCACCGTGGCCGCGCGCTATGAGCCGTTCGCTCTGAACGGACGGCGATGAGCGGGGGCCTGCGGGTCCTTCGCCTGGATCCTCGCGCCAAGCTCCCCACCCGGGCCTATTCCGGGGACGCCGGCCTCGACCTCTATGCGGTCTCGACCGTGATGCTGGCTCCGGGCGAGCGAGCATCAGTCGGCACCGGCCTCGCCCTCGAGATTCCCGCCGGGCAGGCGGGCCTCGTGTTGCCGCGCTCCGGTCTGGCCGCCCGCCACGGCATCGCGCTGGTCAATTCTCCCGGGCTGATCGACGCCGGCTACCGCGGCGAGCTCCGAGTCCTGCTGCTCAACACTGACCGCGTCGAGGCGGCGGCGATCGACGCCGGCGACCGGATCGCCCAACTCGTGCTCGTTCGCGTGGAGACCCCGCCTGTCGTCGAGGTCGGCGATCTGGCCGTTTCGGCGCGTGGCGCCGGCGGCTTCGGCTCGAGCGGGAGTTAAGCGACACGGTCATGGCAGGAGAGGAGCGTCGAAATGGGACTTGAGGCGGAGCTAGCCGCCACCACCGTCGTCGAGCTGGCCGGACGGATTCGACGGCGCGAGCTCTCGCCGGTCGAGGTTTTGGAGGCAACGCTCGAGCGGATCGAGGCGCGGAATCAGAGCTTGAACGCACTTGTTTATGTGGACCCCGAGGGCGCCCGGGCAGCGGCCCGCGGGGCGGAGCACGCGGTCATGAATGGCGCCGAGCTAGGACCGCTGCACGGAGTACCGGCCGCGATCAAGGACCTGTTCGACTTCAAGCCTGGTTGGCCCGCGACCTTCGGCGGCATACCGGCGCTCAAGGACCACCGCCTGGACGCCTACTGCGGCTTTGCCGAACGCGCCGAGCACGCCGGCACTGTCCTGGTCGGGAAAGGCAACAGTCCGGTCATGGGGTTTCGCGGAACTTGCGACAACCCGCTGTTCGGTCCCAGCCGCAACCCG
>JAFAZV010000456.1 GCA_019239445.1 Solirubrobacterales bacterium
CGTTCACGCCCGCGGTTCCGAGCCACCGCCATCCCGTCGAGCCCGTGTACCAGGCCAGCCACGGCCGCACATCTACCGTCGTTGTCGTCGTATCGCTGAAGTTCGGGGCCGTCAAGCTGGCTTGGTAGCCAGGCCGGTTGCAGCGCAACCCGTAGTCACTCGTCCAGAAGCTGGCCGACGGCGGACGCGTCACGACCAGCACGTCCAAGCGCTCGGTTGTCGTGTTCTCGCGGAATTGCAGATCCGCGATCGCCGACTGGCGCTTCGCGATTGCTCGCGCTGCGGAAGGCGGCAGCACAAGCCTCACGGCGGCGCGGAAGCGAGAGCAGCGGTAGCGCGCCTGCGCCAGCGCGCCGCGCGCAAGCGAGGGGGCGCTCAGGGTGACGTTGCCTGCGGTGCTGCAGGCAACGCTCAGCCTGACCGTATAGCCGCGCAGGGTCGTAACCCCCGTCAGCAGGCCCGGCCCCGAAGCGCGCGCGGGGATACTCACGGGCCCGGCCGGAGCCTCGGCGTCCGGGGCGCCCCCAGGAGGGGGTGGCAGCGGAAAGCCGGCCGCGGCGCCTGGCGGTGGGCCCGGCAGACCCGGCGGAGGCGCTTCGGCGGCGGCTGAAGCGGGAGCGCACATCGCGATGCCGAGCGCGGACAACACGAGGGGCAATGTCCAGATGCGTCCGTTGACCGGCAAGGCCAGAGTCTGAACCGGGTTTGCAAGCTCGAGCAATGGCTCGACCGACCCATTCCGGTTCACGCGTGAACGGGTGTGGAGCAGGCGGCGCCGGCGACGCACCCGGCGTCCTGCGGCGTACGCCGAAGCGGCTCACTGGGTCGAGCGTGTTGCTTTGGAACCTTCCGCCGGATCTCAGCTCAGTGCCCTATTCCGACTCCGCCCGTGTGGGTAGCAGGCAACTCCGGAGCACTAGGAGGTGGAGGAGGTGGAAAACGATTAGCTGAGGCGGAGGGCGTCGAGGCTACGCGGACGCGCCCGTCTCGTCAGCGGCGATCCGCGTTGACGCGATCTCCGTGTAGGTGTCTTACCCATTCCCCAGGGGAGGTTTGGCGGCTGTGAAGTCTTTCTGTTGGACTGAGCTGGAACGCGCGCGTCGGAAGGGAGGGCGCGTCGTGTTCGGTCTTCTGCCGGCTGTGGTTGCGGGTCTGATAGTGACCTGCGGAGCCGTTGCGGGCGCGGGTGCGGCCACGAGGACGCGCTCGGCGCGCGCATCTGCATCGGCTGTGGCGTCCACCTCGCCGCGGCCCGGACCGGCGATCCTCTATGCACCACCCCCACGAGCCCCGCAGCTCGAGAATGCGCCGGGCAGCCCGTGGCATGCGCCCCCGATACTCGTGTCGGGTACGAGCGCCTACCGCCTCGGGGAGTTCCTCTATCAGGACTACCTCTTCGACGACCGGGGCGCAGGGTCGACCTACACGTATCCATCGGACCCGCGGTATGCCGGTGACGCCGCTGACCTGGTCGAGTTCCGCTTGAAACCTCTCGGGTCGGGATTGCTGATCCGGCTGACCTACAACGCGATGATCGACCCATCTCTGGTCGCCTCGACGATCGCATTGGGCAACTCGGCGGTGGCGTACCCACTGCCGTGGGGCGCAGGGGCAAAAGAGCCCGCGCAATATTTCGTCACCGTGCACGGAACGAGCGTGGCCGTGACCGACGCCGCAACCGGTCAGCCAGTAAACGCGTCCGGAACCACTGCACGAGTCGATCTAAATCGTCGTCAGGTCCAGGTCTTCGTACCCGGCTCCGTGGTGAACGCCACCACCACAACGACGCTCCGCGTGGCCTCGGCCTCCGGGTTGTGGGATACGACGCGCAACCAATACCTGCAGCCAGTATCCGGCGCCGCCACGACGACGCAGCCCGGCGCCAACGGGACTACCGGCAGCGCGTTGTTCAACGTCGCGTTCCGTTTCGGCGAATCCGGCGCGTGGCGCGACACCAACCAGGCCACGGCACTGAAGACCCGCGACTTGAGCCAGTTCTACGCGAACGTCGACTTCGCCAAGCTGCGGGCGGGCGTGACGGACAACATGTACGACCAAAACGTTGGCGTGCCGACACACGGCTACGAGAACCGGATCTATGCCAGCCATTTCGAGGACGCTCAAGGTCGCGGACCTCAGCCTGGAACGCAGTACTGCCGTGAGCCGTGCCCGCGGGTGCCGGATTACGCCAGCCAGCTTCAGCCCTACGCGCTGTACGTGCCGGACAAACCGGCGCCGCGGCGCGGGTATGGAATGACGCTGAACCTGCACTACTGCGGCGGGAACTACAACCAGGGTCCGCCGGATGATCAGGCGCTGGCTGACCGAGCCACCGGCTCGGTCGTGCTGACCCCGGAAGGACGCATACCATGCGGCTGGTACTGGAGCGAGGGCGGCGCAGACGTATTCGAGGCCTGGGCAGACGTCGGCCGGCACTTCAAGCTGGATCCGGCCTACAACGCGATCTCCGGCTGGTCGATGGGCGGGTACGGCACCTATAAGCTCCTCGCCCAGTACCCCGACCTGTTCGCGCGTGCACTGCCCGACATCGGTTGCGTGAGTGCCGAGACGGGTTGGCCCGGCGAGCCCTTCCCGTCGATCAGCGGCCCGGACGCTGAGATCATCAACCTGGTCCCGTCGTTCCGTAACGTCCCGATCCTGTCGGCGAATGCGAACGCCGACACGCTGTGCGTCACCAGCAGCCAGCTGGAGGTCTTCGCGCGGCTGTACTCGCTTCGCTACCGCTACGACTGGCGCGAGTACACCGGCGGGCACGGACCCTACTACCCGACGTCAGAGGAGTCGGCCGCCTTCCTCGGCGGCGCCAAGGTCAACCCGAACCCGCCGCGCGTGACTTGGGTGCTGGACGAGGCCATGAACGAGCCGCGGTGGGGGCTGACCTCTCATCACGTGTATTGGCTCTCAGGCGTACGGCTCCGTGACGCCACGGGGCCGCAAGGCCCGCAGCTGGGCACTGTGGACGCGTTCTCGCACGGGTTCGGTCTCGCCAACCCGAGGGCGAACCCGCCGCAGACCACCAAGGGGACGAGCGGCTCGTACGTCTATACCGGTCAGCTGCGCACGTGGCAGACGCCCACACGCGTCGCAGCGACAGATGAGCTCGACATCTCGCTCACCAATCTCGGCCGGGTGACGGTGGACGTGCGTCGAGCCCACCTCAACTGCCGCGTACGCATCCACGTGAGGTCCGACGGTCCCGCTGTCGTCAGGCTCGCCGGCTGCGCCCGCACCATCTCGGTGGGCTAACGCGGACGACTGGTGCTGGGAGCGCGATGTCGCTCCCAGCACCGTCCCCGCCTGCACCCAAGGCGCCGGCGGCGACGCCGTCGTCTTGCTGCCATGGCGAGCCGCGATCGACCGCGACCCTCGGCGGCCAGGCTGAGTCTGCCCTTCGGTGATTCCGTCGCCGCCGAATTGACCCGGGCCATCCAGAGTGGCGATCTGCACACGCTCCGGCGCCTGCTCGCCGCCCGACCGGGGCTCGCCTCGGTGCGAATGATCGCTAACCACGGGCCCGGACGGGGTTGAAACACCCCTCTGCACGCCGCCACCGACTGGCCAGGTACTTCCCGGCCGCGCCCGCGGCGGCCGCGCTGCTCCTCGAGGCGGGGGCTGACCCCGACGACACCAGCGGCGGCGATCGCCCCGAGACCACCACTGCACTGGGCGGCCAGCACCGACGACGTGGACGTGGCCGTCGTTCTCGTCGAGAACGGAGCCGACCTCGAACTACCTGGCGGCTCGATCGGCATCCCACTTGAGAACGCGATCGGCTACGGCTGCTGGCACGTTGCCCGGCTGCTGGTGAGCCGAGGCGCCAAGGTGGACAAGCTTTGGCACGCAGCCGCCCTGGGGAAGCTCGAGCGGATTGAGCAACTCCTGACCGAGCGGCCCGCGCCCCCCGGCGTGCTCTCTCAAGCCTTCTGGCACGCCTGCTCCGGCGGGCAGCGACGTGCCGCCGAGTCGCTACTCGCGCGAGGCGCGGAGCTCAACTGGGTGCCCGACTACGCCGAAGGTACCCCGCTCGATGCGGCCAGGTCCCTGGACACCCGACACGAGAACGTCGTCAACTGGCTGCGGGAGCGAGGCGCGAGGAGCGCAAAGCTCGCGGACTGACCGCCAGCCGCTCCAGTGGAGAGGGAGGGATTCGAACGGGGCTGCTCTGGGATGAAACGCGCGCGCTCTTGGGCGTCAGTTCACCGTCGCGGAACGATGAGGATCTTTCCCGATCGCTCTCCGCTGGCGGCGCTTGCGACTGCTTCCTTGATCTCGCTGACATCGTAGGTGGCGTGGATCGGCGCGTGGAGCGTTCCCTGGGTGATGAGTCGGGCGAGGTCGCCGACGAGGGCCAGGCGCTGCTCCTCGGGGGTACGGCGGAACCAGTTCACGAGCCAGAAGCCACGGAGCGTCAGGTCGCGGAAGACGAAGGCGTCCGGCTGTATCGCACATGGTTCACCGCTCATGCGGCCGTAGCTGACCAGCGTTGCGCTCTCACCCAGGCAGTCAGCAAGGCGTCCGGTGGCGGCCCCGCCCACTGCATCGATCCCGAGGCGGATCCCCGCTGCGCCGGTCGCCTCGACGACCTGCTCAGCCAGGTCCTCGCCGTCGACGAGAACGACATCGCCGCCGGTATCGCGAACGACCGCCGCCGCGTCCTGGCGGCGAACGACGTTCACAGTCCGGTGGCCGCGGTATCTCGCCAGCTGCACCAGGTAGAGCCCGACCGCCGAGTGGGCCGCATTCTGGATCACCCAGTCGCCTGGCTCCAGGGTCACGAATTCGCTCAACAGGAGCGCCGCTGTCGGCGGGTTGATCGCCATCATCGACAGTTGCAGCGGGTCCGCCCGATCTGGCAACGGCCGCAGCTGCGCCATCTCTGTCACGACATGGGTTGACCAGCTGCCGCAGCCCAGCGGCAGCAAGACCAATTGGCCGACGGTGACCCCACCGGTGTCTGAGCCGAGCTCGGCTACGCGGCCGACTCCTTCGCGGCCTCCGATCGCCGGCAGCGGGGGCAACTGGCCGTATTCGCCGGTGAGGGTCAGGACATCCGCCGGATTGATCGGTGCCGCGAGGACTTCGACCAGCGCCTGGCCGCCGTGGAGCCTCGGCACCTCGAACTCCACCGCCTCAATCACGTCCTGCGGCACCGGACCGCGCCGTTCGTATTGAGCTCTGAGCATGGGCCAGCGAGTCGCCCGATTTACCCGGTCGGCGTGAACTCCGGCGCAATCACCATCTGTCCCCGCGACGTGACGCTGAACCGAATCTCCTTCACCGGCTGATAGTCAGGGTCGCCTAGCAACCCCCAAGCTGCCGCGGCGTCAGCAAAGCGCAGCACGACGGTGCTGTTCGGCGGCTCGCCCTCGGCGGGCTCCGCGTCAAAGCCCGCCACCAGCACCTCACCGCCATGCTTCTTCAAGAAGGGCCTCAACCCGGGCAGGTACTCGTTGCGGTACCGCTCAACGTCGTGGACCTCCTGCATCAAAACGAGATATGCAGCCATGCGTCTCCTCCGAACCGCGTCGCACGAGCAAGCGCGACAGATGAGTCACCCGCGCTTATGACCCTAGAGTGGGCATGGCTGCGCTGCAACCGCCGGCGCCATCCGACGCGGCGCAGGTGCCGTGAAGGTGTGCGTGATCCTCATCGCTGGACTACTGAGTCCGCAGGACGCGCACCTGTTATCGGATCGGCGTGGCGATGCAGCAGCTTCCACTCGCTAACGGAGAGGGAGGGATTCGAACCCTCGATGGACGGAACCGCCCATACCGGTTTTCGAGACCGGCGCATTCAACCGCTCTGCCACCTCTCCGGTGCTGCGCGACTACGTTAGACGACCGGCTGGGCTGCTGTTCGGCTCTCGCGAGCCTGCCTCACCCTCGGCGCGGGGCGAAAAAGGTGCGCAGCAACTCGGCGCAATCTGCGGCGAGCAAGCCCGACTGAACCTGCGGGCGGTGGTTGAGCTGGGGCACGTCCAGAACGTCGAGGACGCTGCCGGCGGCTCCAGCCTTCGGGTCGGACGCCCCGAATACGACTCGAGGCACTCGCGCCAGCACGATCGCGCCCGCGCACATCGCGCATGGTTCGAGCGTCACGTACATGACCGCGTCGAGAACGCGCCAGCTCCCGAACGCGCGTGCCGCCTCGCGCAGAGCGATCAGCTCCGCGTGGGCAGTTGGGTCGGCTCGCAACTCGCGCTCGTTGTGACCCGCGCCGATCAGTTCCCCGTCCTTGACGATCACCGCGCCGATCGGCACGTCGTCGTGCTCGAGCGCGCGCGCGGCCTCGCGTAGCGCCAGCCGCATGAAGTACTCGTCGCGCGGAAAGAAGTGCGAGCTCACCTTCCGCGGGACGGTAGTCCTCGCTACTGCATGCCGTCGGGTGGGCCGATCGTGGCCGCCTCGGGGCCGAAGCTCTCGACGTAACGCGCACGCACGTCCCGGTAGCCGTCAAGCGCCGCCCGGGGGTGCGCGGCGCCGTCGAGTGCCGCGCTCAGGGCGTCGAGGCAGGCGTGCCAGCCCGCTCCGTCCTGCGCGGCCTTCTCGCGCTCCTCGAGCGTGTCGAGCGGGTGAGCCAGCACGCGCTCGAAGCGCAGCTGCCAGCGATCCTCAGGAGTTTGCGTGAGCGTTCCGGATTCGGACATCGAGGCTCCTCAGCTGTCGCTCATGGTTTGCAGGTGTCGCTCGAGGTCATCGAGGCTCGCTGCCCACATCGCGCGGTAAGGCGCAAGCCATTGGTCCATTGCCCGCAGCGGCTCCGCTCGCACGCGGTAGAGCCGGCGCTGGGCATCGCCGCGGACGTCGACCATCCCGGCCTCGCGCAGGACGCGCAGATGCTTCGACACCGCCGGCTGACTCAGAGCCAGCTCGCGGACGAGCTCGCCGACGGGCTGCTCCTCGTCTCGCAGGAGGTCGAGGATCTGCCGCCGGTGGGGTTCGGCCAGAACCTCGAAAGCGGACATCGCGGAGAGTATAACCTATAAGGCATATAGCTGGGCAGCAATATTCCTCGCCGTCGCGTACCAGAAGCCACCACCCGGCGCATACACCGGAACGCCGGAGCTACTTTCACCTCAGGGAAACTTTCGGGCGCCCAAGTTGTCTTAACCATGCTGGGGCGCCCAGCCGGCAAGCCGGCGACATCAACCTGAAGGACCGCCATGTTCCGCACACGCCGACCTGCCTGCGTCGGGCGTTTGAACGCCCTGGTCTCGCTGGTGGCCGGGCTGCTCTTGGCGGCTCTACTCGGGGCCGGCGCAGCGTCGGCGGCCGATTACGTTCCCGGGCAGGTGGTCGTCGGCTACAGCGCGCCGCCGACACCCGCAGTGAGCGCCGACATCAGCCGCCAGACCGGCATCCCGAGCGCCCCAGCGGCGCCGTCTCCTGCGCCCAACACGCACGTGGTCGACCTCCCGCGCGGCGTGTCGGTGGCGCGGGCGCTGGATCGCCTCCGTCGCCAGCGCGGCGTCGCGTACGCCGTCCCGAACTACATCGCCCACGCGTCCGGAGCCTGGATCCCCAACGACCCGGGCCAGGGTCGCGCACCGCGCGGCTGGGAGCGCATGCAGTGGAACTTCCTGCCCGGCATCGGCGTCAACGCCCCGGGAGCGTGGGCGAACTTGCTCGCCGACCATCGGCCCGGCGCCCGCGGCACGACGATCGCGATCCTCGACACCGGCGTCGCCTACCGGAATTGGCAGCGCTACGAGCGCTCGCCTGATTTCAACCGCACTCAGTTCGTGCGTCCTTACGACTTCGTCGCCCACAACCGCTTCCCGCTCGACCGGGAGGGACACGGAACGTTCGTCACCGGGACGATTGCGGAGTCGACGAACAACGGCTTCGGCTTGACCGGGCTCGCCTATGGCGCGTCAATCATGCCGGTGAGGATCCTCGGCGCAGATGGCACCGGCGACGCGGCGACGATCTCTCGCGGCATCCGCTACGCCGCCACTCACGGCGCGCAGGTGATCAACTTGAGCCTCGAGTTCTCCCTCGACGTCACGTCTTCGGACATTCCCGACATCATCTCGGCGATCCGCTTCGCGCACGACCGCGGCGTGGTTGTCGTCGCCGCCGCCGGCAATGAGGGGGTCGAGCAGATCGCCTACCCGGCCCGCGCGCCGGCGGTGATCTCGGTCGGCGCCACCACGCGCGACCGCTGCCTGGCCGACTACTCCAACGGCGGCCAACGGCTGGACCTGGTTGCGCCGGGCGGCGGCGATGACACAACGCTGCTGAGCGACCCTCTGTGCCACCCAAGCCGCAACCTTCCCGACATCTCGCAGTACACCTTTGATGATCCGTCCAATCCTCGCCGCTTCGGCTATCCCGGCGGCTGGTACGGCACCTCGATGGCCGCGCCGCACGTCGCCGCCGCCGCCGCCTTGGTGATCGCCAGCGGCGTCATCGGCCGGAACCCGAGCCCAGACAAAGTCCTCGCTCGACTCGAGCAGACAGCCCAGCCACTCGGCGGCGCGAAGCCAAACCAGTACTACGGCTACGGCCTGCTCGACGCCGGCGCGGCCACCACGCGCACCGCCGCTCTGGCGCGGCGCGCCCGCTGAGCGCACCGCGGCTACGTGGTCCGCACGATCAGCACCGAGCACGGTGCGTGGTGCGAGACCTTGTTCGGCACCGAGCCGAGGAGGAAGCGCTTGGCGCCCGTCAGCCCGCGGTTGCCGACCACGATCAGATCGGAGCGCTGCTCTTCGGCGATGTCGAGGATCGCGTCGGCGGCGTCGCCCTGGCGCGCGTAGGTCTCGACCGGATCGACGCCCGCCGAGACCGCCTCACCGCGGGCCTCCTCGAGCATCGCCAGCACGTCGCCGTGCGGGTTCACCATCCACTGGAGATCCTTCGGCAGCTCGGCGCCCTCGGTGCGCAGGCCGGGCCTCGCCACCGCCTCGTACGCGCTCACGATCAGCAGCCGCGCGCCAAGCCGGCGCGCGAGGTCGGTGGCATGACGAACCGCGGTGGATGCCGTGTCCGAGCCGTCGGTACCTACGACGATCGACGAGAACACGCACGCCCTCCGTTCGGCGTCGGCATCACACCAGCTTCGTGATCGCGATCACCATGCCCGCGAGCACGAACACGGCGATCACGATCTGCGTCCAGAACCAGAGTCGCGGCATGGCACCAAAGTATCGTGAACACCCGTGTCCGACTCGATGATCCGTGGCCTGAAAGCCGTCAGCGACGCCGTCCTGGCGGTGGCATCAGAGCTGTCGGTCGACCAGGTGCTGCAGCGGCTTCTCGACGCTGCGCGCGAGCTCGGTGGCGCTCGCTACGCGGCGCTCGGGATTCCCGATGGCGAGGGCGGGTTTCGTCGCTTCCTCGTCGCCGGCATGAGCGATGAGCTCGTGGCGGAGATGGGTCCGCTGCCGCGGACCCACGGCATGCTCGGGGCGATGCTGGCTGCGCCCGGTCCGTTCCGGACCGAGGACATTCACCAGGACCCACGCTTCCGCGGCTGGTGGCCCCGCCAGCACCCGGACATGCGGTCGTTCCTCGGCGTACCGATCGTCGCCGAGGGCGAGGTGATCGGCGCGTTCTACCTGACCGAAAAGCAGGGTGCCGACGCGTTCGACGAAGACGACCAGCAGCTGATCCAGGTGCTGGCCGCGCATGCCGCTATCGCCATCACCAACGCCCGCCTCTACGAGCGCAGCCAGGAGCTGTCGGTGCTCTCGGAACGAAACCGGCTCGCGCTGGAGCTCCACGATGTCGTCAGCCAGAAGCTGTTCAGCGTGATGCTGACCGCCGAAGCCGCGGCCACGCAGCTCGAGCGCAACCCGGCGGCCGCGCGAGCGCAGGTCGAGCGCGTACGCGACCTGGCCCGCGAGGCGCTCGATGAATTGCGTTCGCTGATCTTGGGGCTGCGGCCACCCGAGTTCGCGCGTGACGGTCTCGAGCAGACGCTGCGCAAGGAAACCGAGATGCTCGGCCGCGTGCATGGAGTGCAGGTGCGACTCGTAGATGACGGCGCACTCGCAGGCGAGAATGAAGAGCGCGACCTCGCGGTCCTGAGGATCGTGCGTGAGGCGCTTCAAAACGCGGTCCGGCACGGGCGCCCCGGGCAAATCATGGTGCGCCTCGGCTCGGACCGCGTCGAGGTGATCGACGACGGCATCGGGTTCGACCCCCAGCGGGCCGACCTGCGCGCGCGCCATCTCGGCCTGACCTCGATGCAGGAGCGGGCGCAGGAGCTCGGAGGCGAGCTCGAGATCCGCTCGTCGCCCGGTTCCGGCACGACGATCCGCTTGAAGGTTCCGGCTTGATCACGGTGCTGATCGTCGACGACCACGCGGTCGTGCGCGAGGGTCTGCGCGCGTTCCTCGAGCTGCAGGACGGAATCGAGGTCGTCGCCGAAGCCGCCGACGGCGCGCAGGCGGTGGAGCAGGCGCGGCGATTTGCGCCGCGCGTGATCCTGATGGATCTCGTGATGCCAGAACTCGACGGCGTGAGCGCGATGCGAGCGCTGCGCGATCAAGCGCCGGAGAGCCGAGTGATCGTGCTCACGAGCTTCCTCGATGACGAGCGCCTGCTGCCCGCGATCCAGGCCGGAGCCGCCGGCTACCTGCTGAAGAACGTAGAGCCGGCTGAGCTCGCGCGCGCGGTGCGGGCCGCCGACCGGGGCGAGGCGATCATCGATCCGAGTGCGGCCGCGCGACTTGTGAACGCGATCGCCGACAACGTTCGCGCAGTGGCTGTTCAGCCGGAGCAGCTGACGCGCCGCGAGCGTGAGGTCCTCGAGCTGATCACCGCCGGGCGGTCGAACAAGCGGATCGCGTTCGAGCTCGGGATCTCCGAGAAGACGGTGAAGACCCACGTTGGGCACGTGATGGCCAAGCTCGGCGTCAGCGATCGAACGCAGGCGGCGCTGCTGGCGGTGCGGGAGGGACTCGTTCCGCAGAGGTCCTAGGACCAATTGCCGGTGGAGAGCGCGACGCGCTGAGCCGTACGTTTGCCGGCATGCCAATCGCGATCATCACCGGAGCCTCGCGCGGGCTCGGTCTGGCGCTCGCGCGTTCGCTAGCCGAGCAGGGCTGGATGCTGGTCATCGACGCCCGCGGGCGGCGCGAGCTCGAGCAAGCGGCGGACGAGCTGAGCGCGATGACCGAGGTCGCCGCGCTGCCCGGCGATATCACCGCTCCGGAGCATCGCGAGGCCCTCCTCGCCGCCGCGGGCAAGACGATCGACGTGCTCGTCAACAACGCCAGCCTGCTTGGACCGAGCCCGCCGCCGCGCCTCGACGAGTACCCAGTCGATCGGCTCGCGAGCGTGTACGCCGTCAACGTCCTGGCGCCGCTGGCGCTGACGCAGCTGGTGCTGCCGCGCATGCCTCAGGGCGGGCGGATCATCAACGTGACTTCGGACGCGGCGGTCGAAGCGTACGACGGATGGGGCGGCTACGGCTCCTCCAAGGCGGCGCTTGAGCAGCTCTCGGCCGTGCTCGCGGCTGAGCAGCCGTCGCTGCGCGTGTATGCCGTCGATCCGGGCGACATGCGGACGCGCATGCAACAAGAGGCGTTCCCGGGCGAGGACATCTCGGATCGTCCGTGGCCGCAGGAGAGCGTGCCGGGACTGCTCGCGTTGATCGAGGGTCAGCTGCCAAGCGGGCGCTACCGCGCGCGCGAGGTGAAAGTGCCGGCGTGACGGCGCCTGCCTTTGAGCTGCCGGAATCGCTCGAGGCGACAGCACCGCCGGAGACGCGGGGAATCGCGCGCGACGGTGTGCGT
>JAFAZV010000041.1 GCA_019239445.1 Solirubrobacterales bacterium
TGCGGGATCGTCGAGCCACCGGGCGACGTGCACAGGCTGGCGACCGCCGTCGTGACCCTGCTGCGCAACCCCGAGCTCGCGGCGCAGTTGGGACGGCGTGGCCACGAGCGGCTCCACGAGCGCTACACGCTGCAACATTGCGCGCAGGGTTACGGGACGCTGATCGACGAGCTGGTCGCGGGGGCGGCGGCGTGAGCCCCTCTCGCGACGAGCACGCCGCGGGTGTGGTCGAGGCGCGGCTCAGGCGCTCGCCGCGCGACATCATCGAGGCTGCGATCGTCCTCGAGGCGTGGTTGGGGCGCCCCGCTCAGAGCGCAATGTCGGCGGCGCGCGAGCTCGTGGGCGCGCAGGGAGAGGCGGGACCCGACAAGGGCCGCGTCGAAGTGCCCGAGGACGATGAGCAGCAGAGCGTGATCGTCGAGGGCATCGGGCTCGTCCTGTCGATCCTGTCCGTCGCCGCCTGGGCGACCCCGCTCAGCAAGAGCCTCGGCGCTGCTGTGCTCGCTCAAGCGATCCGGATCGCGCTGCCGGTCGCGGTGGCGCTGCAGTGGGGGTTGCGCAGCCGCTACTTGAGTCGTCGCAGCGGGCTCGCGTTGCTCTCGCGCGACGCGGTCGTCTGCTGTGCCCTGGCCGCGGTCGCGATCGAGCTCCCGCTGGCGCTGATCCCGCGCTGGGGCCCGACGGCGGCGATGCTCGTGGCGATCTGGGTCGGAGGCACCGTGATCACCCGCCGCGGGTGGGGCCTGCTGTACGCGCTTTTGCTGGTGGCGACGAGCGTGGCCCTCGCTCGTGACCCGGCGCCCTACCTGGTTCTAGGAATCTCCACCGGGCTGACGCTGGTCGTCGCGTGTGTGGCGACCCTCAGCCGGCGTGCGCCCACTGACGAGAGGGCTGGAACCGTGCCCCGCGCGCTGCTCGCCGGCCTGCTCGGGGCGTGCATCGGCGTATTGCTGGTCGGCGATCCGAGCCTCGGTTGGGGCGTCCGCGGCGTGCACCCGGCGATCGCGCTCGTGCCGTCGGTGATCGGCAGCTTGTGGGGTGGCTATTACTTGTGGAACCTGTACGAGGTGGTTCCGCGCCGGCTCAGCGGCGTGCCACTGAATCGCGCGGGCCGCGCGACGATGAGCGATCCCGCGATGATGCTGTTCCTCGGGGCGATCCTCCGACTTGTCGTGGCCACGGCGCTGCTTTCTGGCGTGGTGGTCGCGATCGGGCGCTGGACGCACGGCAGCGATCGGGTGAGCGTGCTGATCGCGTTCGGCTGCGTCGCGCTGGTCAGCCTCCTGGTCGGGCTCCTCGAGTCGCTCGGGCGCCGGCGCGCCGCGCTGATCGCCGCTGGCGCGGCGCTCGCGGTCGAGCTCGCGTGGCCGCACCTCGTCACCGGCCACACCGCGGGCGCTGCGCTCGCGGCCGGGGCCTTGGTCGGGATCGCGCTGACGATACCCCCGTTGGTCGTGCTCCTGTGCCGATCGGGACGGGTACTCGCGACGACGCTGTGGATCCAATAGCGCGCGAGGTTGACGTTCACCGCGATGAACTCGTATGCGCGGAGTGGGCGGTAGCCGCGGCGACGCCTGAGTGTGAAGCTTCACCATCCGATCGTCCCCGCCGAGGGCGCACCGGGTGTGCTCGGGACACGGGCGACAATCGAGCCGGCTCGACAAGGGGGCAGACGTGATGAACATCGTGCAGAGCTTTTCGGCTCTCCTGCGCCGGCTCGGCGCAGATGGGGATCCGGACCACGCGGATGCCGCAGGCGAGGACCTGGCCGAGCTGCAGCTCGACCTGCTCTTGTTGCGCGAGGAGAATGCCCGGCTCAAGTCAGAGCGCCATCGCCCGCACGACCTCGGCAGGTTGATCGACCACGTCCGCGCCGTGGCCGCGCAGGAGCTCGCCGTGGAGAACGCCGAGGAGGGGTGGAGGCTGCTCAGCGAGTGTTTTCTCCTGCGCGAGGCTTTGGCTCAAGCCGGCGTCGAGACCGAGGCGGCGATCGCCGCCGTGCAACAGCGGCTCGACGAATTCGCGCATGAGCTCGATGTCCTGCCACCGGTGAGCGTCGCGTGCGTCGATTCAGCTCACGGAGGCGAGCGCATCGCCACGCCTTCGCGCGGGTTGGTGAGTGCGGCTTGAACGTGAGGCGGCCGGGTGGCGGATTGACCACTCGGACGCTCACCCGGAAGATCCTGCGCTGCGCGCAGTCTCCCGCGCGCGGTGCGCTTGACCATGTCGAACCAATCTCACCACGGCAACCCAGACGACCCGGCACGCGAGCGAGGCGTCGATGAGCAGACGCTCAGCGCGCTCTGCGACCTGCACGCCCTCGTACTCGTGCTGGACGCCGAACGGCGTCGATTGGCCGCACGCCTGGACGCGCTGCCGGGCCCAGGTGCGGTTCCTCTGCAGCGAGGCGGACTCGAACGACGCTACAAGGAGCTATCCGAGGAGCTGGCGGCACTGCAGGCTACGATCACGCGCCTGCGCTTCCAGATCGATCCGGAATCGGAGTATCTGTAGCGGGTTTCAGACCATTCGGCCGCGCACGGCACGAACGGCGGCTTGGATCCGGTTCTCGACCTGAAGCTTGAGCAGGATGTTCGAAACGTGATTCTTCACCGTGTGCTCGCTCAGGTACAGCGACCTTGCAATCTCCTGGTTGTCGACCCCCTGTGCGACGAGTTGCAGTACCTCCAGCTCACGTGCCGTCAGTTGCGGGTCGCTTCCGTGTGAATCCGTATCTTCGGGCTCCCGGATGCGACGGACCAGCCGGCTGGCGATCCGCGGTGAGAGCAATGACTCGCCGCGTGCGGCGGCGCGGATGCTCTCGACGATCTGATCGATCGGCTGGTCCTTCAGCACGTAGCCACACGCTCCTGCCAGCAGAGCGTCCATGACGCTTTCCTCGTCGGCCATCACCGTGATCACGACGACGCGCTTGAGCGGCGCGATGGCGGTCAGGCGCTGGAGCGCCTCGACGCCTGACATGCCCGGCATGTTCAGATCCATGAGAATCACATCCGGGTTGCGCTCGTCGACCATCCCGATGGCCTGCTGGGCCATCGCGGCCTCGGCCACGACACGGATGCCCCGTTCCTCGAGTAGCCCTACCAAGCCGCCGCGAAACAGTTCGTGGTCGTCGACGACCATCACCGTCGGCCCCTTCATAAGCATCTTCGTCGTTATCGACCGGAGCCGCTCGGATCTTTAACCGCCGGCCGCGCGGGACGAGCGTCTGGCTGCGCGGTCGGGTGACAGGAGATCAGGCGATGAACGCCGAATAGGCCGCGGCGACCCTTGTCGAGGGAGCCACTGGGTCTTGTAATTGAACACGTTTGGCGAGGCAACAGGAAGGAGCCCGCCGTGTGCGGAATCATCGGCTACGTCGGTCAGCGGCGCTGCCAGGGGCTACTGTTCGAGGGCCTCAAGCGCCTCGAATATCGAGGCTATGACTCGGCCGGGCTGGCCTGGCGAGAAAACGGCCGAACCGAGTGCGTGCGCGCGATCGGCAACCTCGAGTCGTTGAGCTCGGCGCTGGCGGCACGCGCGGCCGCCGGCGAAGCGCAGGACTCAGGCGCTCTCGCCACCGCCACCGTGTCGGCGGGCATCGGACACACGCGCTGGGCGACTCACGGCGCCGTCACCGAGCACAACGCGCACCCGCACTCCGATTGGAGCGGGCGGGTGCGGATCGTTCTCAACGGGATCATCGAGAACTACGTGCAGCTCCGGGAGTGGCTGGCCGAGGAGATGATCGAGTGCAGCTCGGAGACCGACGCCGAAGTGGTGGCGCAACTGATCTCGCTGCACTACGACGGTGATCTGTCCGACGCGGTCCGCCGGACCGTGAGCGTCCTGTCCGGACACTTTGCGTTCGTGGCCATGTGCGATGAGGAGCCCGACACGCTCGTCGGGATTCGGAGGGAATGCCCCCTCGTGGTCGGCGTCGGGGAGGACGAACTGTTCATCGCCTCGTCGATCTCGGCCTTCCTGCGTCACACCCGCCGTGTCGTCGTATTGCACGACGGAGAGATCGCCGTGATGCGCCACGGTGCAGTGACGGTATTCGACGTTGACGGCCTGCCCCACCGGCCGCAGGAGACGCACGTGGATTGGGATGAGGATCGGTGCGAGAAGGACGGCTTCGAGACGTTCATGCTCAAGGAGATCCACGAGCAGCCGGCGGCCATCGCCGAGACCCTGCTGCAGTCGCGCGCCAACCTGACGCAAGCCGCCGATGGTGCGCTGGGGCCCGAGGCCGCGCGCGCGATCAGCCGGATCGTCATCGTCGGTTGCGGAACTTCGTATCACGCGGGGCTCGCCGGGCGGATGGCGGTCGAGCGCTGGGCGCGCGTCCCGGTCGAGGTCGACGTCGCCTCGGAGTTTCGCTACCGCGAGCCGATCGTCGAGCCCGGAACCTTGGTGATCGGGATAACGCAGTCCGGCGAGACGGCCGACACGCTCGCAGCCATGCGGCTGGCCCGCGCGCAGGGCGCGACAGTGCTCGCGGTCACCAACGCCACCGGGAGCCAGGCGACACGAGAGGCCGACGCCGTTCTGTTCACGCGCGCCGGGCTCGAGATCGGCGTCGCCGCGACGAAGACCTTCGTTGCCCAGGTCGTGCTCCTTTATCACCTGGCTTTGCACTTGGCGCGGGCGCGAGGCGCGTTGCCGGCGGCTGAGGCGGAAGCGCTGCAGCGCGAGCTAGACCGTCTTCCCGGGCATGTCGAGCAGGTGATCGAGTCGGTGGATTCCGGCATGCGCGTGCTGGCAGAACGACTCGTGTGGAGCCCGTTCTTCCTCTATCTGGGCCGCCTCTCCGGGCTGGTCGTCGCGCTCGAGGGCGCACTCAAGCTCAAGGAGATCTCCTACGTCCCCACCGACGCTTACGCCGCCGGCGAGATGAAGCACGGACCGATCGCTCTCCTTGGCCATGACACGCCCGTGGTGTGTGTCGCCACCGACGATCGCGTGCTGCCGAAGCTGCTCTCCAACCTCTCCGAGGTTCGCGCCCGAGGCGCGCGCGTGCTCGCTGTCGCGAGCGAGGGGTGCAAGCAGATCGCCGAGCATGCCGAGCACGTGGTCTACGTTCCGGTGAGCGATCCGCTGCTTCAGGTCGTCCTGGCGATCGTGCCGTTGCAGCTGTTCGCGTACCACCTCGCCCGCGCCCGGGCCCTGAACGTCGATCAGCCGCGCAACCTCGCCAAGACCGTCACGGTGGAGTAGGCCGCGGCAATGATCGGCCGGATCGCCGTGCTCGGCGGCGGGCACGGTCTTGCCGCTGTGCTCGGGGCGCTACGCGACGTGCCCTGCCAGCTGACCGCGGTGGTCACGATCGCAGACGACGGTGGTTCGTCGGGCGAACTGCGGCGTCGTTGCGGCGGCCCGGCGGTGGGCGACCTGCGGCGCGCGCTGATCGCGCTCGCGCACGACGATGCTCCGCTGGCGCGCGCGCTCGAGCGTCCGGTCACGGTCGAGCACCTGGGACGCCACCCGCTCGGCAACATCGTCATCCGCGCGCTGATCGACGTCTTCGGCGACCTCGAGCGCGGGATTGCGTGGCTCGCCGCCGAGCTCGGGATCCACACCCAGGTGCTCCCAGCGACGGTGGCGCCGCTATCGCTTCGGGGACAAGCCGGCCGGCAGGTGCTCGAAGGAGAGTCCGCCATCGGGACCTCGCCGACGCTGATCCGCCGGCTTCGCTTCGTTCCTGAACGTCCGGCGGTGAGCGAGGCGGCGCTTGCCGCGGTCGCCGAGAGCGACCTCGTCCTGCTCGGGCCGGGATCGCTGTTCACGAGCGTGCTCGCCGTCTGCGCGCTGCCCGACATGCTCGCCGCACTCGCCGCCACCGCTGCTCGCGTCACCTGGATCGGCAACCTGCAAGCGGAGCCCGGCGAGACGGCGAACATGAGCGCGCGCCGCCACCTGAGCGTGCTGCGCCGCCACGGCGTCCGGGTCGACGCGGTGCTCTACGACCCCGAGTCAGAACTCGCGTTCGCGCCCGGCGAGCTGCTCCGGCAGGGTGTCGAGGCACTTCCGTTCGCGTTGCAAAGCGAGCGCCGCGGCGTCCACGATCCGCAGTTGTTGCGCGTCGCGCTGACGGAGCTGCTAGCCGAGCGTCCGGCTACCAGCACGGCTGTCGGCTAGCGTTCAAATCGGAGTTCTTGCGCATGGCCATGAACCCGAGGGCGTTCGCCCGGGCGCAGAACTGGCTCGGCGAGAGGTTGTACTCGACTTCGAAGACAGCCTTGTGCGCGCGTACGAACGGTCGCAGCTTCGAGCATTCGGAATACTCGAAGCACTGCTCGTCGAGCGCGTAGTTGAAGTCGCGTTCGAGCGCGGAAACCTGGTCGAGGTCATTCTTGAGCGCGATCGACAGACCGAGGCGGTGCGCCGTGCGCGCGAGCCAGCGGTTGTAGGTGAGCTGCTGGGCGCCGGTGAGCGGGAATCCGGTGTCATTTGCGTAGCCGTCGACGTTGTCGGCTTCCACGCCGTCGAAGCCCTTGCGCCGGCACAGCTCGAGCCGCGCCCGCATGATTGGCTCGAGCGCGGACAAGCGGCGAATGTCGAGCCACCGCTCACCCGGCCAGCCGTTGGACCTGCCGAGCGTCGACTGCGGGAACCGATGCGCATCAGAGCGGAAGTCCTCGTAGGTGCCTGCGTCTAGATAGCAGATCACGTGGCGCCGGCGATGGTGCAGCGCCCGCACGACGGAGGCGGGATTGTCGAACAGATCGATGTCGAAAACCTGAGCCCGCACCGACTGCTGCACCGGCGTGGTCAGCTGCCACTGCCACGTCGTGCGCGGAGCCGGAGTCCAGATGCGCCCCGAGCCGGCCGGCGCGAGAATCGCCAGCGTGGCGGCGACGGCGCCCACTCCCACGAGCCACCGCCATCTCCGGTGCGCGAGGGATCCCCGCCGAGGTGCTGTGCTTCCGTGTGACACCGGTCCTCTTCCTTGATGGCCCCGCGCTGTGAGCGCTGCACGCAACCCGAACGCGCGACGCGAATCTACCACAGCAAAACTGCATGATCGCCGGGGCAAGACGGAGGTATGGCTCCGACGCGACGGCGGACAGCCGCCGACGCGAGCGAATGACTACGCTGCGCGGCGATGCGGGCCGTCGTCACCGGAGGTGCGGGATTCATCGGATCCAACCTCGTCGATGTGCTGCTCGAGCGCGGGGACGAGGTGACGGTGATTGACAACCTATCCACCGGCAAGCGCTCGAACCTCGAGCCGGCGCTCGCGGGCGGGGCGCGGCTCGAAGTGCTCGACGTGGGCGAGGCGCAGAAGGTGAGCGAGGTCGTCTCCGAGGCCCGTCCCGACGTGATCTTCCATCTCGCCGCCCAGATCGACGTTCGCGTGTCGGTCGAGCAGCCAGCCGCGGATGCGATCGTCAACGTGCTCGGCACGATCGCCGTGCTCGAAGCGGCGCGAGCCTCAGGAGTCAGGCGCGTGGTCAACACCTCGACCGGCGGCGGTCTATACGGCGAGGCGGATCTGCTCCCGACACCCGAGAACTACGAAATCAAACCGCTCGCGCCCTACGGTCAGGGGAAGTACGCCGCGGAGGGCTACTGCGCGCTCTATGAGCGCCTGCACGGGCTCTCGGCCGTCTCGCTGCGCTACGGCAACGTCTACGGACCCCGGCAGGACGTCCACGGCGAGGCTGGCGTAGTGGCGATCTTCTGTGGACACCTGATCGAGGGCAGGCGCCCCACCGTGTACGGGGACGGCCGCCAGACCCGCGACTGGGTCGAGGTGGGCGACGTCGTCCGGGCCAACCTGCTCGCCGCCGAGTCGTCCTTGTCCGGGTCGATCAACATCGGCCACGGCGAGGAGACCTCGGTGCTCCAGCTGCTCGAGGCGATCCGAGACGTCAGTCCCGAGCGCCCCCTGCTCGACCCCGAGTTCGCGCCCGAACGACCCGGAGAAGTCAGACGCAGCTGCCTTGACGTCGCGCGGGCTCGCGACGAACTGGGCTGGGAGGCCGAGGTCGAGCTGCGGGATGGGTTGAGGCGGATCCTGGCCGGGTTGTGAGCTCGCTACGAGGCCGCGTCCGCCGGGCGTAACGGGCGGCGCTGGGGCCGGGCGTAGGCGCGCACCACGCAACTCGGGATCCGTGCCCAAAGCGCGGCCGGCGGGAACTGCTGCCGGTAGGTCTCGGGCGAGACACCGTAGGTCCGCGTGAAGCTGCTCGTGAACGAGCCGACGCTCTGCAAGCCGACCGCGAAGCAGATCTCGGCCACCGAGCGGTCCGTGCTTCTGAGCAGCGCCGCCGCGCGCTCGAGCCGGCGGGTGAGGAGGTAGGCGTGAGGCGGCTCGCCGAAGGCGTCGCGGAAGGCGCGGCTGAAGTGCGCGCGCGAGAGTCCGGCGGCGCGTGCGAGGTCCTCAACGCTCAGCGGCTCGTGGTAACGAGCATCGGCCAGGTCGCGGGCGCGCAGAAGGTGGCGGGCGGTCGGGACGTAGGCCATCGCCGCGAAGTATCGCGCTCAGCGCGACCCTGCGAGCAGACGATCAACCCGACCTGCGAGCAGACAAACAACCGGCAGAGAAAGAGGCGAGGGCCGCCCACCACACGGGACCGGGGGCTGCGGTGGACAACCCTCGCTCTCCAAAAATGTAAACGCCCTGGCGCCCGGGTGGCGCAGGTCGGCCGGCCAGTGTCAGCATCCGGACAACTTGGCGTAGATGTTCAATCGGGTTGTCGCCGCCGAGCCTGCGCCGGCGCGACGGCACCCAGCCACAGCCATCCGCATACTGATGTGATCAGCAGGAACGCGGCCGCGAGCGTTTCCAGGTACATGCCCACGGCTGGAGTCGAGTTGACGCCGACAAAGCGCGCTGAGCTGCTGCCGATCAGGCCGCTGGCATGGGCGTCGGGCAAATCGACGAGCAGCGAGATGCCCAAGGCGATGACGGCCAAGACCCCGATCGAGACCAGCGCGGGCCGACTCGCGCTGGCCCAGGCGCCACAGGCGAGCGCGCCGACGAGCAGCGCGATCGGGATCATCGCGAAGGCGTGGTGCGATCCCGTGCCGACGGTTTCGACGCGAGCACCGGTGCGCGGCGTGTAGACGTAAAACAGGGGCGTGAACTCGGCCACGAGCAGGAGCGTCGCGCCGGCCAAACCGCCGGCGAGGATCGCCATGCCGGCGGCGGAGGCGGGGGCCCGGTCACGCGGGCTGGATCGTCCGCGAGCGCCGGGGTCGGCGCCTTCCGGGGGCCTAGGAGGCCTGCGGAATTGCCGCAGGCCTCTGCTATATTCGGTCTTCGCCTCGGGTGGCGTCGCGCTCATCTGTGCTCGCTCTCGGGCGCGGAGGATCCACGCGATGGAGACGTCGTCCGAATAAAAATCCGCCCCTTCCCGACAGCTGCGTCGTGAACGGGCCCCATGGGCCCTTTTTCATGTTCGCAGCCGGGTGCAGGCGGAGCCTCCGGCAAGCCCGCACCGGGACCGACTCGAACTCCCCACACCATGCCTCGCACATTCGCTCTAGAGAAGATTCGCAACATAGGGATCATGGCTCACATCGACGCCGGCAAGACGACGACGACTGAGCGCATCCTTTATTACACCGGGCGGACCTACAAGATGGGCGAGGTTCACGAGGGGGCCGCGGTGATGGACTGGATGGCCCAGGAGCAGGAGCGCGGGATCACTATCACCTCGGCCGCAACTACCGCGGAGTGGAAGGGCCACCGGATCAACATCATCGACACCCCCGGCCACGTCGACTTCACCGTCGAGGTTGAACGCTCTCTGCGCGTGCTCGACGGCGCGATCGCGCTGTTCGACTCCGTCGCCGGTGTCGAGCCTCAGTCTGAGACGGTCTGGCGCCAGGCCGACAAGTACCGCGTCCCGCGAATCGCCTACATCAACAAGATGGACCGCATCGGCGCCGACTTCGATCGCGGCGTGCAGACGATGGTCGACCGCCTCGGTGCCCACCCGGTGCCCATCCAGCTGCCGATCGGCGCGGAGCAGGACTTCCTGGGGATCATCGACCTCGTCACCTACAAGGCGATCATCTACAAGGACGAGCTCGGCAAGGAGCAGGAGGTCGTTGAGATCCCGGCCGATTACGCCGACGCTGCCGCGGCCGCCCGCGAACAGTTGCTCGACGAGGTTTCCCACTACGACGATGGGCTGGTCGAGATGATCCTCGAGGAGCAGGACATCCCCGCCGAGCGCCTGAAGGCCGCGATCCGCCAGGCGACGCTGGAGATTCAGATGACGCCGGTGCTGTGCGGCTCGAGCTTCAAGAACAAGGGCGTGCAGCCGCTGCTGGACGCCGTCATCGACTACCTGCCGAGTCCGCTCGACGTGCCCCCGGTCGAGGGCGTCGAGCCGGCCAAGGGGTCGAGCAATGGCGACGAGCAGCCGGCCGTGCGGCACGCTGCCGACGATGAGCCGTTCGCCGCGCTGGCGTTCAAGATCATGGCCGACCCCTACGTCGGCAAGCTGACCTACTTCCGGGTCTACTCGGGCCGGCTCGAGGCGGGCTCGCGCGTGCTCAACGTGAACACCGGACGCACCGAGCGGATCGGCCGGATCCTGATGATGCACGCCAACGAGCGCGAGGAGGTCAAGGAGGTCCACGCGGGCGACATCGCGGCCGCGGTCGGCATCAAGCAGGTCGTGACCGGCGATACCCTCGGCGCGCCGGACCGGCCGATCAAGCTCGAGACGATCGAGTTCCCCGAACCGGTGATCAAGGTCGCGATCGAGCCGAAGACGAAGGCCGACCAGGAGAAGATGTCGAGCGCGCTCGGTCGCTTGGCCGAGGAGGACCCTACCTTTCAGGTGCGCACCAACGAGGAGACCGGTCAGACCGAGATCTCCGGCATGGGCGAGCTGCACCTCGAAGTCCTGGTCGACCGGATGATGCGCGAGTTCCGCGTCGAGGCCAACGTCGGCCGCCCCCAGGTCTCCTACCGGGAGACCGTTCGCGGTACCGCGGATAAGGTCGAGGGCCGGTTCGTCCGCCAGACCGGTGGTGCCGGCCAGTACGGCATCGTCTATATCGACGTGGAGCCGGCACCGGGCGAGGGCTTCGACTTCGTCAACCGGATCAAGGGCGGCTCGATCCCGACCGAGTTCATTCCCGCGGTCGAGAAGGGCGTCGAGGAGGCGATGGAGAACGGCCCGCGCGCCGGCTACCCGATGGTGGACGTGCGCGTAACGCTGGTCGACGGCAAGTACCACGACACCGACTCGAGCGAGATCGCGTTCAAGGTGGCCGGCTCGCTGGCCTTGAAAGAGGCCGCCCGGCGCGCCAAGCCGGTCCTCCTCGAGCCCATCTTCCGGGTCGAGGTGACCACGCCCGAGGATTTCATGGGCGATGTGATCGGCGACCTGAACCGCCGGCGCGGGCACGTCCAAGGCATGGAGCAGCGCGGCAACGCGCAAGTCGTGACCGCCTTTGTCCCGCTGGCCGAGATGTTCGGCTACGCGACCGACCTACGATCGAACACCCAGGGCCGCGCCACCTATTCGATGCAGTTCGAGCGCTACGACGAGGTCCCAGCGAACATCGCAGAGAAGGTCGTGGGCGAGCTGCTGCCGGTGTAGAGGCCGTGCGCACGGAACTTATATATCCTGAATGGGTTCGTCCTCAGGGCGAACAGAACCACTGAAAGAAGAAGGAGCGACAGCAAAGTGGCGAAAGCCAAGTTCGAGCGCGACAAGCCCCACGTCAACGTCGGGACCATCGGTCACATCGACCATGGCAAGACGACGCTGACCGCCGCGATCACCAAGGTGCTGAACGAGAGGTACGGCGGCACCGAGGTGCGGTCGTTCGAATCGATCGACAACGCTCCTGAGGAGAAAGCGCGCGGGATCACGATCGCGACCTCACACGTCGAGTACCAGACCCCGAACCGTCATTACGCCCACGTCGACTGCCCGGGCCACGCCGACTACGTGAAGAACATGATCACCGGCGCCGCGCAGATGGATGGAGCGATCCTCGTCGTCTCGGCCGCCGACGGCGCGATGCCGCAGACGCGCGAACACATCCTGCTCGCCCGCCAGGTTGGCGTGCCGTACATCGTCGTGTTCCTGAACAAGGCCGACATGGTCGACGACCCCGAGCTGCTCGAGCTCGTCGAGGTCGAGATCCGCGACCTGCTCTCGGAGTACGAGTTCCCGGGCGATGACATCCCGTTCGTGATCGGTTCGGCGCTGAAGGCGCTCGAGGGCGACGAGGAGCAGGAGGCCAAGATCCTCGAGCTCGCCGAGGCGCTCGACACCTACATCCCCGAGCCGACCCGCGACCTCGACAAGCCGTTCCTGATGCCGGTCGAGGACGTGTTCTCGATCACCGGGCGCGGCACCGTCGCCACCGGGCGGATCGAGCAGGGGATCATCAAGACCGGAGAGCAGGTCGAGGTCGTCGGCATCCGCACGACCAACACGACCGTGGTCACCGGCGTGGAGATGTTCAAGAAGATCCTCGACGAGGGCCGTGCCGGCGACAACGTCGGCTGCCTGCTGCGCGGCACCAAGCGCGAGGACATCGAGCGCGGCCAGGTGCTCTGTAAGCCGGGTTCGATCACGCCGCACACCAGGTTCAAGGCCGAGGTCTACGTCCTCAAGAAGGAGGAAGGCGGTCGTCACACGCCGTTCTTCTCGGGCTACCGGCCGCAGTTCTACTTCCGCACGACCGACGTCACCGGAGTCGCACGGCTGCCCGAGGGCACCGAGATGGTGATGCCGGGTGACAACGTCCAGATGGAGATCGAGCTCATCCAGCCGATCGCCATGGACCAGGGCCTGCGGTTCGCGATCCGCGAGGGCGGTCGGACCGTCGGCTCGGGGGTCGTGAGCGAAGTCACCCAATAGCAGTTATGAGGCGGCGCGGCCTTCGGCCCGCCGCCCGTTTTTTGCCGTAGGAGATACGACCTTCATCTGAGGCGGGCCCCGCAGCCCGGGACCCGCCTCTTGTACTGAGAAGAGTGAGCATTTAGTTGGCGACCATCGCCCAAAACAAGATTCGGATCCGCCTGAAGTCCTATGACCACACGGCGATCGAGACGGCGGCGAAGGAGATCGTCGAGACGGCGACGCGCACAGGCGCGAGCGTCTCGGGCCCAGTGCCCTTGCCCACCGAGAAGAACGTGTACTGCGTGATCCGCTCGCCGTTCAAGGACAAGGACTCCCGCGAGCACTTCGAGATCCGGACCCACAAGCGGCTGATCGACATCCACCAGCCGACGCCGAAGACGGTCGACTCGCTCCAGCGCCTCGATCATCTGCCGGCCGGCGTGGACATCGAGATCCGCCTCGCCTCCTGATGCCCTCCGCCACGGACACGCCCGCATTCGAGCGGCCGCTGGCGG
>JAFAZV010000189.1 GCA_019239445.1 Solirubrobacterales bacterium
CGAGATCGGGAAGGTCTCGATCGTCGGCGCCGGCATGCGCTCGCACCCTGGCGTGGCGGCCAAGGTATTCAGCACGCTGGCCGAGGAGGAGATCAACATCGAGATGATCTCGACCTCGCCGATCAAGATCTCCTGCGTGATCCGCGCGGAGCACGTCCCTGAGGCCGTGCGCGCACTCCACCAGGCGTTCGAGCTCGCGCCCTCGGCGGTGCAGCAGGAACGTCCAATCGGGCAGGAGGCACGATGACTCGCGTAGCAGTGGTAGGCGCAACAGGAGCCGTCGGGACGACGATGCTCACGCTCTTGCGCGAGCGCGACTTCCCAGCGAGCGAGATCGTTCCCTTCGCCTCCGAGCGCTCCGCCGGCCGCGAGCTCGACGGCTTGGCCGTCCGCGCTTTGAGGGACGGCCCCGAGCTCGACGGCTTCGACCTGGTTCTGTTCTCGGCCGGCTCGGGCGTCTCGCGCGAGTGGGCGCCGCGGTTCGTGGAGCGCGGCGCCACCGTGATCGACAATTCCTCCTGCTGGCGCATGGATCCCGAAGTCCCGCTCGTCGTGGCCGAGGTCAACCCGGAGGCGCTCGGAAGCCACAAGGGAATCATCGCCAACCCCAACTGCACGGCGATGCAGGCGCTCGTCGTGCTGAAGCCGATCCACGCCGCGGCGGGGCTCGAGCGGATCGTGTTCTCCTCCTATCAGTCGACATCGGGCACGGGCGCCCGGGCGATCCAGGAGCTGACCGACCAGGCCCACGCGATGCTGCACGGCATGGAGCCGCCAGCGCCCAGTGTCTATCCCCACCAGATCGCGTTCAATGTCCTGCCACAGGTCGAGACGTTCAAGGACGGCGACGACTACACGACCGAAGAGCGCAAGGTGATCGGCGAGAGCCGCAAGATCCTTGGCCTGCCGGAATTGCGCATCACCGTGACGTGTGCGCGGGTGCCGGTGATCAACTGTCATTCCGAGGCGCTGAACATCGAGACCCGGCAGGACCTGAGCCCGGAGGCGTGCCGCGAGTTGCTGCAAAAAGCGCGCGGCGTGATCGTCGTCGACGAACCCGCCGCCGGCCGTTATCCGCTCCCGTCCGAGGCCAGCGGCCGCGACGAGGTATTCGTCGGCCGCATCCGTCGCGACGAGTCCAACCCGCGCACGCTCAACCTGTGGGTGGTGGGAGACAACCTGCGCAAGGGCGCGGCGACGAACGCCATCCAGATCGCTGAGCTGCTCGTCGGCGCCCGCCGGGAAGGCGCGCCGGTTGCCGTCTGACGAGCTCTACGAGGTGATGCGCGACACCCCGTCGACGCGGCGCTTCACCGATGACGAGGTTCCCCGCGAGGTACTCGAGCGCGTGCTCGAAAACGCGCGCTTCGCGCCCAGCGGCGGCAACCGCCAGGGTTGGCGGGTGATCGTGGTCACCGATCGCGACACCCGCCGGCGCATCCGGGAGCTCTACGAGCCGCATTGGCAGACCTACACCGAGCAGATGGGCGTGCGCGCGCTGCTCGACGCCCCCGAGCCGCCGGCCGGCGTCACCGCCGGACGCCTGCGCATGCTGCAGGGAGCCGACGACTTCGCCCACACGTTCGACGCCGTGCCGGTGCACCTCGTGATCTGCGTCGAGATGGCCTCGCTGGCGCGCGTCGACAGCGTGCTCGAGCGGCCGAGCATCGTCGGCGGCGCGTCGATCTACCCGTTCGTGCAGAACATCCTTCTCGGCCTGCGGGCCGAGGGACTCGGTGCGTCGTTCACCACGCTGCTGACGCCCGCGGAACCACAGGTGCGGGAGCTGCTCGGGCTGCCCGAGGACGTGGCCCTCGCCGGTCACATATCGGTCGGCCACCGCAGCGACCCGTGGCCCAAGCGGCTCACGCGCAACCCGGTCTCGCAGTTCACCTTCGGCGAGCGCTACGGCGAGCCCTGGTAGCGCGCAGCCGTGCGCTCGCGCGCAGGCGCGGACGGGTCAGCGCGCGCCCCTGGAAGCGAGCACAAGAGCACACACCTCGCGCGCGAGCCGAAGGGTTCGGCTGAAAGGCTCGCATAGCGAGCCCAAAACCGCACACCCCCACGTCGCGCGGCAGGTGTGTGATGTTGTGTCTGCCCTTGGGCGCCGGCTGGGCCGCCCGCCGCGGCGGGCGTCAATCCATCGGCGTGGCGAGCTCGATCAGGTTCCCGAACGGGTCGCGCACGTACCCGACCCGCTGGCCGTGCGGCTTGTCCACCGGCGCCGCCAGCGCCGCGCAGCCTGCGTCAAGCGCGCGCGCGTACG
>JAFAZV010000224.1 GCA_019239445.1 Solirubrobacterales bacterium
GGGCGCCGCTCGCGGACTCCGACGAGCTGCATGCTCCCGCCGCCGAGCTCGACGACGGCGCCGTCAGTCAGCGTCGAGGTGTTGATCGCCGCGACGTAGCCGTAGAAGGCCTCGTCGCGCGCGGACAGGACCTCGATCGTCAACCCGGTCTCCTGCTGGGCATGCGCGAGGAACTCCTCGCGGTTGGCCGCGTCGCGGATCGCGCTCGTTGCGACGGCATGCACGTCGTCGACGGCGAGCCCGGCGGCGCGGCAGAAGCGCGCAAACACGCCCAGGGTCTCGAGCCCGCGCCGCATCGCGTCTTCGCTCAGCTGGCCGGACGCCCCGAGTCCCTCGCCGATGCGCACGGTCTCATAGAGCTCGTCCGTGCGTTTCCACCACTCATCGCACACGTAGCTGAAGACCACGAGGCGCCACGAGTTAGAGCCGAGATCGATCACGGCCACCTGCCCAGGACCCGCCCCGGCCCGGGCGGCGGGGCGCGTCGATCGCCAGCTCACGGCGCCATCATGCGCTGCGGCCCGGACGGCTGGTGGGGCGGATGCCCGCAACGCGCGAGCAGGTCGACGAGCAGCGTTGAGAAGGCAAAGCCGCGCGCGGCGAGTCCGCGTCCCGTGCGCGGGTTGTAGTACTCGCGGTAGCCGGCGCGCCCGACAGCCGTCTCGAGTGACGCGATGACGCGCTCGGCCGGCCCGGTATATCCGAGCGCATGCATGGCAGGCACGAGCAGCCAGGCGGTGTTCATCCACGCTGGTCCGCGCCAGCAGCGCCACATCGAGAATCCGGGGTTGAATGACGGTTCCTCAAAAGACACCGATGGGATTCCGTAGCGAGCCGCGTAGCGGCGGCGGTCGAGCAGCTGCTCCTCGACGATCCGCCGTCGTATCGACTCGGGCAGCGCGGTCAAAGCGAGCGGCGCCAGGGCGGACCATGTCGAGACAGCTATGCGACGTTCAGCGCGGCCGGCGAGATCGAAGAACAGCCCGCGGCGCTCGTCGTAGCAGCGTTCGAGCAGCGCGGTTTCGGTGCGATCAGCGCGAGCGGCGTAGATGAGGCCGCGATCGGAATCGAGCCGCGCCAAAGCGCGAAGGGCCAGAACGTAGAACACGTTCACCACGACGTCCTCGACATGCTCGTCGTAGCGCTCGGCGATCGCGGTCGCGTCGTAGCCGAGCCGCCGGTAGCGCTCGATGAGCCAGAAGTAGCCGGCACGGTCGTGACGCATCAACCCGAACACCGGGTCGTACTTCGGGGAGTCGTCGAGGCCGGACTCGTCCGGCAGGATGGTCGTCAGCAGGCCGTCGTCGTCGACGTCACGGGCGGCCGCGAGCCACTCGTAGTGAAGGCGTAGCTGCGGGAGGGCTTCGCCAGCAAACCCCGGCTCATCGGTGAGGCCAGCGCGACGAGCTCCCAGGCGAGTGCGAGCAGCGGCGTCTGGATGGTCGCGGTCGCGGCGGCGCCGAACACGGTATGGGTTCCGTAGAACGGGGCTCGGCGCCAGTAGGCGGGCCGGTCCCAGAAGGCGGTGTGGGGGATGAAACCGTCCAAGCGGCCGGCGCGCAGCAGAGTCCGCAGCTCAGCGCGGGCGCGCGCCGGCTCGAAGTGCCGCCAGGCGATGGCGTGAAAGCAGGAATCCCAGTACCACTGGTGGCGGTACCGCGGCGTCGCCGGGCAAGTGAAGGCGTAGCGCACGCCGTCGCTCGAGCGCATGCCCTCGCGCCAGTTCTCGCGCAGCACGCGCCACGCCGCCACGGCGAGGCGTAGCCGGCGCTGGTCATCCGCCGGCAGCATCAGCCGGCCAGCTGGTTGTAGGTGACGGCCTCGCAGCCGTCGGCCCCAGTCAGAAGCGACTCGAGCATCGAGACGTGGGTAGGCAGATCGAAGTCGGCGGGGTGGATGTCGAGCCGGGTGATCCCGCGAGCGGCGTACCGCGCCGCCCGCACGAGCGGCGGCGAGAGTAGTCGCTTGAGCGGCGTCGAGCTGCCCAGGCAGAGGGCGGGCGAGTTCAGGCAGCGCGAGCGGGTGCGCACGCGGCGCAGCTCCGCGAACCAGTCAAAGCTCGGCCCGATGACGTCTTTGAGCGCCCTCGTGTAGGCGTAGCCGGGAGCGACGAAGCCGCGCGGATTTAGCCCAATCTCCTGCAGCAGCCGCCGCCCGGCGTCCACGCGCCGAAGCGTCTCCTCCGCCGATAAGCCCGGAAACTCGGCTGCGGCTCCGGCCTGCCAGCGGGCGAGAATGCTGCGCGGCCATGGCGGGACACCGCCGGCTTTGTGCGCCAGCCCGTGTTGCGCAACCGCGTCGCCGGCGGCGACGCGAACGCGTAGCCAAGCCGCAAGTGCCGGCGCGCGAGCGCCGATGGGGTGCAGATCGGCGGCCGGGATCACGAGCAGCGTCACGCACCAGATGCCGCGGTCGAGCAGCCACTGGCGGATTTCGCGCACGCGCACGAACGACCGCGGCTCCACGTCGTGCAGGGCGACGGCTAAGAGTCCTTCGGTCAAGAAGCGCCGAGAAGTCGCTCGAGGTCGCTGAGCTCCGCCGACAGTGCCCGCGCCCAGCTGTACTTGGCGGACAGCCGGGCGGCGGCGGCGAGGTTCGGCGGGCGCGCTCGCGCGCGCTCGATCGCGGCCTGAAGGCTGGGCACGTCTCCGGCCTCGAATACCTCAACGAGCCCACCAAGCAGCCCAGCGCAGGCGTGGCGCTCGCGGTGACCACAGGGGTGCCGCAGGCCGCCGCCTCCAGCGCCGCCAAGCCGAACGTCTCATGTGCTCCCGGAAGCACCAGACAGCGCGCGCGAGCGTACTCCCGGGCGAGACGCTCGCGGTCGCGCAGGTAGGGCGCGAACCGAAGCCGCGGCGGCAACCCGAGCTGACGCGAGCGCTCGCGCAACGCGTCCTGAGCCGATCCGGTGCCAAGCAGCACCAGCCGCCACGGCTCCGGCGCCTCCGCGGCGGCGTCGAGGAGCTCTCGCAGACCCTTCTCGCGTGAGAGCCGGCCAACGTAGAGGACATGCTCGCGGCGAGCGATCTCCGGGCGGGGCCGAAACGCTGCGTCGAGGCCGAAGCGCAACGGCAGCGAGGGCGTTCGCGCGGCCTCGAGACCCGGGTCGATGACCGACATCACAGCGTCGACGCCCACGTACGCGTGGCGGTACCACCGGCGCAGGGCCCCGCGCACCAGTCGCTCGGGACCGGGCAGACCAGCCGCGTGCAGCGCCGGCGAGGAATGATGCACGGCAATCACCGCGGCGCCGGAGCCGTGGGCGGCACGGCAGGCCAGCCTGGGCGTCCAGTACGGGTCGTGGAGGAGCACGACATCGGGCGCGAGCGCGCGCAGGGTGGCGATCAGGCCCGAGCCGCCGAGCGGGATCCGGTACCCGTTCGAGGCTGCCAGCCGGAGTGAGCGCTGCTCGTGACGGTGCTCGCAGCTCCCGGCGAGAAGCGCGGGCCGCCCCGGAACCACGAGATGGTGCTCGATGGCTCCGGTGTGAGCTGCGTACGCCGCCTTTGCCTCGAGGTAGGTGCGGATCCCGCCGCTGCGTTCCCCGTAGAACAGCGCCACGTCGACGATCCGCAGACGTCGCGGTAGGAGCCGAAGCGCGCCGGCGCTCGGCGCCCGCTGGGTGTGGCCCTCCATCCAGGCAAGAGAATCCCGCGGGGCGGGCAGGGAGGTCGTGACCGTCCCGCCAACTTCCGGTTATCAGGATGTAACTGCGCTGTCGGGCCGCCGGCCGAAGCGCTGGCGCCGCGAGCGCGCGAGGAGCGCGGTCCCGATCCCCACGCCGGCGAGCAGTGCGAGTCCGAGCATCTCGATCAACGCCCGGCGCAACGTGGTGGAGCTGGCGCCTTCGCCGGACGACGTAAGGCGGGCGGGGAGCGGGCGGCCCGCCGCGGTGGCGAGGCGGGGGATCGCGGTCATCGCCGCGGAGGCAAGAGCGTCGGCGCCGGCGCCGGAAGGCTTGATCTGCGCGAGCCCGCCCTGGCCGCGTCCTTGTCCCTGTACGGCGAGGCCGACACCCGCCGGCATGACCACGAGCACCGGCACACGAACCACGCCGGCGAGCTCGGCGGAGAGAAAGCGCGCGTAGGCCTGTGGCTTGCCGAACAGCGCCGGCACAACGCCCAGGTCCGCGGGGGAGGCGATCAGCGCGACTTTGATCGGATACCCAGAGCGGCGCGCCTGCGCGGAGGTCGCGTAGAGCTGGCGCTCGAGCTGAGGCGAGATCTGCGTGTAGGGGAAGAACACGTCCTGGCTCAGCAGCACGTCGCTGGCGGGGTCGCCGTCGGCGAGGGCGGCAACGGGCGCGAGGGCGGCAGCGGGCGCGAGCAGCAGCAGGAGCGCCCCGGCCAGCAGCCTCGCTTTCATCGCTTGGGTCGAGGCGGGGTCTGGTTCGCTCGGTCGCGCCGCGCAAGCCAGCGCCGGCGCAGAGAGTCGCGCCCGATATAGCCGATGATCACGAGCGCGGGCACGGCAAACGCCAGCTGCACGTACCAGTGGCCGAGATGGGCGGAGACGATCACGAATACTCGCCCGCCGGCTCGCGCAGGAAGCGCACTCCGGTGAGCACGACGAGCCCGGTCATCAGCACCGCGCTGGCGACGCACCACTGGCAGATGGCGTGAATCGTGAACAGCTCGCGGTAGGTCAGGTAGGCGCTGAAGCCGAAGCCGACGAGGGCGATGGCGAAGCCGGCCGCGCGCGCGAGCTCGCCGCGAACGGCGACCGAGGCCAGGATCAGCACGTACCCGATCAGCCCCAGGACCGCGACCGGAACGCCGGCGAGCTCCGCGTACTTCGATGCCTGCACGGTCTCGCAACCGCCGCTAGCCACGCACAAGACCTTCACCCCGGCGTAGTGGACGTAGGTCAGGTAGCCGGCGTCGAGCAGGCCGAGCACGCAGAGGACGACGATCGCGATCTGCAGGCGACGGTCGGTGCTTACGGCGCGGCGCGCCGAGACGCTCACCGCCGTCGTCATTGCACCTGAGCGAGCGCCTGCTGGAGGTCGCTGTAGGAAGGCACGACCGATGACGGAGTGGCGGTCTTGCGCGGGCCCTGGAAGATCAGCGTCGGGGTTCCGTTGACCCCGGCCGAGTTGCCCGCGGAAACGTCATTGGAGACCTGGGCGGCCAGCGTCCCGTCGTTGCGCGCTGAGCGCCAGGTCGCAAGATCGAGGCCCGGGATCTGCTGAGCGATGCCGGTGAGGTACTTGTCGTTAACGTAGCTCGTACCCTCCTCGCCCTGCTGGCGGTAGAACAGCTCGGTGAAGTTCCAGAACTTGTTCTGCTTACCGGCGGCGAGGGCGGCGACCTGCTGGGTCTGGAACGTCGAGGGGTCCTTGGTCGCGGTCTGGAAGGCGCGGTACTGCACCTTGACCTTGCCGGCTTTGACCTCGTTGCTGACGAATTGGCCGAAGCCGCCGTCGAGCGTGAACGCGCGGCACGTGGGGCACTGGAGGTCGCCGTAGTAGTACATCGTCACCGGCGCGTTCGGGTTGCCGAGCGTCGTGCCCGACTGCGGGATCCCGGAGAGCAGGTTGTTGACCGTCGTCTGAGTCTGGGCGAGCTTGGTTCCGGTTTCCAATCCGGTCGCGCCTCCGCCACCGCCGCCGCTCGAGACGGCAATCGCCACCGCGACGACCGCGAGCGCGCCCAGGACGACGCCGGTCACCATGCGCAGGCGGCGCTGCTGGCGCACGCGCGCTGTCCGTGCGCGCTCCTCGGCGAGGCGCCGCGCGCGCGCTTCTTCCTTCTGCTTGGTTCGCGAGGCCATCGCCCGGGAAAGTGCTCCTTTCGGGGTGTCGCTACGCCAGGACGCCCCGGATGAGGAGGATAGCGACGATCAGCGCGGCCACGCCGCAGCTGAGCGCGACAAGCGACGCGAGCAGTCGTAAGCGGACCTGGCGCGGATCCATCAGCCGTTCGCCTGGTCGACGATCAAGGCGGTGAACGGCGGGCTTCCAGGCGGCGCCACCTGGAACGAGAGGCCCCATTTGCCCACCATCACGAGCGCCGGCGCCGACCGCGAATAGGTTCCCGGAGCGACTTCTCTGAGCTGGTACTCCTGTTGGGGCATCTGCATCTCGAGGTGGTTGAAGGCGAGCGTCACGTTCGCCCCACGCACCGGTTGCCCGCCCTTGGTGATGCGCAGGGCAAAGGAATCCGGCGCCGCCGCTTTGTTCGGCGCGACGACGACCTGGAGCCGGTAGGCGCCGTGCTGGACGGTGCGCGCCACTTGGCCCGGCCCGACCTTGGCCAGCGCCGAGTTCTGCAGAGCGAACGACGGCGGCGGCGGCGCGAGGCTCGAGAGCAGCACGGCCGCGAACACCGCTGAGCCGATCACCGCCGCCTCGCCGCTGATCAAGCGCCGCAGCAGCTGTGCCGCCGACTCGGCTCGCGGCGGCTCCTCGCGCGCGGCGAGCAGACCCGGGCGCGTGCGCAGCAGGTTGCCGGCGGCCAGCGACACCGCCGCCACGAGCAGTCCGATCTTGACCAGGATCGCGACGCCGTAGCCGGTCTTCCACAGCGCGTTGAGGGCCGGCATGTGGATGACCGTCGCGCCGATGCCGGTCGCGAGCAGGAGCAGCACCGACGCCAGCGCGACATTCGAGAACCGTGGTACGACCACCCGCAACACCTGGACGCGTGACGGAGCGCCGACCGGCTTGTGCTCGGTCAAGCTGAGCCACAAGACGAGCAGCCCGATCAGGCCGCCGAGCCAGATCGCGCCCGCGCCCAGGTGCACGGCGTCAAACAGCATCGACAGCCCGCGGGGAGAGGCCTGGCCGGCGTGGCCCACCGCGCCGGGAATCACCAGCACCGCGATGGCGGCGACGAGCGCGCCGGTGCTCGCCGCCAGCTCGGCGACCGAGCGTCGCTCGCGCTCGGGGCGATCAACCCACAGCGCCACGCCGCCGGCGAGGCAGAACAGCGCGAAGCACAGCAGCAGGTCGAGAAAGCCGCGACCGAACGCGGTGACTCGGTAGAGCGGGACCAACGCGCCGAGGTCGAACGCTGAGCGCAGCGAGTCGTTGGCGATGGCGATGTCGAGGTACACGGGAATCGCGATCAGCCCGACCACAGCCGAGATCGCCCAGGCGCGATTCAGCGTGCGAAGGGTCGCGCCGGGCGCGCGGCGGATCACGGTCCGCGCGATCAGCAGGCGGAGCGCGAGCAAGCCGATTGCGCTCATCACGCTGACGAAAAGCACCCAGCGCGCGATCAGCAGCGGCGCGGTGATTGCCGTGGCCGAGACGTGCGGGACCGGAAACTGCGGCGCCGGCCCCGGGTTCGGGCCGACGGCGAACGTGAACGCTCCCTGCACGGGGTGCCCGTCGACCGAGATCGCGCGCCAGTAGACGAGGTACCAGCCTTCCTGCAGGTGCGCGTCCACCGGGACGATCAGGGTGTCAGGGTTCGCCGGCGACCGGTGCGGCCCGCCGATCGCTCGTTGCGTTCCCGAGGGATCGGTGACCGAGACGATCGCGAAGCGGGGCTCGACGGCCTCGTCGTAGGTCAGTGCCACCTGGCGCGGGGCCGAGTCGAGCACGCCACTGGCCGCCGGCGTTGTGTGTACGAGGTACGCGTGAGCAGATGCCGCGGCCGGCACCAGCAGCGCGAGCGCCAGCATCGCGCTCGCGCCGAGCGCTAGCCGCGCGGCGCGAGTTCGGCGCCGGCGCGGCAAGGTCACGAAGCGACCTGGAGGGTGTACGGCGCGGTGACGACACGGCCACCGAGCTTCATCTGCAAGAACAGCCGCCACGTGCCAGCCACCGGCAGCAGCACGCCCAGGGTCAGGCGCCCCGGCGTGGTCGAGGTTCCGCTTACGCGGGCAGCACCCAGCACGCTGGCGCAGTTCGTGGCGCCGGCGCCGCACACATGCGTGTGGAAGTAGTCGAGCGAGCCCTGGTGAAAGAAGATCGCGTGCGCGAGGGCCCCGAACCACGGCTCGAGCGTCACCTTCCGACCTTGCGGATCACGCACATCGACGTCGACGAACGACGCCTGGATGGCGTGCAACGACGGGTGGCCCTGCATCGCGACGCGGTAGCCGTCGATCGTCTGCTCGGACTTGAACGCCGGCAGCGGCCGGGGCCGATAGGCGCCGCTCACCTGCACCGAGCGAAAGAGCTGGAAGTTGGGCTGACCGCCCGGAAGGTTCGGATAGACGTCGACCAGCACGCGGTACGGGCCGGGGGCCGGGAAGCGCACCGTGGTGCGCAGCACGCCGTCCGGACCGACGGGCGGGTGCTGGTGAATGATGTAGGCGAGGTCGTCGCGCACGATGATCAGGTGCACGCCCGTGTGTGGGCCGCCGCCGGTCCGGTACTGGGTGAGAGGCTGGCCGCTCGGGAGCTGCACGGTGAACGACACGGGCGTCGGGCGCCCGGGCACAATCGACTGCGCAGGCTGAAAGCCGGCCAGCGTGAACACGCGCGCCGCTGCGACCTTGGGCACGCTGACCGTCCCCTGCGAGCTGCCGCCACCGCCGCAGGCGGCGAGGCCGATCGCGCACAGCCCGACGGCGAGCAGCGCCCAGGCTGGAGCTGCGCGCCTCATTGCATCGCCGCTTGTAGCGCGCGGGTGAACGCATTTATGCCGAAGGAACCCTCGAGGCGCGCTGCGATCTTGCCCTGACGGTTGATCGTGAACAGCCACGGCTCGGTCTGCAGGTGGAACGCCTTGAGCTGCGGGCGCAGCCCGCTCTTGGGCTGGTTGTTCACGTAGACCTCCTGGTGGATGAACGTGACTTGCGTGCCGAAGCGCTGCTGCAGCTGCACCGCGATATCCGTCACCGGCCCACACACGCGCGAGACGCACAACTGCGGCGTCGAGAACAGCAACGCAATCGGCCGCTTGCCGAGCGCGTCTTTGAACGACACGGACTGCATCTGCTCGGGTGGGCTGCGCGTCGTGAGCAGCGACGTGTTACCGGCGACCGAGGCGGCGGTGTCGGTGGCAATCGCCGGCGGTCGCGCGCCCACGGCGGGGATCGGGGACGATGGCGCGACGGCGATCTCACCCGGGGCGCCGATGATCCCTTGCGCGGCGCGCGTGAGCGAGAGCACGGTGTAGGTGCCGGCCTGCGGGAGCGGCAGCTGCGCGGCGTAGATCGCCTGGATGCCGCCCGGGCCGGTGTTCTGCTGGCTGCGGTAGCGGGGCGCCACCGTCAACGGATCAGCCGGGGCCAGGAATGGCCCGGCGGCGCGACTGTTTGGCGTCCGAGCGATGTAGATCGCGGTAGGGGCGTAGATGAAGCCTCCGCCGGAGGCGTTGAGCGCGAACGCGAACCGGCCCCGACCGGGCGTGAACGTGCCCGTCGCAGCGCCAAGCTGGGCGCTGGCACGAACGGTGGAGGCGAGCTCCTGGAGGGTTCTTCCGCCGGCGGCAGGAAACTGGCTCGCGCGCGGATGCTCGGCCGCGGCCAACTCGGCTACGGCCGGAGGTGGCCCGGTGCCGGTCGCGGCGGTTGACGTCGTCGCGCTGGTTGGGGTGTTCGCGGCTGTCGAGCTGGACGAGGCCGTCTTCGCGCTCGAGCCGTTGGTGTTCGAGCTCGAAGAGCCACAGCCTGCCAACGCCGCCGCGCAGATCGCGACGATTCCGAGGCGGCGCAGGGTGCGCGGGCGCGCGATCACGTGTTCACCGCCGAGAGCAGCCACAAGCCGAGGCACGTGAACGTGACCATCACCGCCAGCATCCAGCGCTGTGACTCGGCGGCGGCGGCAGGGTCGCGGTAGAGGACGAGCGCACGATCGTGGGCGAGGAACAAGCCGGAGACGTGGCCGCCGAGCAGCGCACCGACCTGGACGTACCAGATCGCGGCGGCGCCGAGGAGGCTGTAGTTGATCTTCAGCGAGGCGGTGCCGAACAGGTTGGCCCCGGTTCCGAACGGATCGGAAATCAGGTAGGCGGTCGCCTGGCCTTGCGTGACGAGGAGCGAGAAGTAATGCGCGAGCAGGTAGCCGAATGCGATCGGGGCCAGCGAGTGGGCGAACGCGCCCGCCAGCTGGCGCGTGGGCTGCGCGCGGCCGGCGATGCCCATGCCCGCGATGCCGGCGCGGTAGAGGGCTGTGCACACGGCGATCGAGGCCAGCAAGCCGAACGTGAGCACCAGCTCGAGCGCGGCGGTGCCGCTGAATCCAAGGTCCCGGAGGGCGCGCTGGAGCGAAGGTGAGGCACTGCGCCAGATCGGACCGTTGAGGAACCCGTCGAACGTCGTCACGCCGATCATCGTGCACAACAGCGTGGCCGTTCCCGCGAGCGGTCGAAGGTCTGCGAGCGCGGCCAGCGGCGGCCGGCGCCAAAGCGCGCCAGAGCGGTATTCGAATGGCGAAAGCCGCGAGAACAGGTTGAAGGCGACGGCGAACGCATCGCCGCGCTCGTTCCAGCGCTCGATCCCGAAGCAGGCCATGCCCACGAGCTGCAGGCAAGCGTAGGCGAGGGCCAGCACGGCCAGCGTGGCTGGGTGCTCGCGCCCGACGAACACGAGCTCGAGCCAGCCGAAGGCGAAAATTCCGGCGACGGCCGGCCAGCGTCCAAGCCAAGTCGGGTAGGGGAGCGGTGCCGGAATCGGCCGGGCCGATCCCCGTAGTCGAGTTGCGGCACCGGCGGCGGCGCGCGCCAGCGCCCGCCACGGGTTGAAGGCCCGAAACACGTCGCCGAATAACGCGCTGAGGACCGGTATGGCAACCCAGAAAAGCACGAACACAGCCGTCGGGGTGAGATTCGCAGCCGGGATCTGGCTACCGGCGGCGCCCGCTGCGATCACGAGGGTGAACATCCCGATCCCCAGCGCCCCGCAGAGCGGATCGAGCAAGCGCGGGAGCGCGAACAGGCGGGTGCGCTCCGCGTGCTCGAGCCGGGGGGTTCTCCACAATCGCGGTAAGGCGAGGAACGAGACGAGCAGCACGGCCCCGGCGGCCCAGGCGAACAACCAGGTAGGCACCGGCAGGTAGGCGCGCCCGACGAGACCGTGCGCGGCAGCACGCGCCGGCCACAGCGCGGCCACGGCAAGCAGCCCGGCGGCGCCGAACGCGGCCGGCCGGAGACGTCTTCCTGGATTTGGCGCGCGGCGGGCGATTGCCCCCGCGGGTACGGCAAGCAACAAGTTTGCTCCTCGACGGGCTCTTCTGCGTGCGAATGCGGGCGGGCTCGGCCGGCCCGCGGCTACTGAGCGCTCAGCGCAAGCCCGCCGGGCGGAGAGCGACCGGCGCTGACGCCCGAGCTCGGCTCGAGGCGCCAATCGAGACGGGGCGCGGCGCTTCGACGCGGGGCTTGCGCGCGCGCGACGCTTCGGCGCCGATGCGGGCCGCGGGCTGCGGCCAGGCGAAGCACAGCCTCACTCACGCGCAACACGGCGGCGAGCCCGCCGCCGATCGCGATCGCGAACGGGATCGCGATCCAGCCGCCGTGTCCGAGGACGCCGGCGATCCCAGCGGGATGAGCTGCGAACAATGCGCCTTCGCATAGCTCCTGAGCGCAATAGAGGGCCAACAGCATCAGCGAGCACACGGCCCAAACGCGAAGGCCGCCCCGGGGGCGTGACTGCATCTCGAACGCGGCGCCGCGCCAGACGCGCGCGACGCTTCCGGCGAAAGCGCCGCCGGCCAGCGCCACCGCCATCAGCGCAAGCGGCTGCACCGAGGCCAGGTAGGCGTGCCCGTCATGCGCTAGCCGACTCGGAGCGTGGCCGCCGAAGGCGAGGTAGTAGCGAGCCTGATGGACGGCCAGAGCGCATGCCGGCATGAGCAGCGCCCCGCGGAGGCGCGGGTCGGCGCTACGGGAGGGAGCGGGCGCAAGACGCACCGGCAGAAGCGTACCGGCGAGGGACTCGCGCGCGCGTCAGATCAGACGCTGAGGGGCGAGCCGGTAGCCAACGCCGAAGTGCGTGTGGATGTACACCCAGCCTGGCGCGGCTTGGGCCAGCTTGAGCCGGAGCTTGCGCACGAACACGTCAACCGCGCGGTCCCGGTAGGCCATTCGGCGTCTCCACACCTGCTCGTAGAGCTCGTGGCGGGGAACCACGCGGCCTCGCCGCTCGGCGAGGGCGAGCAGGAGCTGAAACTCGCGGGCGGTGAGATCGACAGGTCTGCCTTCAGCGAGCGCGAGGGGTTCAGAGGGCCGCAGCTCGAGGTTGGCGCAGCGCACAGCTCTGAAGCGCGTAGCAGGCGCGGCGACGATTGTCTCTATCGTCATCAGCCCGGAACCTAGCCCTCGGCGAGGAGGTGGCCGTGAAGACCTGGTGACCGAGTGGAGAAGATCCCTGCCGGGGCAATCACCGCCGATTGTTCGCTTTTTGCGCGTAAACATCCTGTGATCCGCCGCCGCCCGCAGCCGACGGAATCTGGTCGTGCTTTAGAGTGATCCGCATGTCGGCCGACGCGACCGGGGCGCGACTAGCCGCGCAGGGCTCGACTGCGCGCGCGCAAAACCGGCTCCGCCTCGCGGTAATCGACCGCGATCCAGGGTTCATGCAGGTCCTCTCGAACCGGCTCCACGCGCTCGGTTGGGATCTCCGCGCTCTCTCGAGCCCGGTGACCATCGACGGGCTCGTAGCCATGCGGCTGAACGCCCTGGTTCTCGACATGGCCGTGCTCGGGCCGACCGGGTGGGACTACCTCGAGCGCGTATGCGGCCGGCTGCCGGGGCTCGCGGTAATCGTCTGCACCGGTCCCTCGTCGGTTGCTCAACGGGTCCGGGGCCTGCGTCTCGGCGCGGACGCGTGGATGACGAAGCCCTGTCACGCCGAGGAGCTCATCTGCGTGATCGAGGCGGCGATCCGTCGCCACCGTCGCAACGACATGCCCGACCTGCAGAGCGCGACCCTCGTGGGCGAGATCACGATCCGTCCCGACCTGTATCAGGCGTATGCCAGGGAATCGAGTCTCGAGCTGACAGCTCGGGAGTTCGAAATCCTGCACCTGCTCTCACAATCGGATCGCGTGCTTCGACGCGAGGAGATCTACGAGCGGGTGTGGGGATACGCCATGGCCCATGGCGACCGCTCGGTCGATGTGTTCGTGCGCAAGCTGCGCCAGAAGCTGCGCCAGGCCTCGCCCGCCTGGAGCTACATCCATACGCACTTCGGGGTCGGCTATCGGTTCGCCCCCGAGCTTGAGGCGGGCATCACCGAAACGCACGCCGAGACGATTCTCGCGAACGATCGTGCGCCCTTTGACGCCGATGAGCCGCGGCTCGATGCCACGCTGACGGGCTGACGTCAGACCGTTGGGCTGAGAGTCTCGCCGACGGGCTGAGAGTCTCGCCGACGGGCTGAGAGTCTGGCAGCGGGGCTGAGAGGCTGAAAGCGGGCGCCGAGATCGCGCCGAGCGTGGTTTGAAGTCGCTGTGCAGCGATAAACGTTCCGCCCGCCAGCGAGGTTACAAATCGATTACATGTCGATCACTCCTCGGTAACGCGCGGCGTCGGCGGCGGGAGCAGCATCGCCCCAGGCATGTCAGCCACCGCACGCTCGCGTCCAGAGGTGCTCGAAGTGGGGCCC
>JAFAZV010000301.1 GCA_019239445.1 Solirubrobacterales bacterium
CGAACGCGAGTGGTGCCATCCCGACGTGCTCCGGCGCCTGCGGCGAGCATCGCTGGCCGTCCTGCGCAAAGAGATCGAGCCCGCCGACCAGCAGGCGCTGGCGCGGTTCCTGCCCGCCTGGCAGGGTGTCGACCGCCATCCGCCGAGCGGCGCCGGCATCGACCGGCTGCGCGAGGCGCTGGTGGCCCTGCAGGGGCTGGCGCTGCCCGCCGAAGTGTGGGAGCGAGACGTCCTGCCGCGGCGCGTCGGGGCCTACTCGCCGGCTTGGATGGACCAGCTCTGCTCGAGCGGCGAGCTCGTGTGGATCGGCGCCGGCGCGCTCGGGCGCAGCTCGGGGCGGGTTGCGCTGTACTTCCGCGAGGATCTGGCCGTACTCGGGCCGCCCCCGTACAAGGGGGCAGCGCCGGAAGCCGAGGCCCACGCGCTGGTCAAGGAGCGGCTCGCGCAGGGCGCGTGCTTCTTCACCGACCTGCTGGTCGACGTCGAGCTCGTCCCTGAGGAGCTGCAGGAGGCGCTGTGGGATCTCGCCTGGACGGGCGAGGCGACCAACGATGCGTTCGCGCCCCTGCGCGCGCCACGGCTGACGCTGGCGCGCGCCCAGCGCGAGCGCCGGCGCCTGGACGGCGGCACCCGGCGCGGCGGCCGGTTCGCCGCGCGCCGGCGAGCCGGCGGCGCGGCGGCGCAGGTACAGGGTCGCTGGTCGCTGACCGGGTCGCTGTTCCGAGGCGCGGTGGATCCCGGCGCACGCCGGCGGGCGCTGGCCGAGCTGCTGCTCGAGCGCTACGGCATCCTCACCCGCGAGCAGGTTCTGGCCGAGGGCGTCGCGGGCGGCTTCTCCGCGATCTACGGCGAACTCTCGCAGCTCGAGACGCTCGGCACGGCGCGACGGGGTTACTTCGTCGAGGGCCTCGGGGGCGCGCAGTTCGCGCTCTCGGGCGCGGTGGAGCGGCTGCGGGCCGGAGCGGACAGCGCCGATCCGCCGCTCGTGCTGGCGGCGGTGGATCCGGCGCAACCGTACGGCGCTGCGCTGCCCTGGCCGGAGCGGGATGAAACGGATGCTGCGCGGCGGCCGGCGCGTGTGCCGGGCGCGTACGTCGTCCTCGCCGGCGGCGAGCCGATCCTCTACCTCGAGCGCGGCGGGCGCGCGCTGCAGACGCTCGTCGGCCCGCACGACGAGCGGCTGGAACCGGCGCTGAGCGCACTCGTCGAGCACGTGCAGCGAGGTGCGATCAAGCGCGTAGCTCTGGAGAAGGTGGACGGCGCGCCGGCGATGAGCTCGCCGCTGGCGGCGCAGCTCGTGGCGCTCGGCTTCCAGGAGGGGCCGCGGCGACTGACGCTGAGCGCCTGATGCCGGAGGGGGACACGATCGCTTGGGCGGCGAACCGGATCCGCCCGGTGCTCGAGGGCCAGGTGCCCGACGCGATCGAGACGCCGCACCCCCGCCACACCTTCGACCGCTGGCCCGAGCGACTGGGCGGCCGGGCCGTTGAAAGAGTCGACACGCACGGCAAGCACCTGTTTCTGCGCTTCGAGGGCGGGCTCGTGCTGCACTCGCACCTGCGCATGAGCGGGGCGTGGGGCGTTTACCCGCGCGGCAAGCGCTGGGGGCGCCCGCCGGCGCGGGCCTGGCTCGTGCTGCATGCCGAGCGCCACCGGGTGGTGCAGTTCGACGGGCCCGTGCTCGAGCTGCTGACGGAAGGTCGCACGCGCTTCGATCAGCGCCTCGCGGGCCTCGGACCCGACGTACTGGCGCCGGAATTCGATGCGCACACGTTCCTGATCCGCCTGCGCGAAGATGACCCAACGCGGGCGATCGGCGACGCCTTGCTCGATCAGCGCACGGTGGCCGGGATCGGCAACGTGTGGAAGGCGGAGGGATGCTGGGAGGCGGGTGTCGATCCGTGGCGGCGGGTGGGAGAGGTCTCCGACGCGGAGGCCCTGGCGATCATCGAAGGCATGCGCCCACGGATGCAGCTCTCGGCCACCGACGGGCCACGGTCGATCAAGCCTCGGGTGTATCGGGCTCGCGGGCGCCCCTGCCCGCGCTGCGGAAGGCTGGTGCGGGCGCGCGGCCAGGGCGACGACAACCGGACGACCTACTGGTGTCCCGGCTGTCAGCAATAGTTGAATCTCCTTCATGACCGAGCAGCGGCTACGACGAGTCGGGCACAAGGGCGCGGATCTGATCGCGCCCGGAAACACGCGCGCCAGCTTTGACGCGGCCCTGGCCGCCGGCGTGGACATGATCGAGTTCGACGTGCTGCGCGAGGAACACGGCGAACGGCTGCTGCTTGCCCACGACTACCGCGATGCGGCGCGGCGCGCGGCGCCGACGCTCGAGGAGGGGTTGGCTCATCTGGCCTCGGCCCCGTTTGCCGCCGTGGAGCTAGACGTCGATCTGAAGCTCCCGGGATACGAGCTGCACGTGCTCGACGCGCTTAAAAACTTTGGGATGCTCGAGCGGACGCTGATCTCGAGCCAGTACCGCGAGAGCCTGGCGTTGATCCGGGCGAATGCGCCGCAGGTCAGGCTCGGGTGGTCGGTGCCCAAACTGCGCCGCGACCCGTTTCGTTCTCGCGCGCTGACACTGCCGGCGCTGGCTGCCCTGCAACTCGCCCGCACCGTGCTCCCGCTGCGGGCGGCGCGGGCAATTCGAGCCGGTCAGATCGACGCCGTGATGGCTCACTGGCGGCTGGTGACGCCGCAGCTCGCGCGCAGCGTCCGGGCGGCCGGCGGCGAGCTCTACGCCTGGACCGTCGACGAGCTTCCGCGCATCCGCGCGCTCGAGGCGCTCGGCGTGACCGGGGTGATCACCAACGACCCCCGCCTGTTCGGCGCGCTGGCAGCGCCGGCCGGCGCGGCGTGAAGCTCGCGATGGTGGGAGGCGGCGGCGATACGGTGGCGCTGCTCGGACGCGTGCCGGTGTTCTCAGCCCTGGCTGAGAGCGATCTGGCTCGGGTGGCCGAGGTCGCGGTGCCGCGGAACTTCGCGCCCGGAGAGGTCGTGTTTCGCGAGGGGGACGACAGCGATACCTGCTACGTCGTGCGCTCCGGGCACGCGCGCGCGGTACGCGAGCATTCCGACGGCCGGTCGATCACGCTGGCCACGTTCGGGCCCGGCGACATCTTCGGCGAGCTGGCGATGTTCGATGACGAGAAGCGCTCGGCCACGGTCGAGACGCTCGAGGGCACGGACGCGATCGCGATCCTCGGCGCCGACATGCGACGGCTGCTGCGCGAGCATCCCGACATCGCGGTCAAGTTGATCGCGGCGTTAGGCCGCCGCTTACGCGACACGAACGAGCGGCTCGCGCGGCAGTCGTTTCAAACCGTGCAGAGCCGGGTGGCGAGCGTGCTCGCGCAACTCGTCGAAGCTGCGCGGGCCGAAGGCGCCGGCGAAGGCGATGTGCTGATCACCGCGACCCAAGCGGATGTGGCCCAACTGGCGGGATCCTCGCGCGAGTCGGCGAGCCGGTTTCTCGCCGTGCTCGAGCGGGCGGGAATCATCACACAGGGACGCGGGAAGCTAGTCGTCCATGACGCAGCCGGGCTCGCGCGATACGTCTACTGAAGGTCGGGCGGAGTTCTCGGCCGGAGGCGTGGTCGTACACGGAGACGACGTGGTGGCGATCGTGCCGGTGAAGCGCGACGCCGCCGGCAACCGCGTGCTCGGCCTGCCCAAAGGGCATCCGGACGGCGACGAGAGCCCGCAGGCCGCCGCCGCGCGCGAGGTGCGTGAGGAGACCGGTGTGCAAGCGGAGCTCGTCGAGGAGCTGGGCGAGATTCGCTACAGCTACGAGCGGCGGGGGCGAACGGTCTCCAAACGGGTGCTGTTCTTTCTCTTCCGATACGTCTCCGGCGATCTCGCCGATCACGATCACGAGATCGAAGACGCACGCTGGATCCCGCTCGCCGAAGCGGCGCGAACGCTCACCTACAAGGGGGAGCGGGACATCGTGAAGCGCGCATCGTCGCGTCTGTCATCGGATCGGTAGGCTGGCGCGAGTGCGCGTTCTCAACTTCTACTCCTCGGTGTTCGGCGATCAGCTGCGCCGGGGACGCAAGACGGCGACGATCCGCCTTGGCGACAAGTCGCACAAATACCGCAAGAACGACTGCGTTCTGGTCACGATCGGCTACCAGCACTCGCCGCGAGAGAAGATCTTCTACGCCGTGATCGACCAGGTCGAGGTCAAGCGCGTCAGGGACCTATCCCCGCGCGACATCGAACACGACAACCCGGAGTTCCGGCGCGTCGACGAGATGGTCCATTTCCTCGAGCAGATCTACGGGCGCAGCGTGGGCATGGAGGACACGGTGACCGTGGTGCGGTTCTCGCAGATCATCGAGAACCCGCCCGGCGTGCGCGACCGCATGCA
>JAFAZV010000350.1 GCA_019239445.1 Solirubrobacterales bacterium
GCGACGCTGCCCGCGGCAACCCCAGCCGCGACAGCGACAGCCGCCTCCGCCGTCATCCAAGTCAGCGTGAAGGCCTCCAGCGCGATCCCGCGACGGACCAGGCCATCCCGTGTGGCGTCGTGAGCACTCATCGCGGTCACTGGGAAGGAGGCTGGCAGATCGATCCTCCCGCGGACGGCACCCGATCAGCACTTCGAGTTGTGGGACGCGCTCTTTGCCGCCTCAGGCTAACTGGGCTGCCGGAACTTCATAGCCGAGCGGGAGCGGGCGCTCGCCCACGCCGCTCGCGCAGCGGAGCGTCTTCGGCGCGGCTTGTTCCGCGTATGGGAGACGCGTGCAAAACGGGGACGGCGCGCACCGCGATGCGGGAGCCTTGCGTGCGGTCTAGACGAGCTTGGCGAGGATTGCGACTCCGACGCCGATCAGGACGATGCCCCCGATCAGCTCGCTGTCGTGCTCGACCCGCGCCCCGAGTCGGGTACCGAGCTCGAGGCCGATGAGTGACAGGCCGACGCTGACGGCTGCGATCGCTGCGACGCTGAGCGCGAGCGGCCCGCCGTGGGCACCGAGCGCGAAGCCGACGACGAGGTTGTCGATGCTCAAGGCGGCGGCGAGCAGCAGTAGACGTCCCATCGAGGCGGTGGCAACGGAGCCGGCCGGTTCGCTGCTGGCAGCTCGCGTTGCCGAGTAGGTGGTCTGCAGGCCGGCGGCAATCAGCAGCAGGCCGCCCAGGAGGTGCGCGGACCCGCCAAGCCCATGCGCGAGCCGTCGGCCGATCAGCAGCCCGATGATCGGCATCCCGGCCTCGAAGACCGCGAACGCGAACACGACACGGGCACGGACGCCGCGGTCAACGCCAGAGATCCCGATCGCGATCGAGGCGGCAAAGTTGCTCAATCCAAGCGACCCGGCGATCAGCAGCGCCGCAAGCATCGGGGAAGCGTAGAAGCCGCTCGCATCGTGCAGTTCAGCGACGAGAAGGCTTTCCCGCGGCTCCGTGACCAACCGCGCGCCCAGCGCCGGTCTGCTCACGACGCAAGCAAACGCGGAGCTGAGACCGAACACGATGAGGTTCAGCCGCTGCCGGACGCGACCGAGACCGTTCGCTCATGACCGCGAAGCGACATTTCACGACGGAGCAGGCGCGAGCTGCCGGCGAGCGCGTTGGAATCGACTGGAACACGTCGAGGTTCGACGTCGAGCAGTTCCGGATGGGGATGGAGATCGAACTCGAGCACGGCACCCACGACCTCGAAACGAACGTGACCGACGACAACGTGGACGTCACCGCAAAGATCGCCCGCGCCCACCTGAACGAGTTCCCGGACTACTACTCACGGCTGGCTGTGATGGAGGCGGAGGCCGAGGCGTACTGGGAGGCGCGCACCAAGTAGCCGCGCGAGAGGCACACTCGAGCTGTCCATCCGGCTCATGGAGGGCCCGCGGCTTTTGCCGACGTCGAGCCCGCCGGGAGCGCCTGTCGTAACAACAATTCAGCAGGTCACCGCTGCCAGCCCCCAGACGACCTGATCGACCCCGCCCTCGACGGGGTCGCAACTGCACCCAGCTGTTGCAGCATTGCCAGGTCGTTGCGGGTCCCCCAGTGCTGCACGATGCGTCCCTCGCGAACGCGATTGATGTGTATGTGATCGACCGCGAAGGCGCGTCCGGTGGGTTCGAGCACGCCAACTGCTGGGTGCTCGAACCTCCCGGCGTGGGTGCCCCGGCATGTCATGCGATGAACGACAGCGTCTCCGTCGACGAGTTCCTCTTCGATATCGAAGCGAAGATCAGGAAACGCCGCCCTCCACGCCGACACGATCGCGCGGATGAGGCCGCGGGCGTCCGCACCCCGGTGCCCGAAGTTCGCGAAATCCTCGCCGAAGAAGTCATCCACGGCGTCCAGGTCGCCCTGGTTCCAGACCACTTCGAAGCATCGCCTGACCAGCTCGGCGTTGTTTCCCTCGCTTGTGGTCTCGGGTCCGGGATCTGCTTTGACGTTGTGTGTGATCATGCTTGCTCCTTGCCTTCGTCGCGCTCTGTGACGCCGTGCTGGCTAGGTTCAGACGCGGTAGACGTTGTACGTTGTTGCCGTGAGTGGCTTATGTGAGGCTCGTGTCGGCTCGTTGGGCTGCGGCTGATCGCTGCGGAGCGCCGCGCGATCAGCTCATCGTCATTGGCGCGTGACATGTCGAGCTCGCCGAGGTCGGCGCCCCCGGCCCAGTGCGCCAGCTCGACGGGATGCCCGTCCGGATCGCTGAAGGTCAGCACGCGCACGATCCCGAAGTCGGTCACCGCCGCGTCGGTCGCGCCGCGCGCGCACAACGTCACGCGCAGCCGCTCGAAAGTGCCCACATCCGGCGCCTGCAAGGCGAAGTGATCGATCCTGCCGCGAGCAAACATTGCCCGCGCGGCGGGTGTGGCAACTCGCTGCAACTCAAACAGATGCAACGCGGCGCCGCCGCCGATGCCAAGCAGCGCGTGGCGGCCGGGGCCGTCAGGCTCGGGTACGGGAAGCTCGACTAACAAGCGCGCTCCGAACACCTCCTCGTAGAACGCCCTCAGTCGGTCGAGCTCATCCGTCAGAACCGTTATATGGTTGACGCCAGCTAGGGAACTCATCGCACCTCCCGCTCCACGAACCCGCCGACAGCGGCCGCAGGCCAGGTTGGAACGGACTCTTGTGCGCGTCCTTCGGCCAGGATCGCGCACGGCAAACGCCGAAAGCCAGCGACGGTCTCTGGCAGCTCGATCTTCAGCGCCTCTCGGCCGGCAGGCAACAGCAGGTGCCCGAGCCTGAACTGTCTGACGGCGGGGCCATCCCGGTCTGTCCATGCCCGGTCGGGAGCGTCGCGGGCGGGCGGGTAATCGCGCTCTAACACCAGCACGTCATGCCCGTCGCAGGCCAACATCATCGCGCCTGCCAGACCACACACTCCGGCACCGAGTACGACGACCTGGACATCGTTCGGGGTCCTCTACGGCGCCGGAGCGGACGCCGGGATGAGCCCAACCTGCTCGAGCATCAGCAGCCGATCGAACAGCAGGTTGAATGAGACGTGCAACCCGTCGCGGTAGCGCAGCGTGTGGATATAGGGCAAACTGATCGCGCGACCGGTTGGCAGGACTTCGCCGGTCGGGGTGTGGAGAACGCCGTCGTGGGTTCCGCAGAAGGTGCCCTCCTCGACGACGATGTCATCGATGAAATAGGCGCTGTGGACCTCGACCTGCGCGTCGGAAAACGCGCGGTACCAGCCGCCGAAAAACTCGACGCAGGCGGCCTTCCCTTCGCCGTGTATCCCGCCCGGCGCCGCGAACACGACGTCGTCGGCGATCACCTCGGCGAACCCGTCGAGGTCGTGAGCGTTGAACGTGTCGGTCCCGCGCTCGAACGCCTCGCGCGTGTTCATCGTCATATGAAGCTCCTCCGATCACTTGAGGTACGCGCCGAAGGTTGCTTCGTCGGCCGGTGGTTCGCTAGAGGGTCGGCACCCTGGTCTTTTCTTCCTCGAGCACCCCTGGCAGCTCTTCCCGACTCTTGACTGCGAGCTTCGTGTAGGCGCGGGAGAGGTGGCCTTCGACGGTCTTTAGCGTCACGTACAGTTGGTGCGCGATCTCGCGATTGGTGGCGCCGTCGGCCGCCAGGCGCACGATCCGCAATTCACTGGGTGTCAGCGCCTCCACCCCAGTGCGCCACGCGCGTCGCGGGCGTGCGCCGGTGGCCCTGAACTCCTCACGCGCCCGAGCCGCAAGCCGGCGGGCGCCGCATCGCACGGCCAGCTCGAGCCCCTCACCGAGCGGCTCACGGGCAGCTTTGCGCTCGCCACCTCGGCGCAGCGCCGCGCCGACCTCGGTAAGCGAATGCGCAAGCTCGAGGCGCGCCTGCGAGTCCCTGAGGCTGGCGACAGATTCCTGCAGCAGTTCGCGTCCCTGCTCTCGGCCCTCGGCGAGTCCCGCGACGCGCGAGGCTACTCCCAGCGCACGCGGGGCGCCGAATACGCGCACCTGGGCCAGCTCGACCCTTGCCGTTTCGACCGCGGACTCGCGATCACCCAGCCGCAGCAGCGCCAGAGCTGCGCCCGAGCGCGCGTGCAGATACCCCACATCACGCATTTCCGTCCCCCACACATCCGGACTGAACATCCTCGCACACAGCTCGAAGTCCGCCAGCGCTTCCGCCGGGCGCCCCTGGGCGAGCCGGAGCCGCCCGCGAGCGGCCGGAATCAGGACCGTGCCGACGCCCGCCGGCCAACCCTCCTGCGGGAGCAGCCCAAGCAGCGCCTCCGCCTCGTCGAGCTCGCCGGCCTCAACCGCAACATCAGCGAGCACTGTCGCTGCGAAGGCGAGCCCCGGCGCGAAGTCACCCTCCCGCAACACCCGCAGCGCAACCCGCGCCGCGGCGTCCGCCTCCGGAAGCGCCCCCGTGCGCAGCTTCAGCAAGCCCAGCGTGCTGTACACGGCGACGAACCCGCGTGCACTCCCCGAGCCGTGGACTTCGGAGAGCATCGGTCCGAGCGTCCTCTCGACCGATTCGTAGCGCTCCGCCGCGACCAGGGTCCACAACATCGCCGCCCGCGTGTCCCAGTTCTCCGCGCGCGCGGGCGCGCGTAGGAGCGCTTGCTCAAGCGGGCTTCCCGTCTCGTCCGCGGACTGGCCCGCAAGCAATGCGGACATCCCTTCGGCGACCGCTTGCGCCTCCACCGCGCTGCCGGAAAGCGAGCGAGACCGTAGCCGCTCCAGCACCGGCGCGACCCGTGATGCGCGACGCGCGTCGTGAAGACCGCATACCACGAGCTCACCCTCAAGCCGCGCCGCCAGCTCATCATCGGCCTCGCCGAGCTGCGCCAGCGCCCGCTCGAGCACATCCACCGCCTCTACCCACCGAAACAGACCCGCATACGTCTCGGCGACCTCGACCGCGATCGCCGCCCGCTGCCGGGGATCCTCAGCCAGGCTTAGCGCCTCCTCAAGGTGCTCGCAGGCCGCTTCGCGCCCTGCGCCTGCCTCCGCCCGTGCGGTCTCCTGAAGCACTGTCGCCCGCTCCTCAGGCGAGGGAGGCTCTAAAAGCGCGCGGCCCAACAAGGCGGCCGCAGCCGCCGGCGCGCCGCTCTGCATCGCCGCGCGAGCCGCCTCCCGTAGCCGCTCCACCACCCAGCCGTCGCCGATCGGCCTCAGGGCGATCAAATCCGCCGCCACCCGCCCTGGCGGGGCCCCGCCAGCCTGTAGCAACCGCGCGGCGGCGCGGTGCAGCGCGTCTCGCGCATCGCTCGGCAACGACGCCTCGACCGCCTCACGAACGACCGGATGAATGAAGCGCGGAGGATCATCAGCCGCCAACACCTCCAGATGGACCAACGCCATCCCGAGCGAGATCGCCTCGGATACCTCCACCCCGGCGAGCGCGGCCGCTTGGCGCAGCTCACAGCCATCTCCGAGCACCGCCACCGCCTGCGCGAACGCCAATGCTGCTGGATGCAGCGACTGTACCCCGGCCAGAACCCGCCGAGCCACGCCCTCGCTCCCGCCGCTCACCAGCTCAGCCGGATCAAGGTCCGCCAGCGGCAGGTCTTGAGACCGAGCCTCCCGCAAGAGCTCGGTCAGGTACAAAGGATTTCCGCCGCTCCCGGCCCGGACCGCCTCGCACAGCTCACTGCTCACACCGGAGCCGAGCATGCGGCGAACCATCGCGCCGACCGCGTCCCCGCTCAGGAGCTCCGGACGCAGGACGGTCTGTGCCGCGTCGAGCAGCGCGCCAACCGAGCCACCCGTTAATGCGGAGTGGACAGGGCGCAACGCGATGAGCAGCGCGACCTCGTGCCCCTCAAGCCGCGCAGCCAGGTGAGCCAACCAGCGAAGCGACGGCTCATCCGCCCAGTGGGCATCATCGACGGCGATCAGCAGCGGCCGGCGCCCCGCAAGGTTGACCGTCAGCCAGTAGAGCCCGTGAAGCACCGCAAACGAGGTGTCGAACGCCGACGCGTCTACGGCCTGGCCCAACAGCGAAGCCCGCACGGCACCAGCCGATCCGGCAAGCAGCGCGTCGCGCTCGCTCGCCGCCGCACTTGCCAGGCGCCGCTCAAACAGCTGACGCACAACCCCGAACGCGAACCCGACCTCAAGCTCCGAGCCCCGCGCGTGCAGGAGCTCGCGCCCCACGCCAGCCGCACGCCGACAGGCCGCCTCCACTAGCGCTGTCTTGCCGATCCCCGCCCGGCCCTCCACTAGAACCACGCCGCCAAGCTCCAGCAGCTCGTCCACCGCTGCCAGCTCGCGCTCGCGCTCTAGCAAGCTCGTCACGCCACCACTGTAGGGCTCAAACAGCCACTCATCAGGGGTGTAGCGTGGGATTCCTGGCGGACACTCCGCAGCGCCGCGGAGGTGTGCGTGGTGCGAGAAGAGCAGGACTGAACCCGTCACGCGTCACGATGGTCAGGCTTGGTAGCTCAGATGGCGTTCCGAAAGGGCGGAACGCATGGCTATGCACCAGCCCGACTGGTGCTACACCGTCGCACATGGAGATTCGACGAGCTGTGACCGATCCCGGCTCGGGACTGCTCGATACCTCCGTCTTCGTCGCCCGGGAGATCAAGCGGCGTGGCCTAGTTGTAGTTCCTGACCACGTTGTTCCGCCGATGAGCTAGCCATCCGGTGCTCCTTGGAGGCTGAAGGGTGCTCAAGCCACCTCAGTCCCAAGGAGGACACCGGATGAAGCTGCACCGTAACGCCAAGCTCAGCGTCAAGGGTCG
>JAFAZV010000374.1 GCA_019239445.1 Solirubrobacterales bacterium
CGGGTTGACGATCGAGGTCCTGTCCGCGCGCGACGAGGCCTTCTACGGCTACGTCGCGGCGATCAACACCTCGACGCTGACTGACGGCGCCGTCGTCGAGCTCGGCGGCGGGAGCATGCAGCTCGTCGGAGTCCGCGAGCGGCGCCCAGAAGTCATGGATTCTCATCCGCTCGGCGCCGTCCGCCTCACCGAGCGCTTCCTGCCCGGCGCGGGCCCCGCGAAGAAGAAGGAGCTGCAGCGAATTCGTAGCCACGTGCGCGACGCGCTGTCGGAGGCGGGATGGCTGCGCGGGACTGGGCCGCGCCTGGTCGGCACCGGCGGCGCGGTGCGAAACCTGGCCGCCGCGGCGTACCCGCCCGCCGAGCAGCTCGACCTCGGCGTCCAGGGGTTCGTCATCACCGCAGCGGCACTGGACGACCTGGTGCGCAGGCTCGCTTCGCTGCCGGTCTCCGCGCGCGGCGAGCTTCCGGGGGTCAAACCCGGGCGCGCCGACATCATCTTGGCGGCGGCGGTCGCGCTTCAGACTGTGGTCGAGCTAGGTTCCTTCGCGGGAATCGAGGCGACGGAGGCTGGCCTGCGGGAAGGCGTGTTTCTCGCTCGGACGCTGCTCGCCGGGCGCGAGCCGCTGTTTGACGACGTCCGCGCAGCGGCGGTGCGGAATCTCGCCATTCAGTACGAGTCGGACCTGACCCACGTCGAGCACGTCGCCAAGCTGGCGCTGCAGATGCACGACTCGCTGGTGCAAGCCCACCTGTTCGACCCCAGGCCGGGCGAGCGCGAGCTGCTCTGGGCGGCGGCGATGCTCCACGACGTCGGCATGACGATCTCCTACGACGACCACCACAAACATTCGCGCTATCTGATCGTCAGCGCGGAGCTGCCGGGATTCGACCCGCGCGAGCGAGGGCTGATCGCGCAGATCAGTCGCTATCACCGCAAGGGAGCGGCCCGGCTCGGAGAGGTGGCCGGGATCTCCAAGAACGGCGACGAGGCGCTCCTCGAGCGATGCGCAGTGATCCTGCGCCTCGCCGAGCATCTCGAGCGCGGTCGTGACCAAGCGGTCCGCGAGGCGCGCCTGCGCGCCAATGGCCACGGTTTCGACCTCCACCTCGAAGCTGCCGGCGACCTCACCCTGCCGCGCTGGAGCGTCGAACGCTACGGCGACGGCGACGCGTTCAAGCGCGTGTTCGGGCGCCGGCTGCTCATTGGTTGACTCCGGCTAGGTCGAGGCGCTTAACCCAAGCGCCACGCAGGCCGCGCGATGGCGGCCTACCGTTTACGCGATGAGCGCCGTCGCCCCTCGCTCGCCATCGACCCTGGCCGCTGCCGTGCCACGGCTTTCCAGCCGCCGGTGTGACAGTACGCAACAATGGGTTTAGATTCCGCGGATGCTCTGGTTGCTGCGACATGCCGAGGCGGCGGACGGGCTGCCTGACGACGAGCGCCCGCTGACTGACCTCGGCACCCGCCAGGCGGAGGCGGCCGGCGCCGCTCTCTCGCGCCTCGGCGTCAAACTCGATAGCTGCCTCAGCAGTCCGAAGCTGCGCGCAGTGCAGACGGCCCAGATCGCATGCGAGCCGCTCGGGTTAGGCGTTTCCGTCGATCCGGCGCTGGGCGGGGAGCCTTTCGACGTCCGAGACCTCACGGCGGGTCTCGGTGATGTGCTGCTGGTCGGACATGATCCGTCGTTCTCGCTGACCTTGCACGATCTGACCGGAGTGCAAGCGCGCATGAAGAAAGGTGGACTCGCAGGCATTTCCAAGGGCGAACTCGTCGTCTTGATGCGGCCTGCGGAGCTGGGCGCGATCGCGCATGTGGCGGAGAAGGTGGCGTGACCGAGCCGCTGCACGCCACGCCGGCGGTGGCCGGGGCGCCGGCCGGATCCTCGGCCGCCGGCACTCTCGAGGTCGGTCGCGCCCCCGTGGCGCCGGCCGAGCGCGACCTGACCGACCCGTCGCTCTACACCAACCGGGAGCTGTCGTGGCTTGACTTCAACGCCCGCGTGCTCGAGCTCGCGGAGGACGAGTCGCTGCCGCTCATCGAGCGGGTGAAGTTCCTGGCCATCTTCGTGACCAATCTGGACGAGTTCTTCATGATCCGCGTGGCCGGCGTCCATGATCAGCTCGACGCCCGGATCGACGCCCGGGGTCCGGACGGCCTTCCTCCCGGCGAGGTGCTCGAGCGCATCGCGGCGCAAGTTCGCGCCCTCGATGAGCGACACGCGCGCCAGTTCGAGGAGGTGATCCGGCCGGAGTTGGCCGACAACGGGATCCGAATCGTCAACTGCGAGCACTCCGAAGCCGATCCCGCGACGATCGAGCGGCACTTCCGCAATCACATCTTTCCCGTTTTGACGCCGCTCGCGATCGGGCCCGGCCGGCCGTTTCCGTACATCTCGAACCTTTCGCTCAGCCTCATCGTCCGCCTGCATGACCCGAAGCTCGACCACGACGCCTACGCTCGGGTAAAGGTGCCCAAGGAGGTCTTGCCGCGGCTCGTGAAGATCGCCAAGGACACCTTCATCCCGCTCGAGAACGTGATCGCGGCGCACCTCGGCGACCTGTTCCCCGGCATGCAGATCATCAGCCACGATCTCTTCCGTGTCACCCGCGATGCCGATTTCGAGGTTTCAGACGAAGCCGACGACCTGCTCCAGGCGGTCGAGGACGAGCTGCGCCGGCGACGCTTCGGCGAGGTCGTGCGTCTCGAGGTCGGCGCCGGCATGGACCCGGCGCTGCGCAGCCGGCTGATCGATTGGCTGGGGGTGGACGAGGAGCAGGTCTACGACGTCAAGGGCATGCTCGACCTCAGCGACTTGTGGGAGATCGCCGGCATTGAGGGTCACCCCGACCTGCGCCAGCAGCAGTGGACTCCGGTCACGCACCCGGCCTTTGGACCACGTCCCGGCGACCGCGAGGAGCATCCTGACGTGTTCGCAGCCATGCGCGCCGCCGACGTCCTCGTGCACTACCCATACCACTCGTTCGCGAGCTCCGTAGAACGCTTCATCCGGCAGGCGGTCGACGATCCCGACGTGCTCGCGATCAAGATGACCGTGTACCGGACCTCCGACGACTCAGCGCTCGTGCCGTCGCTGATCGAAGCAGCGGAAAAGGGCAAGCAGGCCGTCTGCATGGTCGAGCTCAAGGCTCGCTTCGACGAGCGGCTGAACATTCGCTGGTCGCGCGCCCTGGAAGAAGTGGGAGCTCACGTGGTCCACGGGATTCCAGGCCTGAAGACCCACGCCAAGGCGATTCTGGTGGTGCGACGCGAACGAGACGGGATCCGTCATTACGTGATGATCGGCACCGGCAACTTCCACGCCAAGACTGCGCGTCTCTACGAGGACTTCGGACTGTTCACGACCGACGGCGAGCTCGGCCAGGAGGTCGCGAACCTGTTCAACTCGCTGACCGGTTACGGGCATCCTGACCGGGAGCGCAAGGTGCTGGTAGCGCCGAATTGGATGCGCGAGCCGCTGATCGAGGAAATCGACAAGACGATAAAGGCCCACGAGGCCGGCCTCCCGGCGCGGATCGCGATGAAGATGAACTCGCTCGTCGATCAACGCTGCATCGAAGCGCTGTACCGCGCGTCGCGGGCGGGAGTGCCGATTGAATTGAACGTGCGCGGGATCTGCTGCCTGCGGCCGGGGATCCCCGGCATCTCCGAGACGATCAACGTGGTCTCGATCGTCGGGCGCTTTCTCGAGCACTCCCGGATCTACTCGTTCCAGCGCGGCGACGAGCGCCGCTACTACATCGGCTCCGCGGATCTGATGCCGCGCAATCTCGACAAGCGCGTCGAGCTATTGGCGCCGGTTGATCACCCGGAGCTGCAGGGCGAGCTCGAGGACACGCTCGAGCGCTGCCTGGCCGACGACACATTCGCCTGGACCCTCGAAGCGGACGGCGACTGGCACCGCCGCGAAGGCGGGACGCGCTGCGCGCATTGCGAGTTGGTAGAGCGCACTCTCGCGCACGCGTCGACCGCGGGCGCCTGACGGCCGGGCGTCGGCCTCGTCGCGGCGTAAAAGCCTGTAGCGATGCACAGCGACCTTCTGCTCGTCATCGTCATCGCCGCCGCTGTCGCGTTCGACTTCACGAATGGCTTCCACGACACGGCGAACGTCGTGGCGACTTCAATTTCCACGCGTGCCCTAGCGCCTCGCACCGCGGTCGCGCTGGCCTCGGTGCTCAACTTCGCGGGCGCGTTCGTCTCGCTGAAAGTGGCGGCGACTGTGGCCACAGGGATCATCACCGCGGGCCAGGTTACGCAAACGATTGCCTTCGCCGGACTCCTCGGCGCGATCGCTTGGAACCTGATCACCTGGTTCTTTGGTCTGCCATCCAGCTCCTCGCACGCCCTGATCGGGAGCGTCATCGGAGCACTGCTGGCCGGTGCCGGTGGAGCCGCCATCAAGTGGCAGGGACTAATTGACAAGGTCGTCCTGCCCGGGCTGATCGCTCCGGTGTCGGCGTTCCTGCTCGGCGGCACCGTGATCGTCGTCATCTATCGGATCGTCGCCCGCCGCCGCCCGGGCCCGATAGGACGTGCCTTCAGGCTGGGGCAGATCGCCTCGAGCTCGCTGCTGTCATTCGCCCACGGCACCAACGACGCTCAAAAGACGATGGGCGTGATCGCCTTGGCGCTGGTCGCCCACGGGAGCATCGCCGCCTCGCCATTTCATGTCCCCGCTTGGGTGGTGGTCGTCGCGGCATCGGCGATGGCGCTCGGGACCTACGCCGGCGGCTGGCGGATCATCCGCACGGTGGGCACGCGGATCATCAAGATGGACGCGGCGCAGGGTTTCGCGGCGCAAGGCGCTGGCGCCGCCGTGATTCTCACCTCCTCGCACTTCGGCTACCCGCTCTCCTCGACCCACGTCATTTCGGGGGCCGTGACCGGCGCCGGCGCAGCCAAGCGGCTCTCAGCGGTGCGCTGGGGGATCGCCGGCAACATCGTCCTCGCCTGGATCCTGACGTTGCCCGCCGCGGGCGCGATGGGCGCCGCCACTTACGCCGTTGCCAATGCGTTCGGCAGCGGAGCCCTGGGACCGGTGCTGATCACGCTAGTCGGGCTGGGCGCGCTGGCGACGTTGCTGCGGACTCGGCGTTTGCGCTTAGCTGCGGCCGGCGCGTAGCTTCGTCATCGCACTGCCCCCGTTGATGAGGCGCCGGGCGGCAGGGTCGCTGCCGCCCGGCGTTAGCGAACCGCGACTGTCGCTAGCCGCCCTGCGTGGCCGAGGTCGGCCGCGCCGCGAGCGTCAATTTGATGTCGTGCGTCTGGCCGCCGCGCTTGATCGTGAACGTGATCGTGTCCCCCGGGGCGTAGCCATCGACCGTAGCGATGAAGTCGTCGGTCGAGTTGATCGACTTGCCGTTGATCGCCGTGACCAGATCGCCCGGCTGCACGCCCGACTTGTCCGCCGGCGAGCCGCTGCGGACGGGCGGGTTCCCCTGCTGGTCGGGCTGCGTTGACACTCGCGCACCACCAGAGCTGTTCGGATCGAGGCTCACTCCGACGTAGGCGTGGCGCACCGACTGCCCGGAGATGATCGCATTCGCCACCCGCGCCGCGGTGTTCGATGGGATCGCGAAACCGACCCCTTCGTTGCCGCCGGAGTTGGTGTTGATCTGATCCACGAGGCCGAGAACCTTGCCGTTGCCGTCGAGCAGCGGGCCGCCCGAGTTGCCGGGGTTGATCGCCGCGTCGGTCTGGATCGCCCCCGGGATCGTGAAGTGGTTGGGCGCCGTGATGCTGCGGCCGACCGCGCTGACGATGCCGGTCGTGGTCGTCTCAGGCAGGCTAAACGGGCTGCCCACCGCCACCGTCGCGTCGCCGACTTGGGCGGCCGATGAGTCAGTGAGCGGAACCGGATGGAGCTCAGAGGACGGGACGTCGACGTGGATCACCGCGACGTCCGTGCTCGGGTCGGTGCCCAGCACTTTTGCCTTGGCGGTCTTGCCGTCCCTGAACTTCACCTGCACGTTGGTCGCGCCGTTCACCACGTGCTCGTCGGTGAGAATGTCGCCCTTGCTGTCATACACGACGCCGGCGCCCTCGCCCTGCGACTCCTGCGAGCTGCCGCTGAACGGATTGATGCCACCGCTCTGCGAGGTCACGACAATGTCGACCACGCCCGGGCTGGCTTGGTTGTAGATCTGATTCACGCTCAAACCGCGGCCCCCGGTCGACGTGGGCAGTGGCGAGGCATGGGCGGGCTGGACGACGGTGGTCGTTACCGAGTGCGTGCTGCTGCTCGCGTTGGCGACGACCAGGGCGATCAGCCCGCCGGCGACCGCGCCCGCGATCACCGGCAGGATGCGCTTCACGGAAGTCATTTTGGGTTTCTCCTGGCTCAAACTCGTGGCGGTATACCGAGCCAGTACAGCAGGCAGCGGTGAGAAACCCTTAGGAACTCAGTGAGAGCCGCGTAAGAGTCCGACCGACTCTTAGTAGACGACCGACGGAGGACCGACCTGCTGGCCTGGCGGCAGCGGCAGCGCCGGGAAGTGCCGGATGCCGGGGCCGTTCCCCATCGGACCGCCGCCCCGACCCAACCCCTGATGGTTGATGATCGTGTCGAGCCGCGACGACAGTCGGCTCAGCAACTGCTGCTCCTGTGCGCTCGTGATCCGCTTCGCGCTCACCGCCTTGTCGAGCTTCAACTTCGCGGCCGCCTGCAGCGCGTCCTTCAATCCGGAGACCGATTTGCCGCGCTGGTTCGCGATCTGCGCCAGGGACCTGCCCGAGCGAAGCTGGTCGCGGAGCTGCGCTGGAGTCAATCCGAGGTACTTAGCGGCAGCCCCGAGCTTGGCATGCCGACCGAGCCCGCCGGGCCCGAATGGATGCTTGCCGAGCGGCCCACGGCCGATGCCGATCGGGGGTACGCCCCGCTGCGCGAGCCGCTGCTTGATCGCATCGGCTTGAGCCTGCGTCAGCTGTCCGGCCGCGACGGCGGCGCTGAGCCGGTCGTTGAACGCGCCCTTCAGCGCGTCGTCCAGCTTCTGAGGTGTGACGCCGAGACGATGGGCGAGGTCGTTGAGATACGCCTGGCGTGGGTTCGAGTTCGTGCTCGTGGCTGCATACGCACCGCCGGCACCTGCGGCCGCGGCTAAGGCCGTCCCTGCAATCGCAAGGTTGCGCTTTGTCGTCCTGAACATCTGCTGAGCCCTCCAATTGAGGTGGATTCCCTTCGGCCGTGACGGCATCGTCACACCCGTGGTTCAGAAGAACGTAAGAGTTTTGAGCCGCCGCGAGACACCTTCTGCGGCCGCGACAGATCGCGTCCGTGCCACCAAAGGGTGAAGGTCGCTCGTTCTCCTCATGACCCCGCGTTTAGCCCGTAGGCAAACGCTTTCGCAGGCCGTGGCACCGTAGGGCTCGGCCGCACAATCGCACACGGTCGCCCTCAGATTTCATGGCCCTCGCGTCGCTTATGGCGCCGTCCCTGAGAGTCAGCCGTAGCCCCGGTTGATCCCACCACCGTCAGCCCCGCTGGGCAGAAATCTGACCACCCAAAAGAGGTGTTTACGCCGGGAGGTTGGGGTAGCGCAAGTAGTGGTGCGTAGGACGCGCGTAAGGGTTCTTCTTCATTTGGCGTTGGCGACGATGCTTGCCGGCGTTGTTTCGACTGCGCTGTTCGCAACAGGCGCAGCGGCCGCCCTTACCACGCCGGTCGCAACAGCCACCGGCGCCGCATCCTCAGCGCCGGCCCCGACCCCTAGCACCGCCACCAACGCTGCTGCACCCGCTACGAGCGCCGCTACCAAGGCCACCGCTCCGGCATCCAGCACCGCCAGCAGCCCGACTCCCGCCCCCGCCAA
>JAFAZV010000122.1 GCA_019239445.1 Solirubrobacterales bacterium
CGACCGGCGGCCAAGCCTTTCCCACCACATGCTCGTTCAGGTTCTCGCCCGCGCCCAAGCCGAGGCGGAAGCGCCCGCCGGAGAGGATCTGCACGGTGGCCGCCTTCTGGGCCACGATCGCCGGGTGGTAGCGGAACATCGGGCAGGTGACGTAGGACATCAAGCCGATGCGCTCGGTGGCCTGCGCGGCCGCGCCGAGGATCGACCACGCGTAGCCTGAATGGCCTTGGGCGTCGAGCCACGGCTGGAAATGGTCGCTGATGACGGAGAAGTCGAAGCCGGCATGCTCGGCGAGTTGCAGGTCGCGCACGAGCTGATCCGGCCGCGCCTGTTCGCACATCATCGTGTAGCCGATGGCGGGCATGGCTGCTCGGTTACCCGGCGCCGGCGCGCGCGAATCGGTCCCGCTTGTCAGCGGGCGAGGGCCGGGAGCCCGTCGATGCTCGCGGCGTTGTTCTCGTCCTTGTAGCGCTCGAGCGCCGCCGGACCTTCTTTGGCGAGCTTGCCCTCCGCCCAGCGGCGGGAGTTGGGCCGCTCGCCGGTGTACTCCATCAACGGCACTCCGAACCCGCACGAGTCGGCTATGCGCTCGACCCGGACGCGGATCACCGTGCGTAGCTGCTCCGGCAACACCTCAACGTCAGGAAACTCGATTGCGTCCAGCGGCAGGACCTCGCCTCGCCCATGCAGGCGCAGGATCCGCGGCGGTCCGGCGAACGCGCACAGCATCACGACGATGCGCCCGTTCTCGCGCAGGTGCGCGATCGTCTCGGCTCCGCTTCCAACCAGATCGAGGTAGGCGATCGTCCGCGGGTCGAGGATCCGCAGCGATCCGATCGGGCCCTTCGGCGAGACGTTGATGTGTTTGTCGGCGTCGCAGGGCGCCGTGCCGACGAAGAACATCGGCTGGCGCCGGATCCATGCCGCCAACCGCTGGTCGATCTCGCTGTAGATCTTGGCCACGGAGGCAGTGTGGCATCCCGGGCGAGTCGGCCGTGCCCCCGCCTGCTCTGCGCCCCCGGGTGGCGACTAAGCGGCGTCGCGGGGCCGGCGACGGCTCCCGTTCGACCCGCAGCTCGGAAGCAGCTCGTCCATACCCATCGTGTCGCGCAGCTGGTTCGTGATCCGACGCAGGATTCGCGAGACCTGCATCTGCGAGACCCCGATTCGCTCGGCGATCTGATGCTGGGTCAGCTCCTGATCGAAGCGCAGCGCGAGCACCCGCCGGTCATCTTCCGGCAGCTGGCGCATGGCGGCGGTGAGAGAACTGGCCGTCTCGACGAGGGCAAAGCGATCATCTTCGTTGCCGATCGTGTCGAGGCGGGTCAGCGTCTCATCGTCGAGCATCTGCCCGATCGGCGCATCGAGCGACGCGGCATGGTGGGTGGCCAGCACCTCGAGCGCCTCCAGGACCTGCTCGGTTTCGAGCTCCAGATACTGAGCGATCTCGACCACGGTTGGCGAACGGCAGGCGCGGGAGCTCAGTTTGATGTCGGCGTCCTGGACGCGCAGCGCGAGCTCCTGCAGGCCGCGAGGCACGTGGATCGACCAGCCGCGGTCGCGGAAGTGGCGCTTGAGCTCGCCGAGGATCGTCGGCACGGCAAACGACGAGAAGACCAGGCCTCGGTCCGGATCGAAGCGATCAATCGCTTTCAGCAGACCCAGACTCGCGACCTGGAACAGATCGTCGAGCGGCTCTCGTGTGTGGGCATAGCGGCGCGCAATCCGCCGCGCCAGCGAAAGGTGCCGGCGCACCAGCTCTTCGCGCGCGGAGATGTCCCGCTGTTGCTGCCAGCGTCGGAAAAGCTCCATCCCGTCGGCGTCGCGAATGGTGACTGTTCTGGCCATCGATGTAGATGGTGACCGGTCCAGCCAAGGGTCAACCGAAACATCCGCGCTTGCGGTTGCTTTACAACGCGGCGCGCGAACGCCGCTGTTCTGGTTTTTCAGGCCGTAGCGCGCGCCTCGACGAGCTTCTGCACCGCCCCGACGATCGCGTCGGAATCGATCCCGGCCGCGTGCATCAGCTCCGCCGCGCTGCCCGACGTCGGCATCCCGTCGACGGCGAGCTTGATCACCGGCGGCGTTTCGGATGCGTCGGCGAGCGCGCTCAGCACCGCTTCTCCGAGCCCGCCCTCGGGCCAGTGATCCTCGACCGTGACGATGCCGCCGGTGTCCCGGGCCGCCGTCTTCAGCGTGTCGGCGTCGATCGGCTTGATCGAGTAGCAGTCGATCACGCGGACACGAACGCCTTCTGACTCGAGCGCTTCGGCGGCCTTCTCCGCCTCGCCGACGGTGATCCCGCAGGCAACAATTGTGTAATCGTCCTCCTCGCTCTCGCGCACGACGCGGCTGCCGCCGATCCGGATCTGCTCATCGGGCGGCGTGCGGACCGGCGTCTTCGGCCGCAACGTGCGCATGTAGGTAATTCCTCGCCGATCAGCCATTTCCGCCACCAGGCGCGCTGTCTGATTGGCATCGGAGGGATGCAAAACCGCGCTGCTGTCGACGGCACGCAGCGACGCGAAGTCCTCGAGCGCCATCTGCGACGGGCCGTCCTCGCCGATCGAGACACCGGCATGCGAGCCCGACAAGCGCAGGTTGGCGCGCGAGATCGCCGCCATCCGGATGAAGTCGTAGGCCCGCGAGAGGAACGCCGCGAACGTCGAGGCAAACGGGACCCAGCCCCGTTCCTGTATCCCGACCGCGGCGGCGATCATCTGCTGCTCGGCGATGAACATCTCGAAGTAACGATCGGGATGGGCTTTGGCGAACAGCTCGGAATGGGTCGAGTTGGAGACCTCGCCGTCGAGCGCAACCACGTCGCCGCGCATCTGGCCGAGCGCGGCCAGTGCCTCACCGTAGGCCTGCCGGGTCGCCACCTCCTCGCCGAGATCCCAACTCGGCAGCTCCCCGCCCGGCGCCTCGAAGCGATGCTGCGCCCCGGCCGGATCCGGCTTGCTCACCTGCACGGTGAGCTCGCGCTCGCCGCCCAGCTCCTCGATCGCCTCCTCGGGATTGTCAAGCGGCTTGCCATGGTGACCGGGAAGATCCTCGACCTCCTTGACGCCCTTGCCCTTCAGCGTGCGCGCGAGCACCACCGTGGGCCGGCCGGTGGTCTCGGTCGCTTCCTTGAACGCCGCGTCGATGGCTTCGACGTCGTGTCCGTCGATCACGATCGCGTGCCAGCCGAACGCCCGCACCCGAGCGGCATAACCGTCCATGTCCCAGCCGAGCATCGTCTCGCGAGTCTGCCCGAGCCGGTTGACGTCGACGATCGCGGTCAGGTTGTCGAGGCCCGCCCACGCTGCGTGCTGGAAGGCCTCCCAGATCGACCCCTCGGCCATCTCCGAATCGCCGCACAACGCCCAGACCCGGTAGGGCAGTTGATCGAGCTGCTTGCCGCAGATCGCCAGGCCGACGGCGACCGGGAGCCCCTGGCCGAGCGAGCCGGTGGCGACGTCGGTGGGCGGGATCCGCGGCGTGGGATGACCCTCGAGCCGGCTGCCGAAGCGCCGGAAGGTGAGGAGCTCCTCATCGCTGATCTCGCCCACCGCCTTGAGCATCGAGTAATAGAGCGGCGACGCGTGGCCCTTGGAGAAGATCAGGTGATCGCGGTGTGGGTCGTCGGGCGAATTGAAGTCGAGGTGCAGGTAGCCGTCGATCAGCACGGCGATCAGGTCGGCGGCTGACATCGATGAGGTCGGATGCCCTGAGCCGGCGGCAGCGCTGGCGCGAACCGAGTCAACCCTGAGCTGCTGGCCGAGCTCGCGGCGAAAGTCTGCGCTGCCCATCTCTAGGCCGCCACGAGCTGGTCGCGCTTGGCCGTGACGCCGTCTATCAGCTCGCGGAACGATTTCGCGAACTTCTCGACGCCCTCGCGCTCGAGCACGGCGACGACGTCGTCGTAGTCCACTCCGGCGGAGGCAAAGCGCTCGAGCGTCCGCTTGGCCTCATCGACGTCGCGCTCGAGCGTCGGCTCGACGCGTCCGTGATCTTGGAACGCCTCGACCGTCTCGCGCGGCATCGTGTTGACCGTGTTCGTCCCGATCAGCTCCTCAACGTAGATCACGTCGCGGTACTCGGGATTCTTCGTCGAGGTGGAGGCCCAGAGGCACCGCTGTGGCGAGGCGCCGGCGGCCTTGAGCTCCTCCCAGTCCTGGCCGCTGAACAGCTCGTTGTAGGTCTGGTAGGCGAGCTTGGCGTTGGCGATCGCGAGCTTGCCCTTGAGGTCATCGTGACCGCCGATCTCATCCAGACGCCGGTCCGCTTCCGTGTCCACACGCGAAACGAAGAACGACGCCACCGAGGTGACCGTCCGCAGATCGCCGCCGCTCTCGCGCAGCCGCCGCAGGCCGCGAATGTAGGCCTCGGCTGCCTCTTTGTGTCGAGCGAGCGAGAACAGGAGCGTCACGTTCACCGGGATCCCGGCGGCGATCGTCTCCTCGATCGCCTGAAGTCCCGGCTCCGTGCCCGGGATCTTCACGAACAGGTTCGGCCGCTCGACCATCTTGTGCAGGCGCTGGGCTTCTTTGGCGGTGGCCACGGCGTCGTTGGCGAGTTCAGGGTCGACCTCGAGCGACACCCATCCGTCGCGCGTCTCATCCCCACGGTCGAACACCTCGCGCAGCAGGTCGCAGGCATCGCGGATGTCATCGCGCGCCAGCGTGAGGAAGACTTCGCGCGGGTCGGTTTCGCTCTGTAGGACCTCCCTGAGCTGGTCGTCGTACGCGTTGCCGTCGGCGATCGCGCCCTGGAAGATGGTCGGGTTCGAGGTCACGCCGACGATGCCCTGATCGACGAGCGCACCCAGCTCTCCCTCGCGGAGAAAGGAGCGGGAGATGTAATCGATCCAGGGGCTCTGGCCTAGCTCCGAGAGTGACTTCAGCGGCTTCGTCATCGGGCGTCCCTCCTTCGTGCTCACGCTTCTGCGCTTACCCGAACCGGAGGTGCAGAAACGAGGCTGGTTTGTGTCA
>JAFAZV010000101.1 GCA_019239445.1 Solirubrobacterales bacterium
GATAGCGGCGGCGAGGTCAGCGAGCTGGCGCGCGAGCGCGAGCAGGTGCTCGCCGGCATTCGTGACCTCGACACGAAGCTGGAACAGCCGATCTAGTTGGCGTTCCGTCCGCCACGGTTGCGAACATACGTTCGTAACGTCGGACTACGGATATGACAGCTATATCGGCGCGCTCGAGTTTCATCACCTGGATCCGACGAGCAAGAGGCTGGAATCAGCCGGAACGGCGTGACGCTCTTGCTCGCTGCGCTTCAAGCGGAAGCGGCGAAATGCGTTCTCGTCTGTTCCAACTGCCACGCCGAGCTGGAAGCTGGCGTGAGCACGCTTCCCGCTACAGTTCGGCGGTCGGCTTCTACGGGTTAAGAAGACGTTGAGGACATTACACCCGAGGCTGGCAAATCATTACACCTTAATCCGGGGTAGCTCAATCAGGCAGAGCGTTCGGCTGTTAACCGAAATGTTGCGGGTTCGAGTCCCGCCCCCGGAGTCTCCACAACGCAACTCGCGGAACTGAGGTCTCGGATGAAGCTCTTCGTGTGTTACGGCACCTTCAGATTCGCGCCCCGCCCTGGCGGTCATCCCTGCGGCGCGGCGTATCACGCGCTCGTCGACGCGGGCCACAGGCCAGACGTGACCCGCTCCTATGGCTTCGGGATGATGCCCGACGTCTTCAACCAGACGCCCGGCCGCAAGGAGGTAAAGCGGCTGACCGGGAACAACTGGGTGCCGGTGCTGGTGACTGATTCGGGCGAGGCGATCCAGGGCTCGGAGAAGATCGTCGAGTGGGCGCGTTCTCATCCGGCCGGAAGCGCAACCGCTGTTTCTGGGGCTGGCGCTGCGGGAGCGGGCGCGGGCGCCGCCGGCGCAGCGGGAGCCTCGGAGGCGGCCACGGTCAGCGCTGCGGGGGCGATGAGCGGCGGCCCCGACACGAGCGCGCCCGGCGTGCCGGCGGGCGAGGCGCCGGCTGACGGAGAAGCAGGTGACGCGGCGGGTGAGGCTGGGGGCGCGACGGCAGGCGACGCTGCGGGCGCGACGGCAGGCGACGCTGGGGGCGCAACGGCCGGCGAGGGCGCGCCGCCGCATCCGCCGGATCCCGGCGAGGAACCCCGACCCGCGGGTAGCTGAATGACCGCACGCCCCTTGCTGACAGTCGAGGACCTGAAGCGTTGGGAGGAGCACGGCGCCATGTGGCGGCCGATCGAGGTCTCGGAGACGCGGGCTGTTGTTGAGCTCTGCTCGTGCTACGGAGAGCCGGTGGACGAGCTCGAGGGCGATGGGGTGGAGCTGATCGAGTTCATCCGGGCACGGCGCGAGCAGTAGCGATGCGTCGCGAGCGGTAGCGGCTGCCGGCGCTCACGGGCAGGGACCGAGGCAGGACGGTTAGAGCTTCCCGGCCGCCAGCTGCTCTACGAGCTCGGCGGCGTGCCCCGGGCCGTCATGAGCGGCGGCCCACGCGGCCAACGCGCCGGCTCGGGCCCGCAGCGAATCGTCGCTCAGGGCGCGCCGGACCGCGAGCCGCAGCGTCGTCGGCGAGAGCAGCCGCCACGGGAGGCGAACGCCGACGCCGGCCCAGTCGATCCGGGCGGCGTTCTCGGCCATGTCGCCCGAGTGCGGCACCGCCAGCACGCGGCAGCCGGAGGCGAGCGCGCGGGCGAGCGTGCCATGACCGACATGGGAGATGACCAGCGCCGACTGCGGCATCGCGCGCGAGTACGAAATCCAATCAACCACTCGGGCGTTGCCGGGGAGGGGGACTGGCCGAGCGAGCGGCTTGCGGTTCGTGGCCGCCAGCACGCGGACGCGCTCATCCCCGAGCCCGAGCAGGGCCGCCCGCAGCAGGCGGTGCTCGGGATCTTGCGCGGTCGACGGCGCCACCAGCACGAGCGGGTCATCCCCCGGCGGCGGCTCGACCTCGCCGGACGGCGGCTCCCACATCAGCGGCCCGACGACACGGACCGCGGATGGCCACGGGCGGGCGTACTCGAGCTGAGGGAAGGTGGCGACCAACGCGAGCCGGCGGCTGATGCCGCCGAGAAGGTGGCGAACGGGCGGAAGCCCAAGCGCCGCGCGCGTGTCGTTGAGCTCATCGCGCCCGCGGCGCAGCCCGGCCGCCACCGGCCGTTGCAACGCCCGCCAGAGTGCGCGTCCGGTCGGCGTGCGCGCGATCCGGGCTCCTAGGGCATATGGCGGTGCGCCATCGGCGCTCGACGGATGCGGGTGCGGGATCAGCGTCGCCACAGGCACGCGCTCGAGCTCTCCCGCTAACGCCGGTGCGAGCGTGAGAATGTCATGCACGACGACGTCGGGCGCGCAGGCGACGAGCGCGCGCCGCGTCACGGGCGTCGCCGCCACCACGGCCTCATACGGCTGCAGCGGCCGCTCGCGGGTGGGGAAGACCGGGTACTCGGGCGCGGCGGCGAAACGCATGCCCTCACGTTCGACGTCCTCTCGCCAGCGAGTCCAGGTCTCGAGCGTGACGTGATGGCCCCGGGCGACCAGGCTCGCCCCTAGCGCGAGCATCGGAAACGCGTGTCCTGGATCGCCGAACGCGCCCAAGAAGACGCGTAGCCGGCTCAACTCGCGAGCTCGGCCAGCGCTCGAAGCTGCGCGATCCGATCCTCGGTTCTCGAAGCCATCGGCGCGGCGATCAGCGTGCTCACACCCGCGCCCTCGTAGGCGAGCAGGCGCTCGCGCACAACCTCGGGCGGCCCGCAGAGCGAGACCATGTCGATCAGCTCGTCGGGGATGGCCTGCCCAGCCTCGCTGGTCCTGCCGTCCAGGTAGAGGTCCTGGATCTCCTTCGCGGCGGCTTCGAAGCCGTAGCGCCGAACCAGGTTGTTGTAGAAGTTCTGCTGTCGCGAACCCATGCCGCCGATGTACAGCGCCAGCATCGG
>JAFAZV010000117.1 GCA_019239445.1 Solirubrobacterales bacterium
TCGTGCGCGCGCGCGTGCACCAGCTTCTCGGGCACGTCGACCTGCGCTTCCGCCACGACGGCGTCCAGCACGGCCTCCTCAAATTCCCTCTCGATCGCTCGCTCATCGGCCTCGCGCAGGCGCGTCTCGATGTCCTCGCGCAGCTCAGCCAGCGTGTCGAAGCCGGCCGACTCGGAGGCGAACTCGTCGTCCAGCTCGGGCAGCCGCTTGGCCTTCACCTCTTTGACCGTCACGTCGAACTGGGCCTGCTGCCCGCCGAGATCTCCTGGATAGTCCTCCGGGAACGTAACCTCGACCGTGCGCTCTTCGCCCGCCGAGGCGCCGGTCAGCTGCTCCTCAAAGCCCGGGATCAGCCGCCCTGAGCCCAGCTCGAGCAGCTGGTCTCGCCCCTCGCCGCCCTGGAACGGCTCGCTGTCGATCCGCCCGAGATAGTCGATCACGACGTGGTCGCCGGTCTGCGCCGGGCGCTCCACCGTGTCGAGCGTGGCGAAGCGATCGCGCAGCCGCTCGAGCTCCTCCTCGAGGGCTGCAGGCTCGGCGTGGGGCTCGCGCCGGCCGACCTCGAGCCCTTTGTACTGTCCGAGCTTGGCTCGTGGGCGCACGCCGATCTCGATCGAGAACGACAGCGGCTGACCGGCTCCCGGAAGGTCCCCCACATCAAGTTCCGGCTCCCCGACTGGGGTGATGCCGGCGTGGTCGATCGCGTCGACGTACCAGCCCGAGAGCGAGCTGCGCAGCGCCTCGTCGAGCACGACGTCGCGCCCGAGGCGGCGGATCACGACCGGTGGCGGAACCTTGCCCTTGCGGAAGCCGGGAATGCGCATCTGGCGCCCGAGCTGCCGGGCGGCCTGCTGGATGCGACGCTCGACCTCCTCAGCGGGCACCTCGGCGTCAACCCGCACGCGGGATTCGGGGAGCTCGGTGACGTTGGTCTTGACCGCGGACATCTCCCGAGACGATAGCTTCACGCCAATGCTCTGGCGTCCGGCCGCTCGAATCGTCACTGGCCCCTTCGCGTTCTTCGTGGCCGGGTTGATCGACATCCTCGCGTATGCGCTCGGGGCACTGCGCCGGCGGCTGGGCCCGCGCCTGCGGGAGTCTTCGGAGCTCAGCCCGCCATCGTGACCGAGTCCGCGCCGGCGACGCCGCCCGTCCCGACGCTGCCGCGAATCAGGTTTCGCACCTCGCGCAGCGCCACCGGCAGGGTCGTCGTGTCGTAGCTGCGCGAGCCCCTGATGTCGCCGAGCATTCCCAGGCAGCGGTCGATCAGGCTGCGGTTGCGCTCCCACCAGGCTTCGATCGCGGCGTCGCTGCTCGTCCCGGCGCCGGCATCGGAGATCACCTCGCGCGTGATCGCGCGGTGCAGGCTGTAGAGGTCGTCGCGCAGCGCCGCCCGCGCGAGCGCCTGCCAGCGGTTGGCGCGCGGCAGCTCGATGATCCGGTCGCGCAGCCAGTTGAGCTGAAGCCCGGAACCGAGCTTGAAGTAGATCTCCATCACGGTGTTCGGGTCGTGGCCCGTTGCGTCGGCCACTTCGACGATGTCGAACGTGAACAGCAGCGACGGCAGGCCGGCGACCCGCCGCGCCAATTCATGCGGCGCGCCGGCGTCCGAGAGCTCGGACACGCGGGCGTCAAACGCGTCGCGCTCGCTTCCCTCGAGCACGCCGGGCAGGGCTTCGGCCACCATCTGAGCGCCGGAGGCGAAGTGCTCCGAGGTCTGGGCGATATCCAGCGAGGACGGATTCGCGCGGACGAGCCAGCGCGTCGCTCGTTCGACCAGGCGCCGTCCCTCGATCAGCATGGCCAACTGGGTCTGCGCCTCGACCCGGTTGTCCAGCTCCTGAACGGCTGACCAGTAGGAGCGCATCTCGAACACGTCGCGAGCCACAGCGAAGCCGCGCGCGAGGATCGACGGCGGCGCGCTCGTCTCCTCGCTCAACCGGAACGCGAACGTCGTCCCGCCGCGGTCGACGAGCTGGTTGGCGACCGCGGTGGCGATGATCTCGCGGCGCAGGCGGTGCGTGTGCATCTGCTCGGCGTAGCGCTCGGGCAGGGGCGGCGGGAAATACCGCTCGAGGTCGTGCGCCAGATGCGGATCCTCGGGCAGGTCGCTGTCGAGCAGCATCGAGTAGAGCCGGATCTTGCAATAGGCCATGACCACGGCCAGCTCAGGCGCGACCAGGCCCTGGTGATCGGTTTTGCGCGCGGCGATCGTCTCTTCGTCGGGGAGGAACTCCAGTTCGCGGTTCAGCCCCGCCACCTGTTCGAGGTGCCGGATCAGGCGGCCGTGGACGTCGATCATCGGCCCCGCCTGGGCGAGCGCGAGGCTCATCGCCTGAGTCTGGACGTAGCTCGCGTAGATCACCCGGTCGGCGACCGAATCCGTCATCTCGACCAGCAGGGCGTTTCGCTGCTTGTCGGTCATGTCGCCCGCCTTGACCAACCCGTCGAGCAGGATCTTGATGTTGACCTCGTGATCGGAGCAGTTCACGCCGGCGACGTTGTCGATCGCATCGGTGTTGATCCGCCCGCCACCGAGCGCGTACTGGATCCGCCCGCGCTGGGTGAAACCCAGGTTCCCGCCCTCCCCCACCACCCGGCAGCGGAGATCGGCGGCGTCGACGCGCACGGCGTCGTTGCTCTTGTCGCCGGCGTCGCCCTGCGGCTCGTCGGAGGCCTTCACGTAGGTGCCGATGCCGCCGTTCCAGAGCAGGTCCACGGGCGCGGTCAGGATCGCGCGGATCAGGCTCGCGGGCGGCAGCTCCTCCTCCTCGATCGCCAGCGCCTCGCGCGCCTCGGGCGAGAGCTTGATCGACTTCGCGTCGCGCCGGTAGACGCCGCCGCCCTCCGAGATCAGCGACTCGTCGTAGTCGCTCCACGCCGAGCGCCCGAGCGCGAACAGGCGCTCACGCTCGGCGAAGCTCGCCTGCGGGTCGGGATCGGGGTCGAGGAACACGTGCTGGTGGTTGAACGCGGCGATCAGCTTGATGTGGCGCGAACGGAGCATTCCGTTGCCGAACACGTCGCCCGACATGTCGCCGATGCCGACGACCGTGAGGTCGGTCTCCTGGACGTCGCTGCCGAGCTCGCGGAAGTGCCGCTTGACCGACTCCCAGGCCCCGCGTGCGGTGATCCCCATCGCTTTGTGGTCGTAGCCGTGGGAGCCGCCGGAGGCGAACCCATCGCCGAGCCAGAAGTCGTATTCGGCCGAGACCTCGTTGGCGATGTCGGAGAACGAGGCCGTGCCCTTGTCCGCGGCCACGACCAGATACGGATCGTCGTCGTCGTAGCGGACCACACGCTCGGGGGGAACGACCTCGCCGGCGACGATGTTGTCGGTCAGGTCGAGCAACCCGCTCAGGAACGTCCTGTAGCAGTCGATCGCCTCCTTCTGCAGCGCCTCGCGCTCGCCCTGCGCCGGAGGTTGCTTGAGCACGAAGCCGCCTTTGGCCCCCACAGGCACGATCAGCGCGTTTTTGACCATCTGCGCCTTCATCAGCCCGAGGATCTCGGTGCGGAAGTCCTCGCGGCGATCAGACCATCTCAAGCCCCCGCGCGCGACACCGCCTCCGCGCAGGTGAACCCCCTCCACCCGGGGCGAGTAGACGAAGATCTCGAACTTCGGGCGCGGCAGGGGGAGCAGCGGGACGAGCGAGGGCTCGAGCTTGAACGACAGGTGCGTACGGGCGCGCTCGCCGCCGTCGGTGCGGAAGTAGTTGGTCCGCAGGACGGCGCGCAGGACTGACAGGAAGGCACGCAGGATGCGGTCCTGGTCGAGGCTCTCGACGGCGTCGATCTTCTCCTCGAGCTCGCTGACGAGCCGGTCCGCGCCGGAGCGGTCGCGGCGATCGGGATCGAAGCGCTGCAGGAACAGGCGGACGAGCAGGGCGGTGACCTCGGGATGCGCGAGCAGCGTGCGCACCATGTAGGCGTCCGAGAAGGCGATCCCGGCCTGACGGATGTACTTCCCGACCGCGCGCACGATCGTGATCTGCCGCCCGCTCAGCCCCGCGTGCAGGACCAGCGCGTTCAGCCCGTCATCCTCGAAGTCCCCGCGCCACACGCCGAGAAAGGTGTCCTGGAAGTCCTCGCGGACGCGGTCGAGATCGTCGGCCACGCACTTCAGGCCGAAGTCGTAGATCCACATCGGCGGACGGTGGGCCGGACTGATCTCGTACGGCCGCTCGTCGACCACCTTGGCGCCCATATGTTCGAAGGTCGGCAGTACGTCCGAGAGCGACACCCCGCCCGAACTGAACAGCTTGCAGCGAATCGTCCCCTGGGTCGCCTCGAGGGGGCGGTAGAGGCTCATCACCGGCTCGCCGGAGTCGCCGAGCTCCTCGATCCGGTTGATGTCCGCCACCGCGGAGCGCGCCACGCGGTCGGCGCGGTAGGCCGGCGGGAACGCGCGCTCGTAGCGCCGGAAGAACTTTCCGCCGGCATCCTCGCCGTGCTCTTCGATCAGCGCCTCGCGAAGGTCATCCGTCCAGGCTCGCGTCGCGCTCACGAGGCGCTTCTCGAGCTCGACCAGATCGGGCTGGGCCAGGCTGCCGTCGCCGCCGCGGATGATGTAGTGCACCCGCACGAGCAGCGACTCCGATAAATAGGGCGACCAATCGAGGTGGGCGCCCTCGAACGCGTCCATCAAGATCGCGGCCATGCGCTCGCGATTCTCGGTGTTGTAGCGGTCACGGGGTATGCAGACCAGGCATTCGACGAACCGCCCGAGCCGATCGCGCCAGGTGAACAGCCGCACCCGCTGGCGCTCGCCCAGGCTGAGGATCCCCATTGCGGCGTCGTAGAGCTCATCGAGGTCGATCTCGAACAGCGCGTCGCGGGGGAACGACTCGAGTACCTCGCGCAGGGCCTTGGCATCGTGACTGTCGGGCGGGAACGCGGCGCGCTCGAGCACGTGCTCCACCTTGCCCCGCACCAGCGGAATCTCGCTCGCGCTGGCCTT
>JAFAZV010000128.1 GCA_019239445.1 Solirubrobacterales bacterium
GACGTCGGCGTGTTCGACGTCTCGCACATGGGTCAGATCGAGACGCGCGGGCCCGATGCGGCTGCGTTCCTGCAGCGGATGCTCTCGAACGACGTCCGCCGGATTCCGGAGGGCGGCGCCCAGTACAGCGTGCTGTGCCGCGACGACGGCGGCGTTCTCGACGACCTGTTCACCTACCGGCTGTCCAGCACCTGCTTCCTCACCGTGAGCAACGCCGCCAACCACGAGAAGGACCTGCAGTGGCTTCAAGCGCACGCGAGCGAATTCAATGTCGACGTGCTCGACTGCGCCGAGCGTTTCGCCATGCTCGCCGTGCAGGGGCCACGAGCGCGGTCGCTCGTGCGCGGCCTGGCCGACGGCGGGCCGCCGCCGCGGATGCACTGCTGCGAGCGCACGGTGGCGGGCGCGTCGATGCTCGTCTGCGGGACCGGATACACAGGCGAGGACGGCGTCGAGCTTCTGCTCGACCCGGGGCAGGCGCCTGGCGTGTGGGACGCGCTGCTCGACGCGGGTGCAACGCCGGTCGGGCTCGGCGCCCGCGACACGCTGCGCCTCGAGGTCTGCTTTCACCTCTACGGAAACGATCTGAGCGAGGAGCGCGACCCGATCGGAGCCGGGCTCGGATGGTGTTGCCGCGAGACGACCGGCTTCATCGGGGCTGAGGCGATCGCGGGCGCGCGTGCCGCAGGACCGTCGGAGAAGCTCGTCGCGTTCGCGATTGACGGCGCCGGCATCGCCCGCCCCGGCAATCCGGTTCGCGAAGGCGGCATCGTGACGAGCGGAACCTATTCGCCGTGTCTCGCGCGCGGCATCGGCATGGCCTACGTTCCCGCTGAGCGTTCCGAGCCCGGCACGGGTATCGAGATCGATGTGCGCGGAACCGTCCGCGCCGCGACGGTGCAGCCCAAGCCTCTGTACAGAAAGGGGTCCTGACGTGGCCGACGCCAGCTATCCGACCGACCTGCTCTATCACCCCGAGCACGACTGGGCGCGACTCGACGGCGAGACCGCGACGCTTGGCATCACCTGGTACGCCCAGGACGCGCTCGGCGAGCTCGTGTTCTTCGATCCGCCGGCGATCGGCGCCCAAGTGAGCAAGGACCAGTCTTACGCCGAAGTTGAGTCCGTGAAGGCGGTCTCCGACGTGATCGCGCCCCTGTCGGGCGAGGTCGTAGAGGTCAACGATGCGCTCGCCGACACGCCGGAAACCGTCAACGACGATCCCTACGGCGAGGGCTGGCTCGTGAAGATCAAGCTGTCAGATTCCGCGGAAGCGGAATCGCTGCTGGATGCGGCGGCTTACGAGGCGACGCTGACGTGAGCACCTACGTCTCCGCCACCGAAGCCGATCGCCGGGAGATGTTGGCCGCGATCGGGGTCGACTCGATCGAGCAGCTGTTCTCGGACATTCCTGAGGGTCTGAGGCTCGAGCGTCCGCTGGCGCTTGACCCTGGCCGGGCTGAGCAGGAGGTCTACGACGAGCTGCGCGCGCTGGCGGCGCGCAACGTCTCGACCGAAGATGAAGTCTCGTTCCTCGGCGGCGGGATGTATGACCACTACGTGCCGGCGCTCGTCGACTCGATCGTTGAGCGCTCGGAGTTCCTGACCCCCTACACGCCGTATCAGCCTGAGATCTCGCAAGGCGGGCTGCAGGCGATGTTCGAGTACCAGACGGCGATCTCCGAGCTAACAGGGCTGCCGGTGTCCAATGCCTCGGTATACGAGGGTCCGAGCGCAGTCGCCGCCGCTGGCTACGTGGCCAAGCATGTCAACCGGCGAGGCCGGTTCGTAGTCTCCCGCGGCGTCCACCCGCACGCGCGCGAGGCGCTGGCGACGATGGCGGGCAGCTGGCAGATGGAAACGGTCGAGGCTCCGCTACGCACGGGGCTGACCGAGCTGCCCGAGCTCGATGAGAACGTGAGCGCGGTGATCGTGGCGCAGCCGAACTTCCTCGGCGCGGTAGAGGACCTGCAGGCTCTCGCCGACGCCGCCCACAGCGCCGGCGCGCTGCTCATCTGCTCGTGCGACCCACTGCCGCTCGCGCTGCTCAAGGCCCCCGGAGATTGCGGCGTAGACATCGCGGTCGGCGAGGGGCAGACGCTCGGCAACCGGCTCGACTTCGGCGGACCGTCGTTTGGCTTCTTTGCCACGACCGAGGCGCTGATGCGACGGATCCCCGGCCGCATCGCCGGCGAGACACGCGATCTCGACGGCAAGCGCGGCTTCGTGCTCACGCTGCAGACGCGCGAGCAGCACATCCGCCGGGAGAAGGCGACTTCGAACATCTGCACCGCGCAGGCGCTGAACGCGTTGGCCGGCGTCATCTACCTGAGCTGGCTCGGGAGGCGCGGGATCGTCGAGCTGGCCGAGTTGATGCTCCGGCGGACCGCGTACGCGCGCCAGCGCCTCGCGGCGCTGCCTGGAGTGACGGCCCTGCACGAGCAGCCGGTGGTGCGCGAGTTCGCGGTCACCTTGGACGCCCCGATTGAGAAGGTCATCGCCCGCTGCCGCGCAGCTGGGATCAACCCTGGCTATCCCCTCGTCCGCTCCTATCCGGAGCTGTCTGAGGGGCTGCTGATCGCCATTACCGAGCGGCGCACGCGCGCCGAGATCGACCGCCTTGCCGATGTGCTTGGGGCGAGCGTGAGCGCCGAGCGCGAGACGCTCGCGGGGGTGACAGCGTGAGCAGCTTCCTCGCCGCCGCCGACGATGAGCTGACGATCTACGAGCGCTCGCGGCCAGGCCGGCGCGCGTTCGTGGCGCCGGCGCTCGACGTTCCCGAACGGGCGCTCGACGAGCTGCTGCCGGTTCGGCTGAGACGGGATGAGCCACCGCGGCTGCCGGAGGTCTCAGAGCCCGAGATCGTCCGCCACTACAACCGCTTGTCCAAGCGCAACTTCGATCTCGACACGGGCTTCTACCCGCTCGGATCCTGCACGATGAAGCACAACCCGAAGCTGCACGAGCGCCTGGCGGCGCTGCCGGGGCACGCCAAGCTTCACCCGCTCCAGGACCCGCGCCGGGCGCAGGGTGCGCTTGAGCTGATGTGGCGCCTGCAGAGCGCGCTGGGAGAGATCGCCGGCCTTCCCCACGTCTCCTTGCAGCCGTCCGCGGGATCGCACGGCGAGCTCCTCGGCGTGCTCTTGACGCGTGCGCTGCACGAGGATCACGGCGAGCGGCGAACCCAGGTGCTGACGCCCGACAACGCGCACGGGACCAATCCGGCGACAGTCACGATGGCCGGCTACGAGCTCGTCAAGGTGGCCACCGATCACGCCGGCAACGTCGACCTCGACGACCTGCGGGCCAAGGCGGGCGAGCAGGTGGCGTGCTTGATGCTCACCAATCCCTCGACGCTCGGGCTGTTCGAGCAGGGGATCGAGGAGATCGAGCGGATCGTGCACGGCGTAGGCGCGACGCTCTACTACGACGGCGCCAACCTGAACGCGATCATGGGGATCTGCCGGCCGGGCGACATGGGCTTCGACATCGTCCACTTCAACCTGCACAAGTCGTTCACGCAGCCGCACGGCGGCGGCGGGCCGGGCGCCGGGCCGATCGCGGTCTCGGAGCGACTCGAGCCCTACCTGCCGCGCCCCCAGGTGGTGCGCCGCGAACCCACCGGCAACGGTGGCGAGGCGCTGTATGACCTCGACTACGACCGTCCCAAATCGATCGGGCGCCTGCGCGGCTTTCAGGGCAACTACGGCGTGTTCGTGCGTGCCTACGCCTACATCCGTTCACTCGGCGCAGCGGGTCTGCGCGAGGTCTCCGAGGTCGCGGTGCTGAACGCCAACTACCTGCTGGCGCGGCTGAAGCAAGCGGGCGTGGCCGAATACCTTCCCGCCGCTTACGACCGGCTTTGCATGCACGAGTTCGTGCTCTCGGGAGGCCCGATGAAGCACGAGCTCGGGATCAAGACGCTGGACCTGGCCAAGCGCATGCTCGATTACGGCGTACACCCGCCGACGGTGTACTTCCCGCTGATCGTCGACGAAGCCCTGCTGATCGAGCCGACCGAGACCGAGACCAAGGAGACGCTCGACCGCTTCGCCGACATCGTTGTGGAGATCCTGCGCGAGGCGCGCCAGGATCCCGAGGTGGCGCGGGGCGCGCCGTACAGCACCCCGGTGCGGCGCCTGGATGAGGCCGGCGCAGCGCGGCGCCCGGTCGTGCGCCAGCAGATGTAAGGGCTGCGCGCCGCCTCGTTGTAGCTTCCCGCCCGTGGAATCACTGATCGCAGACGGCGCCGCCGAGATCGCTGCGCGGGCCGAGCGCGAACTCGAGGCGCTGGTCGGGATCTCCTCGCCCTCCGGCGACATCGACGGCGCCGAGGAGGCGGTTGCTCTGTGCGCGGCGCTGCTGCCGCCCGAGGCACGGATCGAACGGCCGACGTGTTCGACCCCGGGCAGCGCTCCCGACATGCTCGCGCGGATAAGCGGACGCGGGACGCGCCGGGTGCTGCTCCTCGGCCACCTCGACACGGTTGTCAGTCACGCCGCGCACGTGCCACTGCGGCGCGACGCCGGACGGCTATACGGCCCGGGCACGGCAGACATGAAGGGCGGTGTCGTGCTCGCGCTCGGCCTTGTCCGCGCGCTCGCGGCAGCCCCCGAGCATTTCGCCGAGCTCTGCCTGTTGCTGGTCACCGACGAGGAGTGGCGGACCCAGGGGTTCGTCCACGCCGAGCGCTTCGCCGATTACGACGCTTGCCTGTGCTTCGAAGCCGGCGAGCGCGGCCCGGGGGGCGAGGAGGGGGTCGTCGTGCGCCGCAAGGCCGCCGGGACATTGCGAGTCCTCGCCACCGGCCGGGCGTCGCATTCCGGCAGCGCTCCCGATGTGGGCCGCAGCGCGCTGCTGGCGCTCGCCCAGACTTCGCTCGAGCTGGTCCGGCACCACGCTCCCCGCGGCCCCGACCGCCTGAGCGTGGTGCCAACGATCATGCGCGCCGGCGACGCCTTCAACGTGGTGCCCGCCGCCGGCGAGCTGATCCTCGACATGCGCGCCGACAGACGGGCGGCATTCGACGTTGTGCTCGGAGTGGTCCCGCAGGAGCTCGACGGCGTCCGCCTCGAGGGCCGGCTCGAGCGCGTGTGGCCCGGAATGGACTCGAGCGCGAGTACGGCGAGGGTGCTCGAGCGGGCGGCAGCGGCAATCGGCCGGCCGATCGCCGGCGTGCCGCGGGGCGGCGCGAGCGACGCCAGCCACTTCGCGCCTACGATCCCGCTTACCATCGACGGACTGGGTCCGCGCGGAGGTGGCGCCCACACTCCTGGTGAGTTCGTGCTCACGGCATCCCTGCGGGAGCGCGCGGAGGTGGCGCTGGCGGTGGCGGCCGAAGTGCTGAGCGCCGAGTGATCGCCTGCTTCGACGGGTCCTGAGCCAGGTTCGGCCACGTGCCATCCTGTGCTCATGTCGGTCAAGGCGCCCGCGAACAAGAACGACCTCCAGCGCGGCGGCATCCAGCTGCTGGTGGCGATCGTCGCGCTCATGTGGATCGTCGAGATCATCAACTCGCTCGATTCGAACAAGCTGGACGGCGACGGTCTCTACCCGCGCAACTTTGACCGCGCCTGGGGGATTGTTACTGCACCGTTCCTGCACGCGAGCTTCCAGCATCTGATCGACAACACGATTCCGTTCGTGTTCATGGGCGTGATCATCGCCCTGCGCGGGGCGCTGTTGCTCGCGCTGGTGACCGGGATCGTGATCGTCGTAGGGGGGATCGGGACATGGCTGATCGCGCCGGCCGGGAGCGTCACGGTCGGCGCGAGCGGGCTCGTCTTCGGGTACGCCGCCTACCTGCTCAGCCGCGGAGTTTTCGACCGCAACGGCCTCGAGCTGCTGACCGGGGCAGTCGTGGGCCTCGTCTGGGGTGCGGCCTTGCTGGCGAGCCTCGTGCCTCACTACGGCGTCTCGTGGCAGGCGCACCTGTGCGGCGGTCTCGCCGGAGTCCTGGCTGCCTGGCTGCTCTCGTACCGCAGCGGGCGCCGCACAGCCACGCTCGGATCCGGCCCGGCAGCCGGCACCCTGCCCGACTAGCCACCGTTCATGCGCATCTTCTCCGGCATCCAGCCGACCGGACGCAAGCACCTCGGCAACTACATCGGCGCGATCACCCAGTACGTCGCGGGACAAGACCGCGGCCAGGCGATCTACTGCGTGGTCGATTTGCACGCGATCACCGTCGCCTACGACCCGCCCGGCCTGCGCGAAGCGGTGTACGACACCGCCGCCACGCTTCTGGCCGCCGGCCTGGATCCCGACCGGTGCATCTTCTTCCGCCAGAGCGATCTGCAGGAGCATCCGGAGCTCTGCTGGCTGCTCTCGAGCGTGACGTCGTTCGGAGAACTCAACCGAATGACCCAGTTCAAAGAGAAGGCCGGCGCGCAGCGCGATCTCGTCTCGGCCGGACTCTTCGCCTACCCGGCGCTCCAGGCCGCGGACGTGCTTGCCTACCGTGCCAACGAGGTCCCGGTGGGCGACGACCAGCGCCAACACATCGAGCTGATGCGGGATGTGGCCGAGCGCTTCAACGCGCGCTTCGGAGAGACCCTCGTCGTGCCCGAGCATCGGATTCCCGAGGTGGGAGCCCGGGTCATGGACCTTCAATCCCCCGAGCGCAAGATGTCGACCACCGGGGGAAGCCCGCAGGGCACGGTGTACGTCCTGGACGATCCGCGAAACGTGAGCAAGAAGATCCGCTCCGCGGTCACAGATTCGGGCTCAGAGGTGCGACGGGCGCCGGAGAAGCCGGGGATCTCCAACCTGATCGAGATCCTCGCCGCTGTTCGCGCCACGCCGCCGGAGCAGGTCGAGCGCGAGTTCGACGGCGCCGGCTACGGAGCCTTCAAGCAGGCGGTGGCGGATGCCGTAGTCGACTACTTGACGCCCGTCCGGGAGACCTACAAGGAGCGTCGAAGCGACGAGCAAGCACTCGAGCGGACGCTCGCCGAGGGCGCGGAAAAGGCTCGCGCCATCGCCTCCGACACGGTTGCCGACGTTCGCCGCGCGATGGGCGTCGGCCCAGTCCGATAGCGCCGCTAACTTCCCGTCCCGTGCGGCTGATCGACCTCGAGCTGGACCTCGACGTGTTCGCCGGTCCGTTCGACCTGCTGCTCACGCTGATCCTGCGCGAGGAGGTCGACCTGCTCGAGGTCGACCTAGCCGAGATCGTCATCTCCTATATCGATCACCTCGAGCGACGGGGCGAGCTAGAGCTCGAGGCGGCGACTGAGTTCCTGGTCCTGATCGCGGCGCTGCTCGAACTGAAGTCGCGGCTGATGCTCCCGAGCGAGGAGGAGGAGCTGATCGAGCTCGAGCCGGGCGAGGCCGCCGAGGAGCTGCTTGCCCGCCTGCTCGATGCTCATCGCTATCGGGGTGCGGCCGATCACCTGCTCGAGCGCCTCGCGAGCCAGCAGGGCTATCGCTTCCGCTCGGCTCCGCTTCCGGGCGCGCTGCGGCGGGCCGTGCTCGCCGATGCCCAGGCCGTCTACGACCCGGGCGTACTGCCGGGCGCGATCGCCGAGCTGCTGCAGATACCCGAGCCGGTCGACGTCCGCCACATCGGCTCTCCCAAGGTGTCCGTCGCCGAGCGGCTCGCCCACCTGCGCGCGCTCCTGCGCGCCGGCAGCTTCAACTTCGACGACGCCGTCGCCAAGGCCGACCGAGTTACGGTGGCGGTCACGCTGTTCGCGCTGCTCGAGCTCTACAAGCGCGGCGAGGCAACCTGGGTCCAGGAACAGCCATTCGGCGAGATCACCGTGCTTGCCGCCGCGCGCTCCCCGCGACCGGCGAGGGAGCTGGCATCGTGACGGTCGAGCTCGAGCGCACGCTCGAGGCGCTGCTGTTCCTCTCCCCCGAGCCGGTGGCACCCGAGGCGCTGGCCCAGGCGAGTGAGGCGGAGCTGCACGAGGTGGTGACGGCGCTCGAACGCCTGCGCGAGCACTACGAGTTCGAGCGTCGCGGTCTCGTGCTCAGAGAGCTCGCGGGTGGCTGGGCGCTGTCGACTCACCCGGAGACCGACCCGGCGGCCCGGCGGCTGCTGGCGGGTCCGCGCACGCCGCCGCTGACGCCCGCTCAGGCCGAGACGCTCGCGATCGTCGCCTACCTGCAGCCGGTGTCGCGTCCTGAGATCGCCCGGATCCGCGGGGTCGGGGCGGAGTCGGCTGCGGCCACGCTGCTCGAACGGGGGTTGATCGAGGAGAGCGGCCGCTCCCAGTTCGGCGCCGTGCTGTATCGCACGAGCGAGCTGTTCCTGCGCCTGTTCGGGCTGGGGTCCCGGGACGAGCTGCCGGCGATCGCCGCCTTCGAACCCTCCCCCGAGCTCGAGCAGGAGCTCCGCGAACGGCTGCTGCGCGCAGGAGAGGCGCGATCCGCTCTCTGAAACGAGCACCGAGAACCGCGGCGTGGACGGCGCTCGTGGTCGGGGTGGTTTGCGCGCATGTCGCCGCTGCCGCGGCGCTGCGCAACGCCATCTTCCCGCCCGCGGTCAGCGTGCGTGTCGTGCAGTCGAGTGCCAACCTCGGGCAGCGGCTGACGCCTCTGCCCGCGCTCCAGTTCAGCACCCAGACGCCGCGCGGCGTGGCCGTGATCCATGTCGACGATACGGTGCGCTATCAGAACATCACCGGCTTTGGCGCCGCGATGACCGACAGCTCGGCGTGGATCATGCAGACGCGGCTGACCGCACCCGTGCGTGCCGCGTTGTACGACTCGATGTTCGGTCCGAGCGGCATCAACATGACGATGCTGCGCGTGCCAATGGGCGCAACCGACTTCACCGTCGGCGGCAAGCCGTACTCCTACGACGACCAGCCGCGCGGCCGCACGGATCCGGGCCTGAATGGGTTCACGATCGCGCACGATCTGCCCTATGTCATCCCTGCTCTGCGGCAGGCGCTGGCCCGCAATCCGCACATCTCGATGCTCGCCAACCCGTGGAGCCCGCCAGGGTGGATGAAGACGAACGGCGCGCTCGACAACAACTACCACCAGGGGGCGCTGCTGCACGCGCAGCTCGGAGCACTCGCGTCCTACTTCGTCAAGTTCATTCAGGCCTACGCCCGCGCGGGCGTCCCGATCAGCGCGCTGACGCCCCAGAACGAGCCGGGCAACCCGACCGCGTATCCAGGCATGGAGTTCCCCGCGCCGCGCGAGGGGAAATGGATTCGGGGAAATCTTCTGCCGGCGCTGGCGGCGGCCAAGCTTCATCCGAAGATCTACGGCAACGACCAGGGCTGGAGCCAGCAGGGGAGCGACTACGTCCGGCAGCTGCGCTCGAACATCAGCTCGAGCCAGCTCAGCGGCATCGCCTGGCACTGCTACTTCGGCAGCCCGGACGTAATGGGAGCCCTGCACGCCGCGGCCCCGCAGGTCGAGCAGACGGTCGATGAGTGCTCGCCAGGCATCCTGCCCTTCCCCGTGTCCGAGGTCATGATCAGCTCGCTGAGAAATTGGGCGAGCTCGGTCGTTCTGTTCAACCTGGCATTAGACACGCGCGGCGGTCCCGTGCAAGTGCCCAACTACGGCTGCGGGGGCTGCACTGGCCTGGCCAAGGTCGACTCGCGCGCGGACTCGTTCACGTTGATGCGCTCCTTCTACGAGCTCGGGCAGGTGAGCAAGTTCATCCGCCCGGGGGCGCAGCGGATCAAGACCGAGAACTTCGTCTCCTACCGCTACACGCGTCCGGCGGAGAATTTCTACAGCCCCGGCCTCGACAATGTCGCGGCGCGCAACCGCGACGGCTCGATCGTCGTCGTGGCCTACAACAATGGGCGCCGGCCGATCAGCTTCGCCGTGCAATGGCGCGGGCGCTCGTTCGGCTATACGTTGGCGCCCGGCTCGACCGTGACCTTCTCTTGGCGCGGGGGCTGATCGGCGCGCGGGGGTGGATCGGCGCGCGCGGCCAGCTGACCGCACGCCGCCTCGATATCGCGCCCGCGCGTCAGCCGCACGGTGGCGGCCAGCCCCCGCCGCTCGAGCTCGTCGCGGAACGCCGCGATCGCCTTGGTGCTCGAACCTCGGTAGGACGAATCGGTCGGGTTGTACGGGATCAGGTTCACCTTGAACACACGCGGATCGAGCAGCGCGGCCAGCGCGGCCGCTTGCGGGTGCGCGTCGTTGACGCCGGCCAGCATCACGTACTCGACGAACACCTTGCGTCGCTTGCGAGCGTAGAACGCCTCGCAGGCGGCGACGACATCGCGCAGCGGATAGCGCTGGTTGACCGGCATGAGCTCCGTGCGCAACGCGTCGTCGGCCGCGTGCAGCGACAGCGCGAGTCGCAGTGGCATCGGTTCTGCGGCGAGCCGGTCGACGCCCGGGATCCAACCCACGGTCGAGATCGCGGTGCGCCGGTGGGTGACGCCGAGGTCGGGGAGCAGCGAGCAGGCCCGCAGAACGGCATCGAGGTTCATCATCGGCTCGCCCATCCCCATGAACACGGCGTGGTCGACGCGGCCGAGACGGCGGAAATGCAGTGCCTGGTCGAGGATCTCCCACGCCGACAGGTTGCGGGCGAAGCGCATCTGCCCGGTGGCGCAGAACGTACAGGTAAGCGGGCAGCCTGACTGCGAGGACAGGCACAACGACCGCCGCCCGTCGCGGTAGACCATCAGCACCGCCTCTACCGGGCGACCGTCGGCGGTTTGAAATAGCGCCTTGACGGTCCCGTCGCGTGCGTGTGCCTCGTGCACGAGCTCGAGCGTCGAGAACGGGACGAGCGCGGGCAGGCTCGAGCGAAGTCGCGCCGGCACGTCAGTCATCGCCTCGAACCCGTGAGCCCCCTGCGCGGCCCAGCGCCAGATCTGCCGGGAGCGGTAGTCGCGTTCGCCGCGCTCTCGCAGCGCCCGCCCAAGAGAGTCGAGATCCACACGTCTATGGTGGCAGCCCGATGCGGCTCGCCAAGTTCCTCGCCGGCGCCGGTGTCGCCTCCCGACGCGCTGCCGAGGAGCTGGTGCGGGCAGGGCGCGTGACGATCGATCGTGTTGCGGTGACCGACCCGGCCCGCGACGTCGAGCCGGGGGTCACCGTCGCCCTCGACGGGCGGCCGGTCGAGGCGCAGCCGCCGCGCGTCGTCTACGCGCTCAACAAACCGGCCGGCGTCGTCTCCACGGCGCGCGATCCGCAGCGGCGGCCGACCGTGGTTTCGCTTGTCCCGGACGAGGCGCGGCTCTACCCGGTCGGTCGCCTCGACATCGACACCACCGGCCTGATCCTGCTGACCAACGACGGGGAGCTGGCCCACCGGCTGACCCATCCCCGCTTCGAGGTCGAGAAGGTCTACCGGGCGCTCGTCGCCAATCCGCCCGTACGCGATCGCGCCCTGCGCCAGCTGCGCGCCGGGGTCCAGCTCGAGGAGGGGCGCACCGCCCCCGCCGGCGTCCGCCGCCTGCGCCCGGACACGCTCGAGCTGACCTTGCGCGAGGGGCGCAAGCGACAGGCCAAGCGGATGTGCGAGGCGGTTGGCCACCCGGTCCGGCGCCTCGAGCGGATCAGGTTCGGGGCGCTGGAGCTCGGGTCGCTGCGGCCCGGCGAAGCGCGCCGGCTCTCCGCCTCAGAGGTGCAAGCGCTCACCCGCGTCCCTGCAGTCTGAGCGCGGCCCGCCGGCTGCTAACGCTGCACGAGCAACTCGTCTCGGCGCAGTGTCGTCGTGTGCAGCGAGCGGGAGACCGCCGTCGGCGTCAGCCGCACGGGGCGCGAGGACACCAGGCGCATGATCTGCCACTGCAGGACCTGCCGGCGCCAGGCCACGTGAAAGCCGGGTATGTGGTAGGTCCGCTGCAGCGTGGAGGGGATCAGATTGCAGGCCGCGCCCCACCAGCAGATCGGCTGTTGCGGGGAGCGCATCGCGATCACGTTGAGCTCGCGCACGACAGGTGGGTGCCGAGCACTTGCCGCCTCGAGGCCGGGCAGGTACAGCGACAGCGGCAGCAGGGTGCGGAAGTGCTGGATCAGGATCGCGCGCGGAGCCGCCCCGGCGGGCTGCGGGCCGAGAGCGCGCGCCACGTAGCGCCAGTCGGGCCTCTGCATGCTGCGATCGACGGCGATCCCGATCGCCGCGACTATGCCGATCGCGCACAGTCCCACTGTGAGCGCGATCCCGACCGTCCGAGTGCGCGCCACCGCCAGCCCGCCCGCGACCATCACCGCCGCGGGTAGCCACAGCCCGAGGATGTTGCGGGTGATCAGCGTGTCGGCGCCGACGCCGATGAAGGCGAGGCTGAGCGCGAACCCGGACAGGACGAGGCTGCCGGCGAGCAGCGGCCCCCGCCGCTCGTCCGCGCGCCCGAAAGCGAACAGCAGGACGAGCGCGGCCAGCGCCAGCGCCATGGCCAAGAACTTCATCACTTGGCGGTGAGGCGCGTTGGTCCCGATCAGGAACTGCGGGATGATCTGGGCCAGACGACGGCCGAGCGGCGCTTGCGAGATCCAGCTGTCGTGGCCGGTGTTGTGCTGGGCGAGCGCGAGCGGGACCAGCGCCACGGCGCACAGCGCCACGAGGCCGATGGCGACCAGCACGCCTCGACGCTGGCGGTGAGCGATCAGCAGCCATGCCGCCTGCGGGGCCACGGCAACCGCGCCGTAGTAGTGCGTCGCCATGGCCAGCCCGCAGGCGATCACCCACGTCGTCAGCGCCCGTGGGCTCGGCTGCTCGAGCGCGTAGGCGAACGCGAGCAGCGCGCAGGCGGTCAGGAGTACGAGCAGCGAGTAGGACCGCGCCTCCTGCGAATACCAGATCAGGAACGGGTTACACGCGGTCAGCGCCGCCACGATCACGCCGGCGCGGCGAGAGACGAGCTTGGCGCCGACGCCGTAGGCGACCGGTATCACTGCGACGCCGGCCAGCGCCGAGAGCGATCGCAGGCCCGCTTCGTGGTGCCCGAAGATCCGGCTCCAAACCCATGCCACGCAGTAGTAGAGCGGCGGCGTCCCCTCCGTCTTCGGGATCAGCGCGAGCATCTTGCCCGGCGAGAACTGCACGAGAAAAGCCGTGTTGCCCTCGTCGAACCAGAAGCCCTGGTGCCCGAGTCGGGTGAACCGCAGAACACCGCCGAGCACCGTGAGGGCGAGTACCCCGAGCGCCACCATTGACGCCGGCGCCGCCGCAGCGCCGTTCAAGCCCAACATCGGCCGGCGCGCACCACGAGTTAGCGTGCCGACGCTCACCAAGAAGCATGTTATCCGCGGTTCCGGCACCACCCCGCATGAGCGAGGCGTCCGGCGGTCTTAACAAGATTCCAACCCACCCCGGCAACAGCCGCAAGTCGCAGAGGGCACTATTGCTTCAGGTGCCTCCCGCCGCAACATTCCGCCTGAACCGGCGCTCCCCGCGCGTCTCGGGCGAGACGCAGCGGTGATGCGACAGAAGCCGGCCCGCGGCGACGCGTCCCTGGCGCTCGCGTCGGCGCCTGGAGCGACGGCGCCGCCGAGCGACACCGACCGCGCGATTCTGCTTCCAGGTCTTGCGCCGCTGCCCGAGCGTGTGCGGTTGCCGCGCGTGCGGGTCGCGCTCGGGCCGCGGGCAGGCCGCATCGCCCTGGCAGCGCTGTTGCTCGGCACGTTCGCGGTCGTCGTATTCGCGACCGCGCGGGCGACGCCGCTCGTTCCGCACAGCGCGATCACCTTCCCGCACTGGGAGTCCGGCCCGTTGCACGGCTTGTTCGGCCACCTGACCGGCAACGCGACGGCAATCAACCTGGGCCTAAGCGTCGTCGTGGTGGCGATGCTGGTTGCCTACCTCGTCGCGGTCATGGCGGTGCGCACGCTGTCGATGAAGACGATCGCGATCTGGATCGTCGTCATGCACGTGATCCTGCTGCTGAGCCCGCCGCTGCAGCTGAGCGATGTGTTCAACTACCTCGGCTACGCCCGCCTCGGCGCGGTGCACCACCTCAACCCGTACACGCACGGGATCGACTTCGAGCTGCACGACCCGCTGTTCCGTTTCAGCAGCTGGCATCACCTTCAGAGTCCCTACGGCTACCTGTTCACCGCTATCACTTATCCGATCGCGCTGCTGCCGATCCCGGTCGCCTACTGGGTGCTGAAGTTGCTGCCCGTGCTGCTCAGCCTGGCGTTCATCGCGCTGGTGTACAAGTGCGCGCGGTTGCTCGGCCGCGACCCCCGCTTCGCTGTGCTGTTCGTCGCCGCCAACCCGATCTATCTGATCTATGAGGTTGGCGGGTTTCACAACGATTTCTTCATGCTCGTCCCGTCGATGGCGGCGATCACCTTCCTGCTCGCGCGCCGCGATGCCGGGGCCGGGGCAGCGCTGATGGTCGCGGTGGCGGTCAAGTTCACCGCCGTGCTGCTGCTCCCGTTCTTGCTCATCGCCGCGCGACCAGCGCAGCGACGGCTGCGCGTGCTTGCCGGCGCCGCGGCGGCGGCGATCCCCCTGGCGGCCCTCAGCGTGGCGCTGTTCGGCTTCACGATCCCGAACCTCCAGGACCAGAGCACCCTGCTGACCGACTTCAGCGTGCCGAACATCTTCGGCGACCTCATCGGCATCGGCGGCGGCACGCCGACGCTGCTGCGGATCGCCAACGTCGCGCTGATCGCGACGGTGCTGTTTTTCCTGCGCCGCAAGCACGGCGACTGGCTGTCGGGCGCCGGCTGGTCGACGCTCGCGCTCGTCCTGAGCCTCGCCTGGCTCGTGCCCTGGTACGTGACCTGGGTGCTGCCGCTTGCCGCGCTCGGTTCGAGCCTGCGCCTGCGCCGCGCGACGCTCGCGTTCACGGCTTATCTCGTGATCGCATTCATCCCGGCCACCGGCATGTTTCTCTCCAAGCACGGCATCAACACGATGGGCAGCTCCACCGGACAGGCGTCGAAGGCGCTGCAGAAGAAGCTTGCGGGATGACGCCCGCCGCCGGCGCGAGGGCGCGCAGGGGCTACATCCGCCGCTAAGCGCGGGCTGTTAGCTTCGACGCGATGCATGTCGAGTTGGCCGCGACGACTCCCGCGCGCTCGGACGCCGCCGCGGTGGCTGTCCCCGATCGCAGCCGCCGCTTCGATCCGTTCGAGGCGTGGATGCTGGCGCTGTTCGCGGCGATCTCGGTGTGGGTGCTCGGCTTCGACCTGTTTCAGGTCGTCGTGCACGGGCGCGTCTGGACGGGAACGGACGGGATGTTCCTCGTCGACCAGATGCAGTACCTGGCCTGGATCCGGTCCGCCTCGCACCACTTCCTGTCCGCGAACCTGTTCGTGCTGCATCCGACGCCGGCCGATTACTTCCAGCCGGCCATCGCGATTTCCGGCGGCCTCACCGCGCTCGGGATGGCGCCATGGCTGGCGCTGCTGCTGTGGAAGCCGGTTGCGGTGCTCAGCTTCTTCCTCGTCATCCGTCACTACATCCACCGCAGCGTTGACGCGCTGTGGGCACGTCGCACCGCCCTTGCGCTCACCCTGTTCTTTGGTTCGTTCACCGTCGTCTACGGCAACTTCGGCGTCTTGGGCGACCTGTTCCCGGGCTTTCTGTCCTGGGGCTACGTGTTTGCTCTGCTCGCCCTGGCGGCGATCATCGGCGCGCTGCTCCGCTACGCCACCGCGTGGCGTGAGCATCGCGTTACGTGGCTGCCCGGCCTCCTCGGCGCCGGCGCCACACTGCTTCATCCGTGGCACGGCGAGCTGCTGATCCTCACGCTGATCGGGGCCGAGCTGTTCGCGGGTCGCGTCCGCGGTCAGCTCAGACAACGGCTCCCGCTGCCGGCGCTGACCATCGTCCTGACCGCGCTGCCGCTGCTCTACTACGCGGCGCTCGGGCGCTTCGACACCTCCTGGCACCTGGCTCGCGACGCCAGCAAGCACACCTACCCGCTGTGGTCGCTGCTGCTGGCACTGTTGCCGCTGCTCATCCCTGCCGTCCTGGGCTACCGCACGCGCGCCACGAGCTTCATCGCCGCCGCCACGCGGGCCTGGCCGCTCGCGGCGCTGGTGCTGTTCTTCCTCTCCGCCTCGGCGCTCGGCGCCACGCCGCTGCACGCCTTCCAGGGCGTGACGCTGCCGCTCTCGCTGCTGGCGATCGAGGGCCTGCGCCGCTCTGGCGTCGCTGGTCGCCTACGCCGCCCCCGCCTGGTCGGCATCCTCGCTGTGCTCCTGGTGACCGTGCCGACGACGCTCTACGAGCTCGGTCATGCGGCCGATCTGCTGACGCCCGATCCCCAGAATTCGACTTTCATCGCGCGCGACGAGCAGCGCGCGCTCAAGGACCTGGCCAAGAACCCCCAGCCGGGCGGCGTCTTCACCCGCAGCTACCTCGGCGCGATCGTGCCGGCGAAGACCGGGCGACGCGTGTACGTCGGGGACTGCCTGTGGTCTCAGCCGAACTGCTACGGCCGGGTGGGCGCCGCCCAAGAGCTCTTCTCCGGCACGATGCCGGATGAGGCCGCGCGCACCTTGATTCGCCAGAGCGGCGCCCGCTTCGTCCTCGCCGACTGCCAGTCGCCAGTCGACCTCGACCGCGTGCTCGGGACGATGGCAGCCGACGTGCGCCGCTTCGGCTGCGCGCGCATATATGAGCTCACCTCGCCAAGCCGTCCGAGCGGGCCTCTGGCAGAATCGCCGCGCGATGCGGCTGTTCGCGCTACGAGGCGCCAATAGCGTCGAGCGCAACGAGGCCGACGCGATCCTCGACGCCACGGGCGAGCTGATGCGCGAGCTCCTGGCGCGCAACAACGTCTCGCCGGACGCGATCGTCAGCTGCATCTTCACAGCCACCGACGACCTCGACGCAGAGTTCCCGGCTTTGGCCGCGCGTCGACTCGGACTTGATCACGTACCGCTCCTGTGCGCGCGCGAGCTGCCCGTCCCCGGTTCGCTTCCGCGCGTTATCCGGACGCTCATGCACTACTACGCCCCCGAGGACCACCAGCCGCGCCATGTGTACCTGGGCGAGGCGCGCGCCCTGCGGGCCGACCTCGAATCGGCACAATGACCGGCACGCATGCCGATCGAGTTCGCTGAGCGAATCCGCCGCATCCCCGTATATCCGGTCGCCGCGGGATACGACCTGGGGGAGGACGTGGCGATGCTCGCTTCCAACGAATCATGCTTTCCGCCGCTGGCCCAGGTTGCGCAGGCCGGTGCGGGTGCCCTGACCGGGGCTCACCGCTATCCCGACCCCTCCTACGCGCCGCTGCGGCGCGCGCTCGCCGAGCGCTACGGCATCCCGCCGGCGCGGATCGCGCTCGGGCAGGGCTCCTGCGACATCCTGCTCGCGGCCGGCGAGGCGCTGCTCGAGCCGGGCGCCGAGGTCGTCTACGCGTGGCCGGCGTTCAGCGTTTATCCGCACCTGGCGGCGGCCTCCGGCGCCCGCGCCATCGAAGTACCGCTCGACGCCGAGGACCGTCACGACCTCGACGCGATGGCGGCCGAGATCACCGTCGCCACCCGGTTGGTGCTGATCTGCAACCCGAACAACCCGACCTCGACGGCGCACGACCTCGACTCGATCGCCGCCTTCCTCGACCGCGTGCCGAGCCACGTGTGCGTGATCCTGGACGAGGCCTACTGCGAGTTCGCGCTCGCGCTCGGCGACACCTACGCCTCGCTCGAGCTTCTGCGCCGCTACCCGAACCTGGTCCTCCTGCGGACCTTCTCGAAGGTCTACGGCCTGGCGGGGCTGCGCGTCGGCTATGGGCTGTGCGCCTCCGAGGACTTCCGAGTCGCCGTCGATCAGGTGCGCCAGCCGTTCTATCTCAACGCCGCGGCGCAGGCGGCGGCGATCGAGGCGTTGCGCTGGCAGGACGAGGTGGAGCGCCGGGTCGTCCAGACGATCGCCCTGCGCTCGACGCTCGAGGACGGCGTACGGCGCCTCGGGCTGTGGGCGGCGGCTTCGGATGCGAACTTCATTTGGCTGCATCTGCCGGAAGGTCTTGAAGAGAGCGACGTAGTGATGGGTCTACGTGACCGGGGCGTGCTCGTCCGCGCCGGAGCTTCACTGGGCCGGACGGGGGCGCTGCGCGTGACCGTCGGCACCGAGCGCGAGAACGAGCGGTTCCTGAGCGCGCTCGCCGAGCTTCTCTAGGTGCTGCCCTTACGCGAGCGGGCTGCGTCTGCTAGAACGTTGGGCAGACGCGTATGAACGACCGCGCCCACACCTTCTCCGCTGGCTGGTCCTTCTACGCGCGCGCCTGGTCCTGGCGATTTAGCTAGGCGCTCGGCCACCCTCGCCCCCGCCCGCGGTCTCGTGGGCTCTACGGAGGTCGAGCGCCGTCACACCCCGGGGCGTTTCGTACAGTCTCCAAGGAGTGAAAGGACCAGCGAGGATGTCAATCGAGAGCAAGCGCACAAGCCAGGAGCTTCGGGTCGGCGAGCGGTTCCTGGGGGATGAGCGGTTCGCGTTGATCGCCGGTCCGTGCACGGTCGAGTCGCGCGAGCAGACGCTCCAGAGCGCCGCGGCGGTGCGCGACGCCGGCGCGACGATGTTCCGCGGCGGCGCCTACAAGCCGCGCACGTCTCCGTACGCCTTCCAGGGTCTCGGTCAGGAAGGGCTGCGGCTGCTGGCCGAGGCCAAGCGCGTCACCGGGCTCCCCATCGTCACTGAGTGCATGGACGCGCGCGACCTGGACCAGGTGCTCGAGGTTGCCGACGTGATCCAGATCGGTGCCCGCAACATGCAGAACTACGCGCTGCTGAGAGAGGTCGGGCGCTCGGAACGTCCGGCTCTGATCAAGCGCGGCTTCTCCTCCACGCTAGATGAGCTGCTGCTGGCGGCCGAGTACGTGCTCAAGGAGGGCAACGAGCAAGTGATCCTGTGCGAACGGGGGATCCGCACCTTCGAGACCGCCTACCGCTTCACGCTTGACCTCGCCGCCGTGCCGGTGCTCAAGGAGCGCACGCACCTGCCGGTGATCGTCGACCCGAGCCACGCCGCCGGCCGGCGCGAGCTGGTGGCGCCATTGGCACGCGCCGCGGCCGCGATCGGCGCCGACGGAGTGATGGTCGAGGTGCACCCCGACCCGGCCCGCGCGATCTGCGACGGCGCTCAGTCGCTGCCCACCAGCGCGCTGGCCGAGCTCGCCGAGCAGGTGCGTGCGGCGGCTGAGCTCGTCGCGGGCGCCGACACGTTGCTGGCCGCATGACGCCGAACCGGAGCACCGCCTGATGTCAACCGCCCCCCCGCAGCGGCTGAACACGGTCCGCGACCGGCGGATCGAGCGCTTCGTCCCCCTGGTGGCGCCGGGCGAGCTCCTCGATGAGCTCCAGCTCTCCGACCAGCACGCGGCCGTCGTGCTGGAGGGGCGCGAGCAGATCCAGTCGATCCTCGACCGCGAGCAGGATCGCCTGCTCGTCGTCGTCGGCCCGTGCAGCGTCCACGACCCGGTCGCCACCCACGACTACGCGAGCCGCCTGGCGGCGGTGGCTGACAGCCTGCGCGGCGAGCTGTGCATCGCGATGCGCGTCTACTTCGAGAAGCCGCGCACGACCACGGGCTGGAAGGGCCTGATCAACGATCCGCATCTGGACGGCTCCGGCGACGTCGGCGCCGGGCTGCGGATCGCCCGCGGCCTGATGCTCGACGTGCTCTCGCTCGGGCTGCCGATCGGTTGCGAGTTCCTGGATCCGATCACCCCGCAATACATCTCGGATGCTGTCTGCTGGGGCGCAATCGGCGCACGCACCGCCGAGAGCCAGATCCACCGCCAGCTCGGGTCGGGCCTGTCGATGCCCGTGGGGTTCAAGAACCGCACCGACGGCAATGTGCAGGTCGCGGTGGACGCGGTGCGCGCCGCCGCCGTCGCGCATGCCTTTGCCGGCATCGACCTGCTCGGCCGCCCGGCGATCATGCACACGCGGGGTAACCCGGAGTGCCACGTGATCCTCCGCGGCGGCAAGAGCGCGCCCAACTTCGACCCGCCGAGCGTGGCCGGGACGCTGGAGCTGCTGCGCCGCGCCGGCCTGCAAGAGCGGGTGATGATCGACCTCTCCCACGACAACAGCGGCAAGGACCCCGAGCGTCAGCCGATGGTGGCGGCGGAGGTCGGCCGCCAGATCGCCGCCGGTGAGCGCGCGATCGTGGGCGCGATGCTCGAGTCGTTCATCGTCGCCGGGCGCCAGGAGCTGAGCTCTGACGGTGCCGCGACGTACGGTCAGTCGATCACCGACGGGTGCTTGGGCTGGGAGACGACAGTCGATGTGCTCGAAGAGCTGGCGGATGCCGTCAGGCAGCGGCGAGCGGCGACTCCCTAGCGTCGATGCGCATCGCCGTGATCGGCGTGGGTCTGATCGGCGGCTCGATCGCGTTGGCTGCGCGCGAGCGCCTCGATGCCTCCGTGGCCGGATTCGACCGCTCACGGTTGGCGCTCGATGAGGCGGCGAGCCTCGGTGCACTCGACGAGCGTTGCGAGAGCGCCCAGCACGCGGTCAGCGACGCCGAGGCCGTGTTCGTCGCCGTTCCCGTGGGCGGGCTGCGCGACGCGATCGCCACGACCCTGAGCAGCGCCGCCGGCGACTGCGTCGTCACCGATGTCGGCTCAACCAAGCGCTCGGTGGTCGGGGCGCACGGAGGCGACTCGAGGTTCGTCGGGGGGCATCCGCTGGCCGGCGCCGAGACGTCGGGCGTCGCCTACGCGCGCGCCGACCTGTTCGAGGGTGCGACGTGGTACCTGACACCGACTGCACGCACGTCCGGGCTGCTCTACGACCGGCTCTACCGGTGCCTGCGCGCGCTCGGCGCGCGTCCGACCGCGATCGACGCCGACACCCACGACACGATCCTGGCCACGGTGTCGCATCTGCCCCACGTGCTCGCCAACGTGCTCGTCGCGCAAGCCGCGCGCACCCTCGCCGAAGGTGGCGAGCGCCTGCCCGCTACCGGCCCGAGCTTCCGCGACGCCACCCGCGTGGCCGGGGCGCCGAGCGACATCTGGACCGACATCTACCTATCCAACCGCGACGCGCTGGCGGCGGGACTCGAGCAGACGATCCAACGCCTGGCCAGCGTGCGCGACGCGCTGAAGGCCGGCGACGCCGCCGGGCTCGAGCGCTGGAACGAGGACGCCGCCGGCGATCGTCGCCGTCTGCTCGAAGCGCAGCTGGCGGGCGGGCCGCTGTTCGAGCTCCGCGCGTCGGTGCCCAACCGGCCAGGCGTAATTGCCGAGCTCGCGCTCGCGCTCGGCCGGGCCGGCGTCAACATCACCGACATGGCGCTGTATCCGGCGCGCGACATGACCGAAGGCGTGGTGGCGCTATGGATTGCCGGCAGCGACGCGGCCCGCCGCACCGAGGAGCTGCTGGGCGGCCTCGGGTTCCCCGTCGCCCGGGCATGAACGCCCGCTTTAACCCCGTCGGCCCGTTGCGCGGAAAGATCGCCCCCGCCGGCGACAAGTCCATCTCCCACCGCGCCGCGATCATCGCCGCGATGGCCTCCGAGCCAGTCCGCATCAGCGGTTTCCTCGATGCCGCGGACACGAACTCGACCTTGGCCGCGCTGCGCCGGCTGGGGGCGATCGCCGAAACCCGCGGAGACGGGCTCGTGATCCGCGGCTGCGGGCTGCGCGAGGCCCAGCAGCCGGCCGAGAAGCTCGACGTCGGCAACGCCGGCACGCTGATGCGCCTGCTGCCCGGATGGCTCGCGTTCCAGGAGGGGATGAGCTTCACGCTCGACGGCGACGCCTCGATCCGGCGCCGGCCGGTCGACCGGATCGCCACCCCGCTGCGGCAGATGGGCGCGCAGGTGGAAGCGCGCGCGGAGCGTTTCCCGCCCTT
>JAFAZV010000137.1 GCA_019239445.1 Solirubrobacterales bacterium
ACGACGCTCGCCTGCTCCTCCGAGAAACGCTCGCGCACTCGCGCACAAACCGCGTCGATCAGCTCCGCCTCGAGCGCGACCGCCTTCACCGCCATCTCGCTACCGCCTGTCCTCCGCGTCTTGCCCTGCTCCGCCAGCGTACTGCGCCGGCTGAGCGCCTGCAGTACGTGGAGTCGACCTGCGGGTATGCGAACATATGTTCGCGTATGACGAGCGACGGCAACCCCTACGTCCGTTTCCGCCGCGCGCTCGAGACCGGCAACGAGGCGTTGGTCACCGCCGCGGCGCTTGAGCTGCCGCGGATCGCCCTCGACGACGCGCTGCGCATCTGCCTGGTGCTGCGCGGTGGCAATGCCGCGCGCTATCAGCGCGCCGCCGTTCGGTGGCTCGGACGGTTCGCGCTCGAAGGCCGCAACGTCACGATCGACGATCTCCGCCACGCGGCCGACGCGCTCGACGCGTTGCCGGCGCGGCCGATGGAGGCGATGGAGCGGCTGCAGCGGCTGTGTGTGGCGCGGGGCGTGGCGTGAGGGTGGTGGCAGTGACGGCGGCGGCATACCACCCTTTCCTTGGCGAGAGCAGCGAAAACGTCGTACTCGTCATCGAGGGAGCAACGAATACGACGTCTTTCATGTAGGACAACGAAAACGTCCTGCTCATCGCGACCTCGGCTACGAACACGACGTTTTCACGCCTGACAACGAAAACGTCGCACTCATCGCTGACTAGCCAACGGGTGCGACGTTTTTCATGCGGGACAACGAAACCGTCGCACTCACCGTCGGCGAGGCAACGAATGCGACGTTTTCATGCCATTTGGCGCGTCAGACCGATCTCTTTCGCCGGCCGGTTTTGGCTTGATGCCGCCGAGTGGTTTACGCCGCCAGCGCCGCCGCGGCGAGCTCGATGGTGTCGTCGCCGTAGAAGATCGTCTCGCCGAGCCGCACCGACGGCACGCCACGGACGCCGAGCGCCCAGGCCTGATCGGTGGCGCGCCGGAGTTCGTCCTTGATCTCGTGGGTCAGAATCGCGCGCGACATGGCCTCGGCGTCGAGGCCCGCCTCGGTGGCGCACTCTTGGAGCACGGTCACCTCCGCAAGGTTGGCGCCGCCGCCGAATTCGCGCTCGTACGCGACCCGGACAAATTCCCCAGCCCGCGCGTGCCGCTTGGCCCACGTCGCGGCGCGCATCGCGGCGAGGCTGTTGACCGGCCAACCCTGAGGCCAGACGATCGGCGGCAGCCCGCGTTCGCGCGCCCGTCGTTCTATCTCAGCCACACCCGCCGGCCGTTCGGCGCCCTCCGCCCAGGAGCCATAGCCGCGGTACTTGAAGATCGCGCCGAGCAGGATCGGCACGAGCTCCACCGCCGGCCCGAGCACGGCCGGGGCCCTCTGCACAGCGAGGTACGCGTACGGCGAAGCGAGATCGAAGTACAGGACAGGAGCCGTCATCGTGCGCTTCAATAGATGATAACTTGCTGAACACTCAGTTAGTGCTGATCCTCGCGTAGATCTGGTGTGACCGGCCAAACCCAGCGGCGACGGGCTGCGCAGACGATGTGACGCTGCATGGCGGTTGACAGCCCCGACAGGCAGCGAGACGCCGCGCGGAGCCGTGAGGCGATCCTCGGCGCGGCGGAACAGCTGTTCGCGGAGCGCGGCTACGACGGCGCCAGTCTGGCCGACATCGCCGCCGAGGCGGGACTTTCCCGCGGCACGCCGAGCTACTTCTTCGGCTCAAAGGAGCGGCTCTACATCGAGGTGCTCGATCGCGTCTTCGCCGCGCGCCAGGCCGCGACCGATGTGGCGTTCGCGCCGGTTCGCGCGTGGTGCGCGGCCCGCGAGGGACCGGCGGCGCTGCGCGCCGCCCTGATCCACGCCGCCGAGGCGTACCTGCGCTTCCTCGTGCGCCGCCCGAGCTTCGTCCGGCTGGTGGCGCAGGAGGAGCTGGGCGGGGGCGGGCGCATGCCGAGCCGGACCGCGGCTTCGACCGCGATGCAAGACGCCTTTGGAGCGCTCCAGCAGCTCGGCGGCACGCGCGGGATTCGCGCCTTCCAGGTCTCCGACGCGATCCTCGTGTTCGTCGGGCTGACGTTCACGCCCGCCTCGCTGCAGAACACGCTGATGCGCGTAGTGGGCCGCGACCTCAAGCGCTCGGCAGCTCGGCGCCGGCAGGCAACGCTGGCGGTTGATCAATTGATGCGCCTGCTGACCGGCTGACGCGTCGAGGACGAGCGCCAGGCGGGAAGCACTAGGCGCCGAGGCCCTTGAGGTCGCGCCAGCGCTCGCGCGCCTGGATGACGAGGAGCGCGATCTGGCCCAGCTCGTCCCCGCGCTCGACGAAGGACGGCAGCGTCATCTCGACGGTCTCGCCGTCCTCGTCTCGGATGAGCGTGATGTGGTGCTCGCGGGTCTCCTCGTTGCGCTCGAACGGGAGGTAGGACCACCCGTCCGCGCCGTGAACGGGTGTCGTGCGGGAGCCCTCATCGGTGCCGGCGCGCGCCTCGGCGTCGTCCGCGGAGAACATTTCAGAGGTGGGTCCCGTCGCCGCCGTCGCGCGGCGGCGTCGTCGCGGGTGAGTCCCCGTTGACGCTGGCCTCAGCCGGTTCGTCTCGGTTCTGGACGTGCTGGAAGCCGAACCGGCCCTTGACGCACAGGTTCCCGCGCGTGATCGGGTGATCGAGCGGCGAGGTGACCTTGACGATCTCGTTGTCCTGCTCGTGGAGCTCGAGGTTGCAGCCGACGCCGCAGTAGCCGCACACGGTCGTCGTGACGGTCTGGCGACTCTCATCCCAGGTGCCGGCCTGCCGGTGGTCGAACTCGCTCTTGAACATCAGCGCGCCGGTGGGGCAGACCGCGATGCAGTTGCCGCAGTAGACGCAGGCGGAATCGGGCAGCGGGTTTGCGAACTCGGTGGCGATGCGGGCGTCGAAGCCGCGGCCGGCGACGGCGATGGCAAACGTGTTCTGCCAGTCTGAGCCGCAGCCCTCGACGCACTTGTAACAGAGGATGCACTTGGCGTAATCGCGGACGTAGAGCTCGTTGTCGATCTTCGGCGGCTGGTGCACGGTGGCGGCGTGGGTGCCGTCGGGAGTCTCGTGGTGGCCGGTCCGCAGGCGGTCGCGCTCGCCCTCGGCGAATGCAGGCGCGGGCGGGCCGTAGCGCTCGGGCTGCGCCTCGTACTCCTCGATCCAGCGCTGCACGTTGGGCGTCGTCGAGAGATCGACAGAGGAGGCGAGGAACTCGAGCACCATCTTGCGGCTGTGGCGTACTCGCTCGGAATGGGTTTGGATCTCCATTCCATCCTCGACCTTGCGCGCGCACGCCGGAGCCAGCACGCGTGCTCCCTTGATCTCCACGACGCACACGCGGCAGGCGTTGATCGGCGTCAGCGTGCGCTCCCAGCACAGCGTCGGGATCTCGATGCCCTCCCGCTGGGCGACCTGGAGGATCGTCATCCCCTCCCGGGCCTGCACCGGCTCGTCGTTGAGCTGGATCTCGACCGTCCGTGGCGGGGCGGCCCTCCGGGCACGGCTCATCTTCTAGAACACCTCCAGCTTTCTCAGCGCTGATTCGATCGCGTCGGCGGCAGTCTGCCCGAGCCCGCAGATCGACGCGTCGCGCATCGCCGCCGTGATCTCGTCGAGCAGCGCCAGCTCCTGCTCGACCGAGCCACGCGGGCGGCCGTGGGCCAGGCGAGCGAGCGCCTCCTCCTGGCGGACGGTCCCGACTCGGCAGGGCACGCATTGACCGCACGACTCGTCCCGGAAGAAGGCGGCGATGCGGCGCAGGATCGCAGGCAGGTCGACGGTGTCATCGACGACCATGACGACTCCGGAGCCCATCGTGGTGCCTACTTGGCGCGTGGCCTCGAACGACAGCTCGACGTCGAGCTCGTCCGGCGAGAGGAAGCGTCCCGCGGCGCCGCCGAGCAGGACGGTACGGAGCGTCCGCCCCGCGGCCACACCGCCCGCGAGGTCGATGAGCTCGTTCAGCCGGGTTCCAAACGGCACCTCATAGAGCCCGGGCCGAGCGATCTGTCCCGACATGCAGAACAGGCGCGTGCCGGTCGAGGACTCGGTGCCGAGCTGCGCGTAGGCGAGGCCGCCCTCGGCGACGATGTCCGGAATGTTGATGAGCGTCTCGACGTTGTTGACCACCGTCGGGCGCCCGAACAGCCCCGAGTCGACCGGGAACGGGGGCTTGTTGCGCGGCTCTCCTCGAAAGCCCTCGAGGGAGTTGAACAGCGCGGTCTCCTCGCCGCAGATGTAAGCCCCGGCGCCCTTGCGCAGCTCGAGGTCGAAATCGAAGCCCGACCCGAGGATGTCGGCGCCGAGATAGCCATGGGCGCGGGCATCGACGACCGCTTCGACAAGTCGCTCCCAGGCCAGCGGGTACTCGCCGCGGAGGTAGATGTAACCCTGTTCGCAGCTGGTGGCAAAGCCGGCGATGGTCATCGCCTCGATCAGCCGGAACGGGTCGTGCTCGAGGATGATGCGGTCCTTGAACGTTCCCGGCTCAGATTCGTCGGCGTTGCAGACGAGATAGTGCGGTCGGCGCGGGTTGCGTGCCACCGCCTCCCACTTGCGGCCGGTGGGAAAGGCCGCGCCGCCGCGGCCGAGCAACTTGGAATCAGCCACCTCGCGCAGCACCCCGGCGGGGCCGAGGTCGAACGCCGCCCGCAACGCGTCGTAGCCGCCGTGGGCGCGATAGCTGTCAAGCGAAGCGGGTTCGACGACGCCGATGCGGCGCAGCAGACGCAGCCCTTCGCGGCCCATCTGGGGGACCTTTGGCGCCGGCTGATCCGGCGGGGCGGCACCGGCCATGGTGGCGAGGAGCGCCTCGGCGGCGGCGGGAGCAACGGAGTGCTCGGCGGGTTGCTCGCCGGCGACGGTCACGAGCGCCGCGGGGGCGCGCTCGCACAAGCCGAGGCAGGGGCTCTCCAGCCAGATGGCGTTGCCGTTCGAGCGATGGCCGCCGGCAGGGCCGATGCGCTGCTCGAGCTCGGCGCACAGCCCCGGTGCGCCACCGGCGAGGCAGGCGACGTCGGTACAGATGTGCGCCACCACGGGCGGCTGGGGCTCGAGCGAGAACAGCGCGTAGAAGGTGGCGACGCCGTAGGCGTCCGAGGGCGGAATCGTCAGCCGCTGGCAGATGTAGTTGAGCGCCCCCGGGCTGATCCAGCCCGCGTACGCGTGCACGGCATGAAGCACCGGGAGCAGCAGGTGTCGCTGGTCCCGTGCCATGTGGCCGCCGCGCGCTAGGTGCTCGTCGCCGGGCAGAGGTTCCGTGGCCCCTTCCCACGCGCTGCCCGCGGGCCCGAGCACGGCATCGATAGCCTCACGCTCGCCGATGCTCGGCGCGACATCGTGAAGGACGATGTCCATCAGGCGCCGGCCGCCGCGACCGGCTCGCTCGCCGCCGCGCGGCCGTCCGTCTCATCCTGGGTGACTGGCTCGACCCGGATAGCGGTCGCCTTGAACTCGGCGGTTCCGGACTTCGGATCGGTAGCGTTGATCGTCAGCAGGTTGGTCTCGACCTCCTCCGGAAAGTGCAGGGTCATGAAGGCCAGCCCGCGCCGCAGCGATCGTTGCACGCGGGCCGGAGCCGTCACCGAGCCGCGGCGGGAGCTGATCCGGACGCGCTGGCCGTCGCTCACCCCCAGCTCCTCGGCGTCCGCGATCGATAGCTCGAGCTCCTCTTCCCGGCGCAGGGGCGAGGTGTAGCCGCCGGTCTGCACGCCAGTGTTGAAGGAGTCGAGTCGTCGCCCGGTCGTGAGCAGCAGCGGGAAATCGTCCGAGAGCTGATCGACCGGCGGGTCATCCTCGACGACGCTGAACGGCACCGGCGGGCGCGGCAGCGGGTCCTCCCACAGGAACCCGTGGAGGTAGGAGGGCTCGAGACGGTCCTCCGAGAAGCAGGGCCACTGGATCCCTCCGAGCTCCTCCAGGCGGGCATAGCTCATGCCGGCGTGATTGGGCGCGAGCGAGCGCAGCTCGTTCCACACGTCCTCGGAAGAGTCGTAGCGCCAGTCGTGACCGAGGCGCCGAGCCAGGTCGTAGATGATCTGCAGGTCGTCCCGCGCCTCGCCGGGCGGTTTGAGTGCAGCGCGAACCCGCTGCACTCGCCGCTCGCTGTTGGTGACCGTGCCTTCCGATTCGCACCAGCTCGCCGCCGCGGGCAGCACCACATCGGCCATTTCAGCCGTCGCAGTGAGGAAGATGTCCTGGACGACGAGGTGGTCCAGGCTTTCCAGCAGGTGGCGGACGTGATGGGCATCGGCATCGGACTGGACCGGGTTCTCCCCCACCACGTAGAGGGCGGTGAGCTCGCCGCGGCCCATGGCGGCCAGCATCTCGCTCATGTGCCAGCCGTACGTGCGCTTGATCGGAGTGCCCCAGGCGCGCTCGAAGCGCTCGCACGCCTCCGGATCATTCTCGATGTCCTGAAAGCCGGGCAGGCGGTTCGGGATCGCGCCCATGTCGCCGCCACCCTGGACGTTGTTCTGGCCGCGCAACGGGTTCAGGCCGCTGCCGTAGCGGCCCACATGGCCGCACAGCAGCGCCAGGTTGATCAGCGCCAGCACGTTGTCGACGGCGTTGTGGTGCTCGGTGATCCCGAGTGTCCAGCACAGCTGCGCGCGGTCGGCGCGAGCATAGGCGTGGGCCACTTCGCGGATGGCCTCGGCGGGGACACCCGTGACGTCCTCGGCGTGCTCCAGCGTGTAGCGCTCGACCGCGGCGGCGTAGGCCTCGAAGCCTGTGGTCGCGTGCTCGATGAAGGGGCGATTGACCAGGCCGGCGTGGATGATCTCGCGTCCCATCGCGTTGGCCAGGGCGATGTCGGTCCCGACGTTCAGGCCCAGCCACCGATCGGCCCACTGCGCCGAGGTCGTGCGTCGCGGGTCGATCACATGCAGTTGCGCTCCCGCGTGCAGGGCCTTGAGCACGTGATGGAAGAAGATCGGATGGGCCTCGCGCGCGTTGGAACCCCACAGCAGGATCACGTCCGTGTCCTGCACTTCCAAATATGAGCTGGTGCCGCCACCAGCGCCGAACACCGTCGCCAGACCGACGACGCTAGGTGCGTGTCAAGTTCGGTTACATGAGTCGATGTTGTTGCTGCCGATCACCGACCGGGTGAACTTCTGGGCGATGAAGTTGACTTCGTTGGTCGCCTTGGAGCAGCTGAACATTCCGAACGTGTCCGGACCGCGCCGGGCCACAGCGTCGCGGAAGCCGTCCGCGGCTCGATCAA
>JAFAZV010000180.1 GCA_019239445.1 Solirubrobacterales bacterium
TCGAAGCGCCGCGGGCGCTGCACCTTGCGGATCCACACTGCCGCGGCCACGCCGATCAGCACCAGCACCGCGAACAGGTCCACGAGCAGCGCGTACCAGCCCTGGTGCCCGAGCCACGGCAGCGTCGAGCGCTTGTCGACGATCCCGATCATGGCGATCAGGATGGTCGGCAGCAGTACGAGGAAGCCCCAGAAGATGAACGCGTGCATCAGCCCCGGAGCCAGCCGCTGTAGCAGCTTGCGCTGCCCGAGCACGATCGTGGCCTCGTTGCGAGCTCGTCGTCCCGCGTGTCCCCGACGATCGGCGGGCTGGCCAGACAGAACCAACTTGGTCAGGAAGGCGACGCGCCGGACGAACAGGGTGGCGCTCACCGCGATCGCCGCGGCCAGCGCGACGGCGGCCAGGATCGAAGCTATCTGCCCGTCGCCTTCCTGATCTCGGCCGAGATCGCCGGCACGACCTCGTGCAGGTCGCCGATCACCGCGTAGTCGGCGTTGGCGAAGATCGAGGCCTCGGCGTCCGGGTTGATCGCGAGCAGCTTCTTGGCCCCCTTGCACCCGGCCAGGTGCTGCGTGGCGCCGCTGATCCCGCACGCGATGTAGATGTCGGGCGCGACTTTCGTCCCCGTCTGACCTACCTGGTCGCTGTGCGGGCGCCACCCGGCGCTGGTCACCGCACGCGAGCAGCCGACTGCGCCACCGAGCAGCTCGGCCAGCTCCTCGATCACGCTGAAGCCCTCGGCTGAACCGACGCCGCGCCCGCCGGAGACCACGACCTTGGCGTCGGCCAAAGAGACGCCGGCCGTGGCCGTACTGACGCGCTCCCGTACGTAGATCGGATCCGCGGCGTTTATCGCCACGACCTCGATGTTTCCGTTGGTCGAGGCGGGGTCCGCCGTGACAGCGTGAGGCGCGACCGTGAGCATCAAGGGCGAGCCGTGAACAGCTGCCTCCTCGAGCAGGCTCCCACCCCAGCGCACTCGAGTCACGGTGGCGGGCTCGCCCGGCTCGAGCGCCGTGCAGTTGGCGGCCAGCGGCTGGTCGAGGATCGCCGCGGCGTGCGCGAGCACCTCGTTGCCGCGCTCGGTTCCCGGACCGACGACAGCGCCCGCACTTCGCTCCTGTGTTACCTGCGCGAGCGCCTCCCCCCACGCCGCCGGGGCATAAGCGTCACCCGAGAGCGCCACCGGCTGCACGTCGTCGTTCAGCCGGCGCGCGAACGCGAGCGCCTGGCGGGAGATCTCGTCCGCCGGATCCTCGACGAACACCAGCGTGCTCAAGCCAGCACCCCGATCTCGGTCAGCTTGTCGACCACCGCCGGCGCCGCGCCTGCCCCGTCGCCGAGCACCTCTACCTGTTTGCCGCTCCCCGCCGGCAGCTTCAGGCGCACCAGCTCGAGTTGGGCCTGGGCGCGATCGGGTGTGACGCTGCTCAGTGGCTTTCGCTTCGCGCGTAGACGACCCGGCACGGACGGATACCGCGGCAGGTTGATGCCCTCTTTCACGCTCACTACGGCCGGCATCGGTACGACGTAGACATCGCGCCCGCCGGCGACCTCCTGCTCGCAGCGCAGGGCCGCGTCCTCGACGGAGATGGCTTTGATCCCGGTCACGCACGGCAGACCGAGCGCTCGGGCGACACGGATTGGCACCTGGTAGTTGCCGGCATCGGCGGACTCGTTGCCGAACAGGATCAGGTCGTAGGGCTCGCTCTGCGCCTGGACTGTGGCGACGATCGCTCGGGCGGTCGCCTGCGGATCCCATTCGCTGCCGTCGGTGAGGAGATGGATGGCGCTGTCGATCCCGATCGCCATCATGTCGCGCAGCTGCTCCTCGGCTTCGGGCGGTCCGAGGGTGAGCACGGTCGAGGTGCCGCCGTGCTGTTCGATCAGCCGTACCGCCTCCTCCACCCCGCACTCCTCGTGCGGGCTGATCGTGAAGCCGAGATGGCGGGTCTGGATCGCGCGCTCGTCCTCGGTGAGGACAATCTTGCCGCCGGTCAGCGGCACGCGCTTGACGCATACCAGGATGTTCACGAGCGCACCCGCGCGTTGCCGGGGTCGAACAGCGATGTCGCGTCATTCGTGTGAACGGTCACCGGATAGCGCTCGTTCAGGTACTCGACGGCGAGCTGCTCTCCCACCTTGGCGTGCTCGGGGGGCAGGTAGCTCATCAGAATGTGCTTGCCGAGCGACGGCCCGGCGCCGGCGCTGGTCACGTACGAGCGCCGCCCCTTGCGGTCGACCAGCGGCTCGCCGTCGCGCGTGGTGATCGGCTCGCCGCCCAGCATGTAGCGCCTGACGCCGGACTTGGAGGTGTGGTCATCGACGGTCAGCGCGCACATGAGCGCCGCCGGCTCTTCCTCGCGGTGGCGGACGTGCGCTTGCTTGCCGATGAAGTCCGCCTCCTTGACCTTCCCCCACGCCATACCGGCCTCGACGACGTTGAAGTCGCCCTCGAGCTCGGCGCCGTAGGCGCGATAGCACTTCTCGAGCCGCCCAGTGGTCCCGTACACGCCGATCCCGGCCGGAACGATGCCGTGCGGTGCGCCGGCCTCGGCGATGATGTCCCACAGCTTCTGGCCCTCTTCAAACGGGACGTAGAGCTCCCAGCCGAGATCGCCGACGTAGGAGATCCGCGACGCCAGGACGCGCAGCGGCCCCACCTCGATCTGCTTGCAACGCGCGAACGGCAGGCCGTCGTGCGAGACGTCGTCGCTCGTCGTGCTGCCGAGGATCTCACGTGCCTTGGGTCCCCACAGCCCGAGCGTGCACCACGAGCTCGTGAGGTCGGTGACCTGCGCGCTGCCGTCCGGTGGCATGTGGTCCTTGAACCACTTCAGATCCGACATCCCATACGCGCCACCTGTGACGACGCGGAACTCGTCGTCGTCCAGGCGCATGATCGTCAGGTCCTGCTTGAAGCCGCCGCTCGAGGTGAGGATCGGCGTATAGACGACCCGGCCGCTTGGCACGTCCATCTGGCGCATGGCGAGCCGCTGCACCGCATCGATGGCCCCGGGCCCGGTGACGTCGAAGATCGTGAACGCGGTGAGATCGATCATCGCCGCGCGGTCGCGCATCGCGAGGTGCTCGGCGTTGATGATCGGCGACCACCAGCGGCGATCCCACTCCGCCTCGCGGTCGTTGATGCGCCCGCCGTACTCCTCGAGCAGCGGCGCGTTGGACTCATACCAATGCGGGCGCTCCCAGCATGCGGTCTCATAGAAGACGGCCTGCAGCTCGCGCTCGCGCGCGTAGAAAGGAGACAGCCGGACGCCGCGGTTGGACTCCCACTGCTCGCCGGGATGGACGATCCCGTACATCTTGTTGAAGCCCTCGGACGCGCGCGAAACGGTGTGCGCCTTCGTCCGCTGACACGAATAGGCGCGTGCGACGTTGGACTCGAAGACGTCGATCTCCGACTCGCCGTGCACGATCAGCTCCGCCACCGTCTTGCCCGCGCCGGGCCCTTCCTTGATCCAGATTGCCGCCGCCGACCACAGTCCCTTCGTCTCCGGCATCTCGCCCAGCAACGGCATTCCGTCATAGGTCACCGACAGCACGCCATTGATCGCGTACTTCACCCCAACCGACTCATCGCCGACGATCTCCGGCATGAGCTCGAGCGCGATCTCCATCTGCGGATCGAAGTCATCTTGGGTGAACGGCAGCTCGGTCGGCGTCAGCGCCGACTCCTCGATGCTGGGGATCTCGTCGGCATCGAGCGTGATCGGGCGGTGTGCATAGGACCCGATCTCGAGGCCGGTGCCCTCCTGGCGCTCGTACATGTTCGTGTCCATGTCGCGGACGATCGGAAACTCGATCATCCCCTTGGCGTCCGCGAAGCGCGGCGCCGGCCCGATGTCGATCATCTGATGCACCATCGGCGTGAGCGGCACCGACGCTCCCGCCATCCGCGCCAGCCGCGGGCTCCAGGCGCCGCAGGCGATCACGATCCGCTCGGTGTCGATGTCGCCCCGGCTCGTGCGCAGCGTCTTGATTCGGCCGTTCGTGGTCTCGATGCCGAGGACCTCGGTGTTTGCCATGACGGTCAGGCCCGCTTCCTGCGCGCGCTCGCGCATGATCGTCCCCGCCCGCAGTGAGTCCACGACGCCCGCACCCGGCGTGTGGAACCCGCCAAGAATCAGCTTCTCATTGATGTACGGGACGAGCTCCTTGATTTCTTCGGGGCCCAGCAGCGACACCGGCTCGATCCCCCACGCCTTCGCCGAGCCCATCCTCCGCGCCAGCTCCTGCATGCGTGCCTCGCCTCGCGCGATCTCGATCCCGCCACTTTCGATGAACACGCCCATGTCCTTGTACTGGCGCATGCTCTCGAGCGTCAGCGCGGTCATCTCCTTCGAGTGGTCGACCGGGAAGATGAAGTTCGACGCGTGCCCGGTCGAGCCCCCGGGGTTGGGCATCGGCCCCTTATCGACCAGCGTGATGTCGGTCTCGCCGAGCCGCGCCAGGTGGTAGGCGACGCTGTTGCCGACGATGCCGGCGCCGATGATCACCGTCTTCGCGCGCGTTTGACCGTTGGTGCTTACACCCATGCTGGTGATATATCAGATGCACGCCACGAGCACCATTGCTAATCGGCGATTTCGGGTAGCCCCGACGCAGGTCCGCAACACAGGAGGCACCGATGGACATCACGGACAAGGTCACCGGCCGGGTCAAGAAGGCGGCGGGCGATATCGTCGACGATGCGTCGCTGCGGCAGGAAGGACGCAAGGAGGAGCGCAAAGGCGAGGCCAAGGAAGAACTGGCTCGCGAACAGGAGCGCGCTGACCGTAAGTCGCAGGAAGTCGCCGATCTCGAGCGAGACACCTAGGCTCGGAATCTCAGCTCCGCGCTTAGGCGCAACCTCCGGCTCCGCGCCGGCCGCCAAAACGTGCGAAAGCGCCTCCTCACCCCCGGTGTTTTCGCGCGAAATGGCTGAATCTTCGCCAGAACGCGAGGAAGCGGCGCCGACGCCGCTTGCTTTCTCGCGATTTGGCGATTGACGGCACCCACCGCCGTTGAGGCCGCCTCCCCTTCGGAGGTGGCCAACCAAGCCCACACCGCCGTTACCTGAGAGGTAATCGACGCGCCGCACCGTCGCTGGCACGGTGCCGGCATGACCTCTACAACCACTTTCCCTCGCGCCGCCCGCTGGGCGGCACTGCCAGTCTTGCTGTCCGGGACGTTCATGGTCGTGCTGGACTTCTTCATCGTCAATGTGGCGCTGCCATCCATGCAGCTCGACCTGCACGCCTCGGACGGGGCGCTCGAATGGGTGGCCGCCGGCTACGCGCTCACCTCCGCGGTTTTCCTCCTGACCGCCGGGCGGCTCGGAGACCGCATCGGCCGCCGCCGCGCCTTCTCGCTCGGACTTGGGCTGTTCACCGCCAGCTCCGCCGCCTGCGGTGCGGCAAGCGGCCCCGAGATGCTCATCGTCGCCCGCCTGCTCCAGGGCGTCGCCGGGGCGCTGCTGATGACCAACGTCCTCTCGATCATCGGGGTGCTCTACGACGGCGAGGATCGCACGCGGGCGATGACCGCCTACGGGCTGAGCCTGGGCCTCGCCGCGGTCGGCGGTCAGCTCATCGGTGGCGTCCTCGTCCAGGCCGACATCGCCGGACTCGGCTGGCGAAGCTGCTTCTTGATCAATGTTCCCATCGGCGTGGTCGCGCTCGTGCTCGCCCCCCGGCTGGTCGGTGAGTCGCGGCTGGCGCGGGCAGGAGGCCTCGATCTCGCGGGCTCGCTGCTGCTGACCGCGGGACTGACAGCGATCCTGCTCCCGCTCGTCGAGGGTCGCCAGCACGGCTGGCCGGCCTGGACGTGGATCTCGCTCGCGCTCGGCCCGGCGCTGCTGGCGCTGTTCGTGTTGCATCAGCGGCGCCTCGCCGGGCGTGGAGGCTCCCCGCTGCTCGAGCTCAGCCTGTTTTCACAGCGGGCGTTCACCGCCGGCCTCATCACCCAGTTCGCCTTCTGGTGCGGACAAGCGTCCTTCTTCCTCGTGCTCGCGCTTTACCTCCAACAGGGTCGAGGGCTGAGCGCGCTCGACGCCGGGCTCGTGTTCACGATCCTTGCGGCGGCATACATGGCGGCTTCGATGGTCGCGCCGGTGCTGGCGCAGCGCCATGGCCGCAAGCTCCTGGCCGAAGGCGCGCTGATCCTCGCCGCTGGGCACGGGCTCCTGCTGCTCGCGGTGTCCGATGTGGGCACCGGTGGATCGGTGGCGGCGCTGGTTCCGGGCCTGCTGCTCATCGGCGCCGGCATGGGCTTCGTCATCGCCCCACTGGCGACGATCATCATGTCGGCGGCGTCTCCTGAGTACGCGGGGGCGGCCTCGGGCGTTCTCTCCACCATGCAGAACGTCGGCAACGCGCTTGGCGTGGCGATCATCGGCGTTGTTTACTTCGGCGCCGTCTCCTCGGGCCTCGCTACCGCTTTCCAGCTGAGCCTCGGCACGCTCGCGGTCATTCTCATCGCGGTCTCCGCCCTTACGCGGTTGCTTCCCGCGCCGGCGAGGACAGCATGAACGTGGATAGGCTTCCCTGGATGAGCCAATCCCGCGTCGGCCCGATGCTCCGTGACTGGCGCCGGCGGCGTCACCTGAGCCAGCTCGGCCTGGCCCTCGACGCCGGCATCTCGGCGCGACACCTGAGCTTCGTGGAGACCGGACGCTCGAAGCCCAGCGCAGACATGGTGCTGCACCTCGCTGAGCAGCTCGAGGTGCCGCTGCGCGAGCGAAACCAGTTGCTGCTTGCGGCTGGATATGCGCCCCACTTCGGCGCCCGCGCGCTAGACGACCCCGAGCTCGCGCCGGTCCGCGACGCGCTCGGGCACGTCCTCGCCGGCCACGAGCCCTACCCGGCCATAGCCGTCGACCGCGGCTGGACGCTGGTCGCGTCGAACAGCGCGCTCGACCCGCTGCTCGAAGGCGTGGCGGAGTGGCTGCTACAGCCGCCGGTCAACTGCGTGCGCCTGGCGCTGCACCCAGACGGGCTGGCGCCACGGATCCTCAACCTGGGCGAATGGCGCGCGCACCTCCTCGAACGCCTCGACCGTCAGATCGCGCTGACCGCAGACGAGGCGCTGCGAGACCTCCGCGACGAGGTCAGCAGCTATCCGGGACCCGACTTCGCTGGGCCGCTCGCGCCTTCCGGGGACGTGATGGTGCAGCTGAGACTGAAGCGAGCGGACGGAGACGAGCTTGCCTTCTTCAGCACCCTGACCACGTTCGGGACCGCGGTCGATATCACTGTCGCCGAGCTGTCGATCGAGGCGTTCTTTCCGGCCGATGCCAATACCGCGGCGGCGCTCACCGGCGCCGCGGCCGTGGCTGCCTAAGCACGCGTGCCGCGCGTACGCGTTCCCGTCGATGGCCGGACGGCGTTCGTCTCCGGGGCCGGCTCGGGAATCGGGCGCGCGGTAGCGCAGCGCCTATCCGCTCACGGCTGCCCGATGGCGATCATCGACCAGGACGAGGATGGACTCGAGCAGACCGCACGTTCGCTCTCGACCCCGGTGCTCGCTCGGCGTGTCGACGTGCGCGATCGCCAGGCCCAGCTCGCGTTCGCGGCGGAAGTCGCCGACTGGGCGCCGGCGCCCCTCGGCATGGTGTTCAACAATGCCGGCGTTGCGGTGGCGCAGACGATCGCCGAGGGCGCCGTCGAGGACGACGAGTGGGTCTGGAGCGTCAACTTCCACGGCGTCGTCAACGGCGTCCGCGCCTTCTTGCCGATCCTCGAGCGCCAGGACTCGGGGGTGATCGTGAACACCTCGAGCGTGTTCGGACTGGTCGGGATCCCGGCCCAGAGCGCGTACTGCGCGTCGAAGTTCGCCGTCCGAGGCTTCACCGAATCGCTTCGGCAGGAGCTGCGCGGCAGTGGCGTGAGCGCGGTGACCGTTCACCCGGGCGGAGTCAAGACGAACATCGCGCGCAACTCCCGCTTCCACAGCGATCCCATGCGCCGCAACATCACCAAGGAACAAGCCGTGGCGGAGTTCGAGGCGATCGCCCAGACGACGCCCGAGCGCGCCGCGGAGATCATCCACCGCGGCGTCAAGGCCGGACGAAGCCGGATCCTCATCGGCCGCGACGCCTACGTGTTCGAAACGCTGGCGCGGCTGGCTCCGACGCGCTACTACGACGTGCTCGAGCGCTTGGCGCTGATCGCCGAGCGCCAAGCGCAGCGCTCGATCACCTGAACAGCACTTCGGTCGCGACGATCGCCAGCGCGACGATCACGCACAGCGCGATCGTCACCGCGATCCGGTAGGCGTCGCCGGTCTCGCCTGAGAGGATCTCGATCACTCCGGGCTTATCCGGATGCGATTCCATCAGGGTTCCGATCGTCTTGCCGCAGGTTGGGCATCGTTCGAGCATGGCTCCCTCCAGGGGCTGGATGATTCGTCGTCTTGGCGCCTCCCGAGCGGCCGTGGGCGAGCGTAGCTGGGTCGGTGCACGACGGCGCCGGGCCAGCGTCAGCGCGAGGCGCCTCAGGCCGTTGTTGGTATGTACGGATCACGTTTGGGACCCAAGGAGTCTGGGAACGGAGATGAACAGCCACTGCCTTTCACCTTGCCGCCGGTGGCCGACATAACATGGGACCGAAGTCATCAGCGCGGAGCTAAGTGCTCGCTCATGAGAGACACGAAATCAGCCGCCGGCACCAACCAGCTCCAGGAGCTGGTCTACGAGCTGATTGACGCGCACGACGACACCGCCCGGCTGGCAGGGGAGCTGGCGGACGAGGACGTCGGCTGGAACGCCCACCTCGACTACCTGCGCCGGCTCCAAAGAGTGGCGCGCGAGGTGCTGGCGCAGAGCGCGGCCGGCTAACCGCCGGCCGGCCCGCGCAGCCCCCTCAGCGCCGGCGCGCAGCGGGTCGCAGCGCGGGGTTCTCCCAGCCCTGGTCTTGCGGATTTACGTTCACGCCTGGGGGCACGATCTCGTCGATGCGGTCGAGCACGTCGTCAGACAGCGTCACGTCGGCTGCGGTGAGCTGGGATTCGAGGTGCTCCATCGTCCGCGGACCGATGATCGCCGCGGTCACGGCGGGGTGACGGATCACGAACGCCAGGGCGAGCTCGATCAGCGTCATCCCGGCGTCTTCGGCCAGCGTGGCCAGCGCGTCGGCGGCCTCGAGCTTGCGCTGGTTGCCCGGGATCGACATGTCGTAGCGACTCGGGAGCCGCTCGGCCCGACGTGAGCTGGGCAGCTCGGCGTCCTTGCGGTAGCGGCCGGTCAGCCAGCCGCCGGCGAGCGGGCTCCACGGGATAACTCCCATGCCGTAGCGCCGCGCTGTCGGCAGCACGTCGACTTCGATTCCGCGTACCAGCAACGAGTACGGCGGCTGCTCGCACACGAACCGGTCGCGTCCGCGCTGCTGCGCGACCCACTGTGCCTCGACGATCTGACTGGCCGGGAACGTCGAGGAGCCGATGTAGCGAACCTTGCCCGCGCGCACGAGGTCGGTGAGCGCACCCAGCGTTTCGTCGATGTCGGTGTCAGCCTCGGGGCGGTGGATCTGGTAGAGGTCGATGTAGTCGGTTCCGAGCCGGCGCAAGCTGTTCTCGACCTCTTGCTTGATCCACCGGGGCGATGCGCCGCGCTGGTTCGTGTCCTGGCTCATCTGTGACACGAACTTGGTGGCGAGTACAACGCTGTCGCGGCGACCCA
>JAFAZV010000109.1 GCA_019239445.1 Solirubrobacterales bacterium
CTCCGCCCCCTCCACCGCCCGGCACACGGTGGCCCCCATCCGTCCGGCGGCTCCGGCCACGGCGACGCTGATCACTGAGCCACCGGGCCCACGGCCGTGGCTCCAAGAGATTCCACGGCACGATCGAACGTGGCCTCGTCGGGCCCAATCCCGGCCACGGCGATCTGCTCGGGCGCCCACAGCTCGGCGGCAAGCTCGCCGATGTCGTTGAGCGTGACGGCGTCGATCCTTTCCGTGACCTCGTCGAGCGACAACAGCGGCGCCTCGGCCAGGACCTCCGAGCCGAGACGGTTCATGCGGGCGATGGTGGACTCGAGGGCCAGCACCACACGTCCTTTGAGGTTCTCCTTGGCCCGCACCAGCTCCTCCCCGCTGGCGGGTTGCGAGCGCAGGCGCACAACCTCGTCGGCCACGATGCTCATGGCTTCGCTCAGGCTGTCGGTGCGGGTCCCGAGATAGATCCCCACCTGGCCCGTGTCCTGGTAGGCGCTGGTGAACGAGTACACGGCGTACGCGAGGCCACGGCGCTCGCGCACCTCCTGGAAGAGGCGCGATGAGGAGGTGCCGCCGAAGATCGTGTCGAGTACGCGCAGTGCGAAGCGGCGATCGTCGTGCCGGGACAGGCCCGAGCCGCCGACGCACACGTGGTACTGCTCGGTGTCCTTGCGCTCGAACCGGCGTTGGCGCGCCGCCGTCGCCGGCGCGGGGTCTGGCAGCGCCACCGACGGCGTCACGTTCGGCTCCACTCGATCGGCCACGAGCGCCGCAAAGGAGTCGTGATCAACCGCGCCCGCCGCGGCGATGACGATGTTCGCCGGGACGTAGCGGGCGGCGTGAAAGCCGGCGATCTCCGGCACCGGCGTCTGCGCGATGACCGGTGCACGGCCGATGATCGCGCGCCCGAGCGGGTGATCGCCGAACACGGCCTCACCGAGCACGTCGAACACCTTCTCCTGAGGGTCGTCCTCGTACATCGCGATCTCCTCGAGGATCACCGCACGCTCGGAATCGACGTCCTCGAGGGCTGGGCGGAAGACCATGTCGGCCATTACGTCGATCGCCTCCGGCACGTGCTGGTCGATCACGCGCGCGTACACCGAGGTTGTCTCCTTGCCCGTCCCGGCGTTCAGCTCGGCGCCCATGCCATCGAAGATCTGGTCGATCTCGAGCGAGCCGTACTTGGCCGAGCCCTTGAACAGCAGGTGCTCGAGCAGGTGCGAGAGTCCGGCCTCCGACTCGCGCTCGAAGCGCGAGCCGGTGCCGATCCAGAAGCCGAGCGCCACCGAGCGGACGGCCGGCATCGCCTCCGTTGCGATGCGGACGCCGGAGGGCAGCGTCGTCAGACGGTGCTGTTGCGTCACTGCGTTGGTTGCGGGTGCTCGGTCGGGCTAGGAGCGCGGACGATCGGGATCGCGGTCTCGGATCCGCCCGCCATCGCGGTCGCCGTCGCGGGCGCCATCGCGTCCGCCGTCGCGACCACGATCGCGATCGCGCGGACCACGATCCCGTCCGCGCTCGCGGCCGTCGCGTCCGCCGCGCTCGCGTCCGCCACGCGAACCGGGTCCGTTGTCGCCGCTGCCGACCGAGCTCAGCTCCTCGACACTCTTCCCGACCACCTCGGGGTCACTCGCGAGCCGGAGACCGATGCGACCGCGCTCACGGTCGACCTCGACCACCCGCACGCTGAGCTCGTCGCCCTTGTTGAGCACTTCCTCGACCGTCCCAATGCGCCGGCCCGGAGCGACGTTCGAGATGTGAAGCAGCCCGTCGGTGCCCTTGGAGAGCTCGATGAAGGCGCCGAAGTTGGTCGTCTTGACCACCTTGCCGGTGAACTCGTCTCCGACCTCGACCTCCTTGGTCATCGCCCGGATCCGGTCGACCAGCGCGTCGCCGCGCTCGCCGTCGGAGGCGTAGACGAGCACCTGACCTTCGTCGTTGACGTCGATCTGCGACTCGAACTCCTCTTGCAGGGCGCGGATCGTCTCTCCGCCCTTGCCGATCAGCAGCCCGATCTTCTCGGGATCGATCTGGATCGTCGAGATCCGCGGGGCGTGCTTGGAGAGCTCGGTCCGCGGCGAGGCGATGACGTTGGCCATCTCGCCCAGGATGTACTGCCGCGCGGTCCGCGCCTGAGCCAGGGCGTCGCGCAGGATCTCGAACGTGACGCCGGTGATCTTGATGTCCATCTGCAGGGCGGTGATGCCGCGCTCGGTGCCGGCGACCTTGAAGTCCATGTCGCCAAGGTGATCCTCGACCCCCGCGATGTCGGTGAGGATGATGTAGTCATCGCCCTCCTTGATCAGGCCCATCGCGATGCCCGCGACCGGAGCCTGAATCGGCACCCCAGCGTCCATCAGGCTGAGCGTTGAGCCACACACCGACGCCATCGAGGACGAGCCGTTCGACTCGAGGATGTCCGACACGACACGGATCGTGTACGGAAACTCCTCCTGAGTCGGGATCATCGGCACGAGCGCGCGTTCCGCCAGGGCACCATGGCCGATGTCGCGGCGCTTGGGGCCGCGCATGAAGCCAGCCTCCCCGACACTGAAGGGCGGGAAGTTGTAGTGGTGGAAGTAGCGCTTGGCCGTCTCCAGCCCTAGCGTGTCGAGGCGCATCTCCTCGCGCGTGGTGCCAAGCGCGACCACGGACAACGCCTGAGTCTGGCCGCGGGTGAACAGCGCCGAGCCATGCGCGCGCGGCGAGACGCCGACTTCGATCGACAGTGGCCGGATCTCCTCCGAGCTACGGCCGTCTGGGCGCTTCTTGTGCACGGCGATCCGCTCGCGGATCAACGTCTTCTCGAGCTGGTCGAACGCGCGCTGGGCGTTGGTCCGGTACTCCGAGTAGGTGTCCGCCTCCGGGTCTCCGGCGTACTGGGTGATCACCTGCTCTTCGACCGCCTTGCAGGCGTCCTGGCGCTCGAGCTTGTCCTCGACCTGGGTCGCGGCGTCAAGCGCCTCGCCGTGGGAGGCCTTGATCTGCTCCAGCAGCTCGGGGTGGACCTTCGGGGCCTCGACCTCGAGCTTCGACTTGCCCGCCTGCTCGGCCAGCTGCAGCTGGGTGCGGCAAAGCTTCTTGATCTCTTCGTGCGCGATGTCCAGGGCGTCGAGGATCTCCGCCTCCGGGATCTCGCCCGCGCCCGCCTCGACCATCAAGATCGCGTCCTCGGTTCCGGCGACGATGAGATCGAGCTCGGTGGCGTCGGTGAGCTGCTCCTCCTCCGGGTTGACCACGAAGTTCCCGTCGACCTTGCCGATCCGCACCGCGCCGACCGGCGCCGGGAACGGAATCTGCGAGACCATCAGCGCCGCGGAGGCGCCGTTCATCGCCAGCACGTCGTACGGGTTGATGTGGTCGACCGAGATCGGCAGCGCCACGAGCTGCGTCTCGTACCGCCAGCCCTTCGGGAACAGCGGCCGGATCGGCCGATCGATCAGGCGCGCCGTGAGCGTCGCCTTCTCCCCCGCGCGACCCTCGCGCTTGAAAAATGAACCGGGGATCTTCCCGGCCGCGTACATCCGCTCCTCGACATCTACTGTGAGGGGCAGGAAATCGACCTCGCGGAGGTTCCCCGCGGTCGCGGTACACAGGACCATCGTGTCGCCCGCGCGCACCACCACGGCGCCGGAGGCCTGCTTGGCCAGCTTGCCGGTCTCGAACGAGATCTCCCGGTTCGCGACCTCGACGGACACGCGCGAAACGGCGTCAGACATATTCAATTCCCTTCCGCTCCGCCCTTCGGTCGGCGGAGTGCTTCGTTTCTCTTCTTTTCGTTCCGAACAGTTTGATGGTAGCGGGCGGTCGGACGGCTGAGCCGCGCGCCGTGGCCGTGCGAGGAGGCCGGTGCGGGGGTCGCTATCAGGTTGCGGTGGCGCGCCGAGCGCGCAGTGGTCGCGGCGCTGAACTGCAAGTCGCTTGCAGCCCAGATCGCCGTGTTCGTCGGCGAGCACCCTTCGGTGCGCGATACGACACGCCGGTGCGTCGCACCGGCTCAATGACAGGCCGGCGGTGGCTCAGATTGCCGATGACGCGATCGAAGCCCCCCTGCTCGCCGATACAGCGCAAGGCTGCCCTGTGGTCGATGAGCCGTGAGTGCTCTCTGCCTCGCGCAGCGACGATCTTGATCTGTCCGGTTTGGTGAGACGCGGTTCAAGCAGGCCTCTCGCTCCATCCTCAATCCGGGGCCGCTCGAGGTTGCGCTCATCGCCGCTCATCCGAGGCGCACCGAGACGGCGGTGAACCGGAACAGCGGCTGCACGCAGCGTCAAGCAGCTCTCGTTGCAGAGTCTCTGGCTGTTGGGCGCGTACTGTCTTCATTCGGCTCGATCGCGTCAGGTCGACGGCGATTCAGGATTCAGCCGTCTTTCGACCTGGTCTTCGGTGATCGGCCCGCGGATGACTTCGTTGAAGTGCTGGAAGCTGAGGCCGAGTCCCCAGCCGATGAGCGGGTATGCCGGCCAAAAGAAGCCTCTGCCGCGCTTGGCCCAAAGCGCGATGAAAAGCGCGTTCACGACGACGTAAGCGGTCACATGGCTGAGAAAGTCTCGCCACCGTTGCAGCTGCGTAGCCGTGGTCAGATACTGGTCGTAGTTCGGGTTTCGTCTCATTCGCTGTCTGGCGGCTCCGCCAATGCCAGGATGTTCTGCTCAGCCGGCGGAGGTTCACCGCTCACCGACGGCTGCGGACTGGCGAGGTATGTGTGAATCAGCTGGACGGCCATGGCGCCGTCGCCGACCGCGGATGCCACTCGCTTGATCGACCCGTGGCGGACGTCGCCGGCGATGAAGACGCCGGGTTGGCTCGACTCGAGCGGGTACGGATCGCGCTCCAGCGGCCACCAGCTTCGCTCGTCTGGCTCGAGTATGTCGCGGCCAGTCATTAGGAACCCATTGGCATCGCGACGGAGCCATCCCGCCACGCCCGCGGTCAGCGGTACTCCGCCGATGAGCACGAACAGAGCGTCCACCTCCACGCACGTCCCGGTTTCGGCCGCGGAGTCGGCGATGATCAGCGCCTCGAGGTGGTCGGTGCCCTCCGCGCGAACGACACGAGCGTTGAGAACGACGTCGATGGCGTCACAGTTGTGGATGCGGTCGACGAGGTAGCGGGACATGCTCTTCTCAAGCGACGATCCCCTGACTAGGAGCGTCACCTTGCGGGCGTGCGTGGCGATGTGAAGGGCGGCCTGGCCCGCCGAATTGGCAGCGCCAACCAGCGCGACGTCGCCACCGTGATAGCGGACGGCTTCGGCCGGCGCCGAGCCGTAGTGGACGCCGCAACCGATCAGCTCCTCCACCCCGGGGGCATCGAGCCGGCGGTAGGCCACGCCAGGAGCGACCACCGCGGTTCGGCATCGCACCTGCGAGCCGTTGATCAGCTCGACCAGCGCGGTGCCCGTCTCCAGCTCAGGAGCGACGCGCAGGAGCTCGACGCCGATGAGGACCTCCGCGCCAAAGCGCACCGCCTGCTTATACGCCCCGGCGGCCAGCTCGGCGCCGGTTATCCCCTGCGGAAAGCCGGGATAGTTCTCGATCCGCGCGCTCGTGCCTGCCTGGCCGCCGGGCGCCATCCGCTCGAGCACCAGCGTGCTGAGTCCTTCCGAGGCGGCGTAAACGGCTGCCGTGAGCCCGGCGGGACCGGCGCCAACGATGAGTACGTCGTATTGCTCACGCCGAGGCGTGGTCGGGAGTCCGAAGCTGGCGGCTACCTCCGCCCGCCAGCGCGAGGTCAGCTGATAGCGGCGCGCGCCCCTCTCATCGAGACCCAAGCGCGGGTCCTGATACTCAGCCGGCGGCTCGATCTGGGTGCCGTCGGGGAGCAGCACAAGCGGAAGTGGGCGGGCCAACCTCTCGCCTGCGTCAAGCATCTCGACAAGTGGATCCACGTCGGGATCAAGCCACCGGTGCTCGAGGCCGTTTCGCGCTAGAAGCTGGCGTAGCTCCTGGGCGCCTGGTGAGGAAGCCCGGGAGACGACCCACGGGGTACCGTCGCGCGCCGAGCTCGATACGTGCCGCTCGGACCGCTTCACTGAGCCTTGGCCCACATCATCGTTGCCGCCTGGTCGGCCACGATCTCACCACGACGACTCCCACGACTGATGCCACGATCGCCCCGGAGCGTGAAGGCGTTCTGTTCCTGCGCCAAGCGCATCGCGTCCGTGACGCCCGCGGCCCTACGCACCCGCCTGAGTAAGCCGACGCCTCCAGCCGCGCGTGGGGGGAGCCCAGTCGGCGGCCAGGCTTGTGCGAAGCAGATGCCGAGCGCTTCCGCCGCCCGCCGGGCTGCCATCAGCGCCTCACGATTTGGTACAGCATGGGGTGGGCCTTGTAGGGCATCGACCGGCCTGGGAACTCCGGATCGGAGATCGCCCGACCGAATTCCTCGGCTGTCGAGAACGCACCCCGGTTCACGTAGCGGAACTCGCCCGGCGAGTACACGTTGCGGTGTAAACGGGTGCCAAGGTAGCCGGGCTGCTCGCGGAGGAAGTCTCGGGCGCGCTCCCAGCCGGAGAGGAACTCGTCATCCGCGCCCTCGGCCACCTCGAACGGGTTGATCAGGATCGCGCTCTCGACTTCCTCTCCGATCGGGTCCTCCCGGGTCAGCTCATAGAGGCCTGGGTGGGGTCTGCCGGGGAGCTCACGCGGGAATTCCGGATCCATCACGGCGGCCTGCCAAGCCTCCACCGACGCGATCTCGGCGACGTTGACATAGCGAAACTCGGCCTGTGGTTGGAGGCTTTGGTGCAGCGCAGTCCACCGAAAGCCACCCCGAGCGTCGATGACCTCGCGCGCGCGCGCCCAGCCGGCGACGAACTGCTTATCGGCGCCCTCTGGCACTTCGAAGAAGTTGAATAGGGTGATGCCGTCGGTCGTTTGGCTCACTCGCCGAGCTGCTCACGAGCGGTGAACAATGGCGACCGCTGAGTGCTTGTGCTCACCTCTCCACGCTCTGCGAACGAGTTGTCCTCAGAACACGATCGAAGCGACACAACCAACGGCCTGATCAAGCATAAGCCCAGAGCGCAACGTGTCAACCCGGTCCAAGGTCCGCTTCGAGCCGAGCCCGAGGTGTCAGATCTTCTAACCACTCGAATGTCTGCCGGCAGGAATGCTGGTGCAGCAAGAGCGAAAGACCAGACCGTCGCAGCCGCGGAGCTGGTTCGGGAGGACGGCGCGAACCTCGGCGTGGCCGACCGGCATGATCACGTTGCCGTGCTCCGCGAGCTACCGACCACGCAGATCCGGCGGCCGCGTCGCGTCCGCGTTACGGCGGATACGCTCTGCGTCCCCGTAGCCACTGAGGCATCAGGCTGCAAGCGCGGGAGATCACGGCCGAGCGGCGACAGTTGCCGGGCGAGCAGGAACCAGCCGGCGGCCGACGTTTCCGGCGCTGACGAACTGAACGCCACGTCACTCAGATCGCCGTGCTGTTCGTGAGCGCGGGAATCCGCCGGCGCGGACGAACGGTACGGCGATTGCCTCCGGCCGACCGTCTGGCCGACCCGACCTGAGGAGCCGAATCATCCCTGCTAAGTGGACCGCCCGGTCCGCTTCTGCTAGTGTAAGCGGACCGTGGAGTCCAGTTTACACCCGAGGAGCATCCGATGACAGCCTCGAAGCTTTCCATCCGTCCAACGACGCTCTCAGTCCGCCCGGCAAGCCGGTGGCTGATCTTGGTCATCGCCTGCTTGGCCCAGTTCATGGTCGTGCTCGACGCGACGGTGGTCAACGTGGCCCTGCCTTCGATCCAGCGTGGGTTGCACTTCTCGGCCGCGAACCTGCAGTGGGTGGTGAACGCCTACACGCTGATCTTCGGTGGCTTCCTGCTGCTGGGCGGCCGGGCGGCGGACCTGCTCGGCCGCAAGCGATTGTTCGCCGCCGGCGTCGCGCTGTTCTCGATCGCCTCCCTGCTGAACGGGCTGGCGCAGTCAGAGGGCATGCTGATCATCGGGCGGGGTCTGCAGGGTCTGGGCGGCGCGCTCGTCTCCCCCGCCGCGCTGTCGATCATCACCACGACTTTCACCGACCAGGAAGACCGGACCAAAGCGCTCGGCGTGTGGAGCGCGATCGCTGCCGGCGGCGGCGCGGTCGGACTGCTTCTGGGCGGAGTGCTCACCGATCTCGCGTCGTGGCCGTGGATCTTCATCGTCAACGTGCCGGTCGGCGTGGCCGCGCTGATCCTCACCTTCCGCTACATCCCGGAGAGCCGAGTCGATGTCGAGCACCGGACGTTCGACCTCGCCGGCGCGGTGACCGTGACTGCCGGGCTCGTCGTCCTCGTCTTCGCGATCGTCAAGGCCCAGTCGTTCGGCTGGGGCTCGGTGCGGACGATCGGGCTGATGCTCGCCGGCGCGGCGCTGATCGCGCTGTTCGTGGGCATCGAGCGCCGCAGCAAGGCGCCGCTGGTGCGGCTGAGCATTTTCCGCGTCCGCACTCTCGCCGCGGCCGACGTGGTGCTGCTGCTGGTCGCCTCGGGGATGTTCGGAATGTTCTTCTTCGCCTCGCTGTACGTGCAGGAGATCCTCGGCTACAGCCCGCTGCGGGCCGGGCTCGCGTTCCTGCCGGTGACCGCGGGGATCGTCGTCGGCGCCGGCATCGCGCAGCAGATGATCCGCCGCGTCGGGGTGCGCAATGTCGCCGTGGCCGGGATCACGCTGGCCACGGTGGGGATGGTCGTGCTCACGCAGCTGCCGGTCCACGGGAGCTACGCCGGCGACCTGCTGACCGGGCTTCTGCCCATGAGCATCGGCATGGGCCTGACCTTCGTGCCGATCACGCTGCTTGGTACGGGCGGGGTCGCCGAGGAGGATGCCGGTCTCGCCTCCGGCCTGTTCAACACGGCGCAGCAGGTCGGCGGCTCGCTCGGGCTCGCGATCCTCTCGACGCTGGCTGCCAGCCAGACGGCGAGCCTCCTGCATGCCGGCGACGCCGGGGTCCTCGCGGCGCGAGTGTCCGGCTACCACGTCGCGTTCGGGGCTGCCGCAGCGATGCTGGCCGCCGGCGGGCTGATCCTCGCGGTGTTCGTGCGCCGGCGCGACGAGCAGCGGCTGTCGCTCGAGCTGGCGCCGGCAGCGGCGTAGCCAAGCCGCAAGCTCTGGCCCCCAAACGGTGTAAGAGAACCGGAAATAGCCGAGAATATGGGTGAGATGTCGGGAGAGGAGAGACGGCGTCGGGCAGATGCGCAGCGAAATCGCCAGCGTCTGCTCGACGCCGCGCAGGAGCTCTTCCGCGAGCGCGGTGTCGAGGTCGGCGTGGGCGAGATCGCCGAACGCGCCGGCGTTGGCCGCGGGACGCTGTTCCGCAACTTCCCCACCAAGGAGGACCTGATCGCGGCGATCGTCGTCGAGCTGATGCACGAAGCCTGCCGCCGCGGAGAGGCGCTGACCGAGGCGCCGGATCCAGCAGCCGCGCTGTTCGATTTCCTGGACGAGATCGTCGGCGCCCAGCAGCTCAACCGGACGCTGTTCGAGGGCGTGGCCGACACGTTCCTGTCCAACCCGGAGATCCGGGTGGCGCACGCCGAGGTGGTGGCGACGCTCGGGCAATTGCTGGCGCGCGCGCAGGCGGCGGGGATCGTACGCGGGGACGTCGGTGCGCTCGATCTGCTGATGATGCTGAAGGGCGTGTGCGAGGCGGCAAGCGCGCTCGGGCACGCCGACCCGAGCATCGTTCAGCGCCACCTCGACCTGGTGCGGGCCGCGTTGTGCGCAAGCCGCGAGCCGCTGCGCGGACGCGTGCCGACGCTGGACGACCTCGACGACGTAGCGCCGGCGCCGGCGGCCGGTGAACGACAGAAAGAGCCGGCGCCGTCCGCCCCCACGCCGGCGCCGGTCAGCCTCTCAACGAGCTAGTTCCTCGATCGCGGCCGCAGCGCTGCGGCCGGCGAACATGCCGGCGCTCGAGAACACGGTCGGCGTCGTCACCACGCCCGCCCGGATCCCGGACTCGAAGTCCCGGCGCACCCGGGCCAGCACGTGTTCGCTGCGACGGTCCTCCTCGAAGCGATCGCGATCGAGCCCGAGCGTCTCGGCGAGTGACCACAGATGCGGATCTTCGAGCCGGCTCTGATCGGCGAATAGGAGATCGTGCATCTCCCAGAAGCGGCTCTGCAGCGCCGCCGCCTCGGCCGCGCAGGCCGCCGGCCACGCGCGCGGGTGACTCGTTCTGACCGGAAAGTGCCGAAAAACGCGCCGGAGCCGTTTCTGCTTCAGGCGCACGTGGAGCGCCGCGCAGAATGGGCACTCGAAATCGGCATACTCGATGAGAAGCGGAGCGTCGTCCGGCCCGCGTACGTGATCTTCGTTGGCGACGCCGGGAACCGGCGCCGAGCGCAGCTCACGCACGGCCGACGTCAAGCATCGAGCCCGTCGAAGATCAGGTTCGCGCCGGGCAGATCACCGGGCGAGGCGGCCTGATAGCTCCACTTGACGACGCCGTCGGGGCCGACGATGACGAGTGCGCGCTGGGGAAACCCGGCGGGGTGGTAGGCGCCGAAGGCCCGGCAGGTGGCTCCTTTGGGCTCGAAGTCCGACAGCTGCTCGATGCTCACCCCGAGCTTCTCCCGAAAGGCTTTTTGGGAATAGCTCGCGTCGCACGAGACGCCGTACAGCGTCGCTCCCCGAGCGGCGAAGTCGTCGAGCACCTCGTGGTAGAGGCCCAATTGATCCGTGCAGACCGGGCTGAACGCGAACGGATAGAAGACGAGCACCGTCGTGTGTCCGTGGAGGTCGGATTGGGTGAATGCCTCGCCGTCCTCGCGACGCAGCGTGAACGACGGCGCGGGAGCGCCGGGAGCGATGACGGTGTCGGTGCGCTCGGCCGTCACTTGCGCAGACCGAGCTCGCGCACGAGCGTGCGGTAGCGCTCAAGATCGGTCCGCTGCAGGTAGTTGAGGAATCGGCGGCGACGGCCGACCAGCATCAGCAGTCCACGCCGGGAATGGTGGTCCTTGGCGTGCACGCGCAGATGCTGGGTCAGATCGTTGATGCGCGCGGTCAGCAGGGCGATCTGGACCTCGGCCTTGCCGGTGTCGGCGGAGCTCTCGCCGAATCGATCGACCAGCTCTCGCTTGCGTTCCTGAGTCAGGGTCATGCGGCGGGTGAGGCTAGCAGAGCGCGACTCGTTGCCGGGACGGTGCACCAGTGTTCAGCCGCACAGGGTCCGCGTGTGCCGCACGTCCTCGTCCATCTGGTCGATCAGGGCGTCGACCGAGGCGAACCTCCGCTCACCGCGCAGCCGGGCCAGAAAGTCGACGCGAAGCGTCTGACCGTAGAGATCCACGTCGCGGTCGAGCAGAAACGCCTCGACCAGCACCGCGCGCCCCGTGCCGAACGTAGGGCGCACGCCTACGTTGACGGCGGCGCAGTCGCCGTTGGCACGCGCCGCGTAGACGCCATGGCCTGGACACACGAGCGCCTCGTCGGGGACGATGTTGGCGGTGGGATAACCCAGCGTGCGGCCGCGGCGGTCTCCGGTCACGACTTCGCCTCGCATCTGAAAGGGCGCGCCCAGGAACCTCGCCGCCGCCTCGACTTCTCCCGCCTGCACGAGCGCGCGGATGTGCGAGGAGGAGACGATCTCTCCGTCGACCTCGACCAACGGCACGACCCGGGTCGCGAAGCGCGGGTCCGACTCGAGCCGTGCCGTATCGCCCGCGGCGCCATGACCGAAGCGGAAGTTCTCCCCCACCGAGACGTGGGTGGCGCCGATGCGCTCGACCAGCACGTGGTCGATGAACTCCTGCGCGGTCTGTTGGGCGAAGCCGTCGTCGAACGGGATCACCACGAGCTCGCGCACCCCGAGTTGGGCGATCAGTTCGGCCTTCGCCTCGAGGCTGGTCAGGAGCTTCGGCGCTGCCTCGGGCTTCACCACGCGGAGCGGGTGCGGCTCGAACGTGAGCACGGTGTCGCTGCCGCGGATGACCTCGCGGTGGCCGAGGTGGACCCCGTCAAACTCTCCCACGGCAACCTTCCGCGGGCGCGGCTCGAGCTCCCAGAGCGTCGTCGTGCGCATCGGCGCGGAAGCCTAGGGACTCGCGCCTCCGGGCCGCGGGCTTCGCGGGCGACGGGGCGAAGAGTCAACCCCGCAGCCCGAGCACGGGCTTCAGCCACTCGCGGCTGGGATCAGGTTCGGCGATCGCAATCAGCCCGTGGGCGTCGGTGAGACGCACCGGCACGTTCGCAGCGAGCACAGCCTCTGGCGCCGGGACCGGCGTGCCGTGGCCGGCGCGCCTGGCCGGCTCGGAATCGAGCCGCACCTCGGGCATGAACGTGAGCGCCTCCTCGAGCGCCAGCGCACGCTCGGGATCGGCATGAGCGACGTCGAACGGCCCGATCCGCGTGCGCCGCAGTCGCTCGCAGTAGGCGTCGCCCAAGTCGGCGATCAGGCTGCGGACGTAGGTGCCGGACGAGCATTCGATCAGGTAGCGACGGCGGTCGCCGGTGTGCTCGAGCTCCTCGAAGCGGTAGACCTCGATCTCGCGCTCCTCGAGCTCGAACGACACCCCGGCACGAGCGAGCGAGTATGCGCGACGACCGCCCAGCTTGACCGCCGAGTAGCGATGCGGCCGCTGGCGCATGCGTCCGGCCGGGAGCGCCAGCTCGCCGGTGGGGACCGAGCCGGTGATCGCGATCTCGCCCTCCGGGTCGCCCGTGCTCGACACCGCTCCGAAGCGCGCCGTCGCCGCGTAGGTCTTCGGCAGCGCCATCAGGAACCGCTGCAGCCGCGTGGCACGGCCGATCAGCACCAGGAGCAGCCCGGTGGCGAAGGGGTCGAGCGTCCCCGCGTGCCCGGTTTTCATGCCCGCGCCGATCGACCGTCTGACGCGCGCGACGACGTCGTGCGAGGTGACTCCAGGCGGCTTGTCGTACAGGACGACGCCGGCGAAGCTCATCAAACGAGTTGCTGCGCGACCTCTTGCCGCAGGAACGCCACGATGTCCTCCGACTCCATGTTGGTGGTGAAGCCGGCGGCGCCGCGATGCCCGCCGCCCCCTTGCGCGCGGGCGATGCGGGAGACATCGACGCGATCATCGGAGGCGCGCAGCGACACCTTTCGTCGCGGGGCACCGTCCGTGGAGCCGATCCGCTCGCGCACGAGCGCCGCCACGGCCGTGCCCTCGACGGCGCGCAGGTGATCGACGACGCCCTCGGAGTAGCTCTCCTCGGCGCCGGAGTCGCTGAAGTCCTGCGCGCTCAGGGCGCTCAGCGTCAGCCGGCCGTCGTCGTAGCGCTTGGCCTTGGCCAGGCTCCGTGCGAGCAGCGCGAGCTTGCCGAACGGGACGCCTTCGTAGACCCGCCGGTACACCTCGTTGACATCCACGCCGGCTTCGATCAGCTCGGCCGCCATCTGGTGGGCGCGAGGACCTGTGTTCTCGTACATGAAGCGGCCGGTGTCCGTGATCAAGCCGACGTAGAGCGCTTCGGCGATCGTCGGCGTGGGATCGACGCCGAGGCCGTGCATCAGGTCCCAGAGGATCTCAGCCGTGCACGAAGCCTCGGGATCGACGAGGTTGACCGTGCCGAAACGGGTGTTGTCGTGGTGGTGGTCGATGTTGAGGATGTGCGCACCCGGGCGCTGGAACGCTTCGGCTGGGTTGCGCTCGAGATTGCCGCAGTCCAGGAACACGATCGTCCGCTCGTCCAGATCGGTCGGAGGTGAGGTGATCACGTCCTCGAGGGCGAGGAACCCGTACTCGGGCGGGAGCGGGAACTCGTCCGCGTCCATGAACATCAGGCTGTCCTTGCCGAGGCGACGGAGGATCTCCTGCATCGCGGCCAGCGAGCCCAGCGCATCGCCATCCGGGTTCTCATGCGTGACCACGATCAGCTTCGGCGCCGCGCGGAGCTCGGCCAGGATCTGCTCGCGGCTGGAGCGCGATCCGTTCTCAGCCATCGGTGCGTGGCTCCCGTAAGGAGTCGTCGAGCAGCTCGGTGATCCGCATCGCGCGGTCGATGGTCTCGTCGAGGACGAAGGTCAGCGTGGGCGTGTGCTTCAGGGTCAGCTCGTCGGCCAGCCGGCGCTGAAGGAATCCGTGCGCCGAGCGAAGTCCCTCGAGGCTGGCGGCGCGGACGCGTTCGTCTCCGTGAACGCTCACATAGACGCGAGCGTGTCGCAGGTCGGGGCTGGTCTTGACTCCGGTCACGGTGACGAATCCGACGCGAGGGTCCTTCAAGTCGGACGCGATCGCGTCGCTCAGTACGCCGCGCAAAGCCACGTCGACGCGGCGCATACGTCCGCTGGTCATCCTATCCCGCCCGAGATAAAGAAAACCGAAACGCCGCTCATCAGCGGAGGTCCTCGACCGAAGCCACGATCCGCTCGACGCGAACGCCGTCCGGGCAGCGCGCTGAGAGCCAGCGCTCGACCCCGTCGGCGGCCGCGGACAGGGCGCCGAGCGACCCACTCGCCAGCGCCGCCGTGAGCGTCGCACGCTGCCACAGGTCGTGATGATCGGTCTCCGCGACGGCGACGCCGAGGCGGCCATGAAGCTGCGACTTGATCGACTGAAGCTCCTTGCGCTTGCTCTTCAGGCTGCCGGCCTCGGGGAAATGCAGCTCGATCACGAGCACGGCGACGTAACCGCTGCCCATGGCCGGGTCCGGGCGCCGTGGGTCAGGCGAGCTCGCGCTCGACCTGGCGGGTGCCGTAGGCCTCGAGCACGTCACCGTCCTTGATGTCGGCGTAGTCGCGCAGGACGATGCCGCAGTCGTACCCGGCCGTGACCTCACGCACGTCGTCGTTGAAGCGCCGCAGGCTCGCGACCTCGCCGTCGTAGACCACCGTGCCGTCGCGCACGAGGCGCACGCGGGCGCCCCGCGTGATCCGACCGTCGAGGACATGCGAGCCAGCGATCGTGCCCACGCGCGAGGCGCGGAAGATCTGCCGCACCTCGGCGCTGCCGAGCGCTTCCTCGACCTCCTCGGGCGCGAGCATGCCCTGCATGGCGCTGCGGAGCTCTTCGATCGCGCGGTAGATGACCGAGTAGTGGCGGATCTCAACGCCCTCGCGCTCGGCCACCGCTCGCGCATCGCCGACCGGCCGCACGTTGAAGGCGAGGATCACGGCGTCGGAGGCGGCGGCGAGCATCACGTCAGATTCGCTCACCGCGCCGACCGCGCGCCGGATCACGTTGACCGAAACCTCTTCCTGGGGCAGCTTGGCGATCTCGTCCTCGATTGCCTCAAGCGAGCCCGCCACGTCGGACTTGAGCACCAGATTGAGTTCCTGGATGCCGCTGCCGAAGATGTCCTCCAGCGATACGCGCTTGCCGCTCCGGCGCGCCAGCGACTCGGTCTTCAGCCGCGTCGCGCGTTCGCCGGCCAGTTGGCGCGCCCGACGCTCGTGCTCGACCACGCGCACCCGCTCGCCGGCTTCCGGGACGCCGTCGAAGCCGAGCACCTCGACCGGCTCGCCCGGCAGCGCCTGGCCGACGCGAGTGCCGAGGAAGTCGTGCATCGCGCGCACGCGGCCCCAGTGGGCGCCGGCGACCAGCGCATCGCCGACCTCGAGGGTGCCGCGCATGATCAGGATCGTGACCACCGGGCCGCGCCCGGGATCGAGCTTTGACTCGATCACGGTTCCCGACGCGGGAGCCTCGGGATTGGCGCGCAGCTCCTGCAGCTCGGCCATGGCAGCGATTGTGTCGAGCAGGTCGTCGAGACCTTGCTTGGTTCGGGCCGAGACGTCGACGAAATCGGTGTCCCCTCCCCACTCAACCGGCTGCAGGCCGAGGTTGGTCATCTCGCTGCGCACGCGCGTGGGGTCGGCGCCTTCCTTGTCGATCTTGTTGACCGCGACGAGGATCGGCACGTCGGCCTCCTTGGCGTGATCGACCGCCTCCTGCGTCTGCGGCTTCACGCCATCGTCGGCCGCGACGACGATCACGGCGATGTCGGTGACGCTCGCGCCCCGGGCCCGCATGGCCGTGAACGCCTCGTGACCGGGCGTGTCGAGGAAAGTCACGATCTTCTCGCCGTGATGGACCTGGTAGGCGCCGATGTGCTGGGTGATCCCTCCGGCCTCGCCCGCCGCCACCTCGGTCTCGCGAATCGCGTCGAGAAGGCTCGTCTTGCCGTGGTCGACGTGGCCCATGATCGTGACGACCGGCGCGCGCTCGGCGAGATCCTCCTCGGCGTCGTCGTACACCGGCTCCGCCACGGTCTCGTCCTCGGTGTGGACGATCTCGACCTCTTTGTTCAGCTTGTCGGCGAGCTCGACGATCGCCTCGTCCGACAGCGTCTGGGTCAGCGTCTTCATTTCCCCAAGTGCCATCAGCTGCTTCATGATCTCGGGCACCCCGACGCTGAGGTACTCGGCCACGTCCTTGACGGTTGAACCGGAGTTGATGCGGATCGCGTCGGGCTCGGCGAGCGCCGTGCGCGAGGCGGCGGGACGCGACTCGGCTTCCTCGTCATAGACGCCGCGCCGGCGCCGGCCGCGGCGCTGGCGACGTGGCGGCTGGTTCGATTGAGCGGGAGGACCGCCTCCGCCCGCGCGGCGCGAGGCTTGCGAGTCGATCACGACGCGGCGCCGGCCGCCGGCGGAGCCGGGTGCCCGCTCGCCTTGAAGGGAGTCGCGCGTGGGACGCTTGTGCGCCCCTGCGTCCGGATTCGCCGCCCGGGACGTCTCAGCCGCAGCCGCGGCGCCGTCACCGGCGGGCGGAGGCGAGGGCGCGGAGCGCGCCGGGGCGTTTCCCTGCGGCTGGGTGGCCCCAGCACTCACCTGCGGCGTCGCTTGCCCGGCGGGCGCCGAGGCGCCGGTGCTCGCCGGCGGTCGGGCGCGCGCGGCATCACCGCCTGAGGCGGGTTGCGCACGGCTTTGCGCCGATGCCTGGGCCGCTTGCTGCGCCGGCGTCTGAGTCTCTGCCCGCGCGGGCGGGGCCGCCGCCGGGGCCGCAGCCGCTTGCCGAGCAGCCGCGGGAGCGGAGCCCGAGGCGCCCGCCGGGCCGCCGCCGTTACCGAGCACGCGCGTGGCCGTGGCCTCGTCGACGCTCGACGAGGCTGCCTTCACGTTCACGCCCGCGGCCCTCAGCCTGGCGATCACATCTTTGGTCGGGAGGCCGCGCTCTTTGGCGATCTCGTGCACGCGCTTGTTCATCGGCAGCAGTCTATTCCGGTTGTGTGGTGCTTAAGCCGTGGCCTCGACCTGGTCGGTGCCTTTGCCCTCGAGTGCCTGGTGCGCCTCGATGCCGCAGTAACGCGAGCCCGGAAGCGCAGCGTTCGGGCACCGCCGGCCGTTGGAGAGAATTGCCGCGCAGCGCCCCTGCAGCTCTTCCTGCTCGTAGCCGTGCTCGGCCTCCTCGGCGGCGAACTCGGTCTCCGAGCGGATGTCGATCCGCCAGCCGGTGAGCCGGGCGGCGAGGCGTGCGTTCTGGCCCTCGCGGCCGATGGCGAGCGAGAGCTGATCGTCGGGCACGATCACCGTGGCCTGTTTGCCGGCGTCGTCGACCAGCACCTCGCGCACGCGCGCGGGCGAGAGCGCCTTGGCGACGAAGCGAGCCGGCTCGTCGTTGTACGGGATGATGTCGATCTTCTCGCCGCGGAGCTCGGAGACGACCATGCGCACGCGCGAGCCGCGCGGCCCTACGCACGCGCCGACCGGATCGACGCCATCGACATGCGATACGACGGCGATCTTCGAGCGGTAACCGGGCTCCCGAGCCACTCCGGTGATCTCCACTAGTCCATCCGCGATCTCCGGAACCTCGAGCTCGAACAGCGACTTGATCAGCTCCGGGTCGCGCCGGGAGACGATGATGCTCGGGCCCTTGGTCGAGTTCGAGACGTCCTTGATCACGGCCTTGATCCGCTGCGAGTGGTCGTAGCGCTCGCCGTCGACCTGCTCTGACTTGGGCAGCAGGGCCTCGACGCGTTCGCGCAGCTGCACGAGCGTGTAGCGGGAGTCCGACTGCTGGACGATGCCGGTGATGAGCTCGCCGACGCGATCGCGGTACTCCTCGAACATCATGTCGCGCTCGGCTTCGCGGATCCGCTGCAGGATGACCTGCTTGGCCGTCTGGGCGGCGATCCGCCCGAAGTCATCCGGCGTGACGTCCTCGGTCTCGATCTGGTCCTCGTACTCCTTGAGTTTCTCCAGGTCGATCTCGGGCTCCGGCGGTTCCCGCATCTCGCCCGTCTCGGGATCGACCATCGGTTCCTGATCGGTCGTGGCCTCGACCAGCAGCTGCTCTTCGAGCTCGGGTGGGATCTTCAGCTCCCAGACCTTGAAGTCGCCGGAGTCGCGGTCCATCTCCACCTTGGCGTAGGGCGCCGAGCCGGGCGTCTTCTTGTAGGCCGACAGCAGCGCGTCCTCGAGCGCCTCCATCAGCTTCTCGTGCGAGATGTTCTTCTCGGCGGCGAGCCCTCGTACGGCTTCGACGATTTCACGTGACATGACTCAGTCTCCCGGGACGAGGTTGGAGCGGGCGATTTCCGCGTACGGGATCGTCACGACGCCGTCGCGAGCGGCGATCGTCACGTCCTCCTCGGAGGCTCCGACCAGCTCTCCGGTAACGCTCTTGTGGCCTCCACGTGCCTCGCGCAGACGCACTCGCGCGTGGCGGCCGAGGAAGCGGGTGAAATGCTGCGGCTTGGTGAGCGGCCGATCTTGGCCAGGTGAGGAAACCTCCAGCGTGTAGCGGTCGCGGAGGTCGTTCAGGTGCCCGGACACACGTTCGCAGAGGCCGAGCGTCACGCCCGCCGGGTGGTCGATGAACAAGCGCAGAGTGGAGCCGGCGAGCACCTCAGCCAAGAGCACCTCGACCTCGGGCTCGCTCGCTGCAAGCCGCTGCTCGATCTCCGTCTGAACTTCCTTCACTGTCTCCTCCGTCACAAAACTCATAAAAAAAAGCGGGCGAGCGCCCACTTCCGGTACGACCACCGGGAGGGCCCGGCGCGAGAAGCTGTGAGGTGAGGGTAGCACCAGATCCTTACGCGTGAGGTCCGCGCAGGACAGCCGTCAGCCGGGCCTTGCCGGCGCGAAAAGCCCCGCTACTGGCGCTGCGCGCGCGCCTGAGCGAGGGCTCGGGCGCGATCGCGGTAGACCTTGTAGTCGCGACGAGCGGGTTGCATCCCGGCCGCCTGGGCGAGGGGCTTGCGCGCCTCGTCGTGGCGGCCCAGCAGCTGCAGGCAGCGGCCGAGGCAGAAGAGCGCGAAATCGTTCGTGGGCGCGCGTTCGATCACGGCTTCGAACTCCGCCGCCGCCTGCTCGTAACGTCCGGTGTGAAACAAAGCCCGTCCGAGCGCCTCGCGGATCGAGGTCTTGTCCGGCGCGAGATCGCGCGCTCGTGAGAGGGGGATCGTGGCTTGATGGTTGTGGCCCGCCTCAAGCAGCTCGGTCCCGCGGCAGAAGAGCTCGTAGACGTCGTCCATTGCCTGGAGTGTATGCCCCGCCGGGGGCGAAACAACGCGCCTCGCCGAGGACATCCGAGCCCGGTCAGGGCCGGCGCAGAGAGCGCGGGCTCCACTGCGGCGGAAGCGCCCACAGCGCGCGCAAGCGTCCGGAGGCGCCGAGTCCGGCGCGTAGTTGGGCCCGAAGCGCCCGGCGCTGAGCCGACGTCGGGAGCGGAGCGCC
>JAFAZV010000190.1 GCA_019239445.1 Solirubrobacterales bacterium
CAGTCCCAGAGCGCGCCCTTGATCGCGTGCTCAGCGCGCGCCAGGAGCGCGTGCGCGTGGGCAGGCGCAACCCGGTTGCGGTTGCCAGAACGCGGCGCTGTGCTCGTGGCGCTCACGCCGGCACCTTCTGCCGCCGCAGCTCGATCAGCTCCTTCGCCTTCTTGACCGCGCTCGACGCGTCAGCCGAGTAGCCGTCGGCGCCGACGGCGTCGGCGTATTCCTGAGTCACAGGCGCTCCGCCGACCATCACAATCACCTGCTCGCGCAGCCCCGCTTTCTCGAGCGCGTTGATGTTCGCCTTGAACATCGGCATGGTCGTGGTGAGGAAGGCGGAGAAGCCGACGATGTCGGGCTTGTGCTCTTCGATCTGCTCGACGAACTTCTCGGGCGGCACGTTGACGCCGAGGTCGATGACCGTGAACCCGGCGCCCTCGAGCATGATGTTGCAGAGGTTCTTGCCGATGTCGTGCACGTCGCCCTTGACGGTGCCCATCAGGAACGTGCCCACCTGGGCCGTGTCGCTGTCGGCCAGGAGCGGACGCAGAATGTCGAGCGCGCCCTGCATCGCGCGCGCCGCGATCAGCATCTCGGGCACGAAGTAGTCGCCGCGCTCGAAACGCGCCCCGACCTCCTCGAGCGAGGGGATCAGCGCGTCGTAGAGCATGCGCTCGGGAGCGAGGTCGCTTTCGAGGCCCTGGTTGACGCCCTCGCTGACCGCCGGGGCGTTGCCGACCAGCGTCTCGTCGTAGAGCAGTTGCAGGATCTCCTCGTGGGTCATGCGGCGTGAACCCCTTCGGTGTCGCGGTGGCCGAGGCGCCGGCTGAGCACGGCGGCCTCGCTCATGAGGACGGGCTCGAGCTCCTGGATCCGCGCAGCCGTGAGCCGCAGCGTCGGACCGGTGATGCTGAGCGCAGCGACCACGTCGCCGCCGGCGCCGCGTACGGGCGCGGCCAAGGCGGCCAGGCCGGGCTCGAGCTCGTCGATCGCGGTGGCGATCTCGGTGCGCCGGATGCGTGCCAGCTCGACGCGCAGGCGCTCGGGATCGGTGATCGTCGCGGGTGCATGGCTGGCGATCGGAGATGCCGGGGCTGGGGCGCGGCCGAAGGCCATGAACACCTTGCCGACCGCCGTGCAGTGATAGTCGACGGTGCGCCCGAGCCACTGTCCCGTGCCGAGGAAGTGGCGGCTGTCGACCTGCGCCACGTGCTCGACCCCGAGCCGGCCTGGGACCGCGAGGTTGATCGTCTCGCCGCTCGCCTCGGCCAGCACGTCGAGCGACGGGTGGGCGAGCTCGACCACGTTGCGCTCGAGCATGCTGCGCTCGGCGACGCGGAGGATCGCCGGCCCCGGGCGCAGGCGACCTCGCTCGCCGTCCTGCTCGACGAGGCCGCGGCGCTCGAGCGCGCTGAGCAGGCGCGACGCTGTGCTCTTGGGGATCCCGCTCGCCTCGACCAGCTCGGTCAGCGCCACTGGACGCTCGCTTTCGAGTACGCGTACGAGCAAGTCGGCGCCGCGGTCCACCGCCGCGGTGCCGGGGCTGATCGCCTTCGCGTCGGCCTCGACATCGGGTTCCACCAGGGCTTGGAACTCTTGTTCCACGCCCGTTATGATACGGACGCTTGCGTCGAGGTCAAGGAGGTCTGTTTGTTCGTCAACGGCATGCCGCGCTACGAGATCCTGTCTGAGGAGGCGATGGCGACGCTCGACCGGGGCTGGCGGCGGATCGTGGCCGAGCTGGGGATCGAGTTCCTGCTCCCTGAGGCGGTCGAGCTGCTGCGGGGCGCCGGCCAGATCGTCGAGGAGGGCAACCGGGTGCGGTTCGATCCCGAGTGGATCCTCGAGCAGGTCGACAAGGCGCCCCGGTCGTTCGAGCTCCAGGCGCGCAATCCGGAGCGCTCGCTGATCATCGGCGGCGAGAACATGGCCTTTGCGCCCGTCTACGGCTGCCCGTTCGTGCGTGAGGGTGACGTCCGTCGCGACGCCAAGATGGCTGACTTCGAGAACCTGGTTCGGCTGGCGCAGACGTTCCCGGAGCTCGACTCGCCGGGAGGGACGATCTGCGAGCCCGAGGACCGCCCGCTCGACTCGCGTCACCTCGACATGGTGTTCGCCCTGCAAACGCTGTCCGACAAGCCGTACATGGGTTCCGTCACGTCGGGACCCAACGCCGCCGACACGATCCGCATGGGGGAGATCCTGTTCGGTGGTCGCGAGGCGATCGAGCGTTCGCCGGCGTCGATCTCGCTGATCAACGTGAATTCGCCGCTGCGCTACGACGACCGGATGCTGTCCGCGATGGTCGAGTACGTCCGGGCCGGTCAGGCGGTGGTGATCACGCCGTTCCTGCTCATGGGGGCCATGTCGCCGGTGTCGCTGCCGGCGACGCTCGTGCAGCAGATGGCCGAGGCGCTGGCCGGCATCGCGCTCGCGCAGCTGATCCGCCCGGGGGCTCCGGTCGTGTTCGGCTCGTTTCTCTCCAACACCGACATGCAGTCCGGCTCACCGTCGTTCGGCACGCCCGAGTCCGGAATCGGCGTGCTGTGCACCGGGCAGATCGCGCGGCGCTTCGGGTTGCCCTGGCGCGGCGGCGGCGCGCTGAACGCCTCCCAGACCGTCGACGCACAGGCGGCCTACGAGTCGCTCATGACGTTCCTCCCGACATTCCTCGCCGGCGCGAACTTCGTCATGCACTCGGCGGGCTGGCTCGAAGGCGGTCTCGTCTCCTGTTATGAGAAGTTCATCGTCGACGTGGAGCTGTTGCGCGAGCTGCGCCACGAGTTCACGCCGCTTGAGGTCGACGAGGCGTCGCTGGCGTTCG
>JAFAZV010000251.1 GCA_019239445.1 Solirubrobacterales bacterium
GTGCGCGCGGGGCTGCGAGAACTGCTCGCGGAGGAGCCTGACTTCGAGATCGTGGCCGCAGTCCCCGACGCAGAAACCGGCATGAAGGTAGCCGAGGGCGAGCGCATCGATGTCGCCATAGTCGACTACCAGCTTGGCCGCCGCAACGGGCTCTGGCTCAGCCGGAAGCTGAAGCGGCTGCCCGGGCCGCCGGCGGTGCTGATCTACTCGGCCTACACCGATGGGCTGCTCGCTGCGGCCGCGGTCGTCGCGGAGGCCGATGCGATCGTCAGCAAGGGCAAACTGGGCTCGGAACTGTGCGACGGCGTCCGCAGCGTCGCGCAGGGGCGACGCGCGTTGCCGCCGCTGCCGCCGCGGCTGGCCGAGAGCCTGCGCCGCCGCTTCGATCATCAGGAGCAGGCGATCTTCGGAATGCTCCTGGCGGGGATCGTTCCGGCCGACGTGGCGGCCACGCTTGACCTCTCGACCGGGGAGCTGGAATCGCGCTTGTGGAAGATGCTGCGCGCGCTCGAGGCCCTGCCGAGCTCACCAACCGAGTGAGTTCGCTTGCGGATGCCACGCCGGCGAACAGGAAGTGGTCGGCGCGAGCGCGGAAGACGCGGCCGGCGGTGCGCCGCCGCTACGTCCCACTCCTGCACCGCGTCGTGGCGATCAACGCCCTACTGGTCATCGTGGCGGTGGCGGTCACGATCGTCGTGCTCGCCCCCGGCAAGGTCTCCGCGTTCGCGGTGGACGAAGAAGTTGCGGTGGTGCTGATCGCGGTCCTGCTCGTCGTGGCGGCGAACGTGTACCTGCTCCGGCGGGTGCTCGGACCGGTCCAAGCGCTGACGGGTTTGGCGCGGCAAGTCGACCTGACCACCCTCAAGCCGCGCCTGCCCGACGCCGAGGCCGGCTCGGAGGCAGGCGAGCTGGCGCTTACGTTCAACGAGATGTTGTCCCGGCTCGAAGCCGAGCGGCGCGATTCGAGCACCCGGGTGCTGCGCGCTCAGGAGGCGGAGCGGCTGCGCATCGCGCAGGCTAACGTTGCCCAGCACTCCGGAAGCAAGTGCGCGACGGTGAAGATCGAGCACTGGGCCGGCCGGCTGGTCCTCACCGTCTTGGACTGCGGGCGCGGACTCCCGCCGGGTACCAGCCCCGGCACCGGGGTGTGCGGTATGGGCGAGCGCGCAGCCGTCATCGGCGCGAGCCTGCACATCGGCAACCGTCGTTCCGGCCTGGGCTGTGAGGTCCGCCTGGAGGTCCCGCTCGAGGAGGACGCGTGAAGGCGGGGGCGCGACGATGAGGCTGGGCGTCCTCGGCGCCGCGGCGCTCCTCGTCGCGCTGCTCACGACTCGCTGGAGGCGCTGGCCCTCGCGCCTGCGCGCGCTCGTGATCGTGCTTGCCTTGGCGTTGGTCGCTGGGGGCAGCGGGGTGATCGACCTGCCAAACCCCGAAACGATCGCGCGCGACGTGGGGTCGACGCTCGGCGGCTTCACTTACCTGGTGGTCGGCGTGATGGCACTGCTCGAGACGGGTGCCGGTGTCGGCCTGGTGGCGCCCGGCGAGCTTGCCGTCGTGATCGGCGGTGTGACGGCGGGACAAGGACACACCGACCTCGCGTTGCTGATCGCGGTTGTCTGGTGCTGCGCCGTCGCCGGCGATATCACCTCGTATGGGCTCGGGCGCCGACTCGGGCGCGGCTTCGTGCTGGCGCACGGCCATCTCGTGAGACTCACGCCGGCGCGCCTGGCCCAGGTCGAGATGTTCCTCGGCCGGCATGGGGGCAAGACGATCATCGTCGGGCGATTCATTGGTCCGATCCGCGCCATGGCGCCGTTCGTCGCCGGCGCCTCGGGAATGCCGGCGCGCCGCTTCATCCCTGCGACATTCATCGCGGCGGGGATTTGGTCGGTGACCTTCTGCTTGCTCGGCTACGTCTTCTGGCAGTCGTTTGATCAGGCCGTCGAGCTCGCGAAACAGGGCAGCTTCGTGCTGATGGCGGTGATCGCGACTGGCGTGATCTTGGCTCTCGGGTACCAAAGACTTCGCACCCGCGAGGGACGCGAGCAGTTGTGGCGCCGGGTTCGCCGGCAGCGTCGCCCGGCGCCGCACGCTTGACCGTCGCCGCAGCGCGGCGACGATTCGCGACGAGGGTTTAATCCCACGATGGCGAGGGTCGTGCTCGCGACGATGGGCTCTTGGGGCGACATCTTCCCGGCCATCGGTCTCGCCGAGGGACTCGTCGCCGCTGGCCACGACGCGCGGATCGCGGCCTCGCCGGCGTATGGGGAGCTCGTTCAGAGCGAGCAATTGTCGTTCGCGGCCATCGGGCCAAGGCTCGGTTTCGAGGACTATGCCCGCGACCCGAAGATCCTGAGCGGACGACTCGGCGGGTTTGTCGGCTTTGCCCACCTGTTCCGGCGCTTCATCTTCCCGGCGCTGGACCGGTACGTCGACGACTTGGTGCAGGCGGCGAGAGAAGCCGATCTTCTGCTGGCCCACCCGGCCCTGGTCGCGGCCCCGGTCGCAGCCGAGCACCTCAGGATTCGGTGGGGGACGTTCAGCGTGTTTCCCGGTCTCATCCCCACCGCGTACGCGCCCCCCGCGCCGACGCGGTTTTCGCTCGGCTCGGGCCCGGGCGCACGGGCGCTGCACCGTGCGGCGTGGTCGGCTGCGCGCTTCAACATGGCGCGCCTGTTCGACGCGCCGGTCAATCGCGCCCGGCGGCGGCTCGGACTGTCGCGTGTCTCGAACGCCTTCTTCTGGCCAGTCGACTCGGGGCGCCCGTACCTGGTGATGGCCTCGCCGGCGGTGATTCGCCGCCCCACGGACTGGCCGCACAACGTGCTCCTCACCGGGTTCGTCATCTGGGATGGCGCCAAATCGGTCTCGGAGCTCGACGTCGCGCAGGCGTTCCTCGACGCTGGTGAGCCGCCGATCCTGGTGACGCTGGGGGCGAGCTCCGCACTCGACCCGCAGGACTTCTATCGGCAGGCGGTCGCGGCGGTCCTCCGCCTCGGGTACCGGGCCCTTGTGTTGACGGGTCCGACGCCGGGCCCGGTAGAGCTGCCCCAGGACCCGAGAATCCTGGGAGTGCAGTTCGCGCCGCTCTCAGCGGTGGCGTCGCGCTGCCACGCCGCGATCCACCACGGCGGCGTGGGCACGACCGTCGCGCTGCTCAAGGCAGGACTCCCTCAGTTGATCGTGCCGCGTGGCTTTGACCAGCCTCAGAGCTCGGTCCGCATGGTCCGTTTAGGCGTAGCGCGCTCGCTGACCTGGCGGCGCGCTAACACGACGCGCCTCACGGCCGAGCTACGGGGGCTCCTGGAGGACTCGGGTTACCGCAGGCGCGCCGGTGAGCTGAGGGCTCGCCTGATCGGCGAGGACGGACTCGGCTCGGCCGTGCGGAGGATCGGCCTTCTTGCCCGTCCGTGACTTCTCGCGCCCGGGAGAGTGAAACCCCGCAACGCGCAGTTGGGGCCTTCCCCCCATGGGAAACCCCACTCGACGCAGCGACGATCGTGACCTGGAAGACACCGACCCATGAGACCCTCAGCAATGAAACTCAGGCGTCGACTGCGCCCGCGCGCGGCGCTGCTCGCCGCGCTGACGCTGTCAGCGGGGCTCGCCCTGAACGCGACGAGCCACGTTAGGCCGAGCGAAACATGACGATGTCCGAGGTAACGCCCGCCGGCTGGGCCGCGACGCTCGCCGTGGTCGGGTTGCTGATCGCTTTCGACCTCTGGTATTCACGCCGCCACCCGCGGGCAGTTGGCGTGCGCGAGGCTGCCGCCTGGTCGCTCTTCTACATCGGCGCTGCGCTGCTGTTCGGGATCGTGTTCGCGCTCATCGCAGGTTGGGACCTGGGAGCGCAGTATTTCGCCGGCTACGTCGTCGAGAAGAGTCTCTCGGTCGACAACCTGTTCGTGTTCGTGATCATCATGGGCACGTTCGCGGTGCCGGCCGAGCAACAGGCGCGGCTGCTGCTGGTCGGGATCGTCGGTGCACTGATCCTCCGCGCGGTGTTCATCGCCATGGGGGCCGCCATGCTCGACGCGTTCTCGTTCACCTACCTGCTGTTCGGCTTGGCGCTGCTGCTGACCGCGGTGCAGTTGTTCCGGCACCGCGACCAGGACCCGTCGATCGAGGACAACGCCGTGGTCGCCGCGATGCAGCGGCTGCTCCCAGTCAGCGACGAGTACGACGGCCACCGGCTCGTCTCGAGCCGCGGCGGGCGGCGCGTGTTGACGCCGCTGTCCCTCGCGCTCGTGGCCATCGCCAGCACGGACATCCTGTTCGCGCTCGACTCGATTCCGGCCGTCTTCGGCGTCACGCGGCACGCCTACATCGTGTTCGTCGCCAACGCCTTCGCGCTGCTGGGGCTCCGCGCCCTGTTCTTCCTCGTGTCGGGGCTGCTCGACCGGCTCGTGTACCTATCGACCGGGCTGGCTTGCATCCTTGCCTTCATCGGGGTGAAGCTCGTGCTGGACTTTGCTCACCTGCACAACCAGGACGTGCCCGAGATCACAACCGGCGTCTCGTTGGGCGTGATCGCGGTCATCCTCGCCACGACGACGGTGGCGAGCCTGCTCAAATCACGGCGCGATCCCGATGCGCGCGCACACCCGGACTCGCTGCACGAGCGGGGGCGGGATCGCCTGCGCGCCCGTGAGCCAGAGCCGCAGGCTCTGGGCTGACGTGGACGCCCAACTCGCGCCGCTGTACCTTCGCATCCGTGGCCATCATCGCGTGTCTCAACTGCCGGACGCGGAACCGCGTCGGCGCAATCGCCCGGGGCGCGCCACGCTGCGCGCGCTGCAAGGCCGCCTTACCCTGGGTCGTCGAGGCCGACGCGGAGGCCTTCGCCGCCGAGACGGCGGCGTCGGTGCCGATCGTGATCGACTTCTGGGCCGCGTGGTGCGGACCGTGCCGGATGATCTCTCCAGTGCTCGAGGAACTCGCCGCGCGCCACGCCGGACAGCTGAAGGTGGTGAAGGTGGACGTCGACGCCAATCCGGGCCTGGCGGCCCAGTTCGGTGCCCGGTCGATCCCGCTTCTCGTGGTCATGCGCCAGGGCCGGGAGGTCGACCGCATCGTGGGGGCACTTCCGCGGGCCGCGCTCGAGCAGCGGCTGGCACCCGCGCTCGCCGCTTGACGTCGACCGAGATCACCGGCCGGCGCAGGCGATTCCTTTACAACCTGGTCGCTACGGCGCGCTAACTTGATCTGACACAAACCAGCCTCGT
>JAFAZV010000363.1 GCA_019239445.1 Solirubrobacterales bacterium
GGGGTCTCGACATTCGCGTGCGCCGCGCCCGCGGCGCTCACGCGCACGACCCACGCGCGTTCGCCGGCGCGCAGCACAGTCTCCAGCCGCGAGCCGTCGCGCGCGATCGTGTTCGGCGGCAGGTCAGCGACGCCGTGGGAGACGAGCGTGCGCCGGAAGTCGACCCGCTCGCCGCCGGCTCCGCGGAGCTCGAGTCTCACGGCCGGCCAGCATAGTCGGGTGCGTTATGCATCACCTGCTTCGACGGCTTGCGGAGACTCGTCGATGGCGGCCAGCATGCTGCGCACGAACGGGCGAAACCCCAGCCGCTCGTACAACTCGATGGCTCCAGTGTTCGCCTCTACCACTCCGATCGACCAGTACCGCGCACCGCGCCGCCTCAGTTCGTTCCGGCATGCGCTCAGCAACGCACTTCCAACCCCACGTCCGCGTACTCGTTCCGCGGTGACCAACGAATCGACATCTCCCCGAGGCTCGCCGAGATCGAACGTCGGTCCCGCTGGCAGCAACCGGCAGGCGGCATATCCGACCGGATTGTCGGAATCCTCGGCGTAGGCGATGAAGATGAAGCCGGTGTCCTCGCTGAGCCAGGCGGAGTACTGCTCGCGCCGCCGTGCCCATGCCTCGTCGGCGACGCGGACGGGCCACTGACCACCGACCACACGCCGGTGATGCTCGACCATCGTCATCCAGAGGAACGCAAGGGACGGGACGTCCGAAACTCCGGCACGATGCAGCGCGATTCTCACGCGGCGCGACTATACGCGGGCGCCTACCGACCTCGGTGCATGCGGGAGTGGCGGCGCGCTGACATCATGCCAATGGTGATCGGACGTGCCTGACGTTGGCGGCGGCGAGCTACTGCGCGAATGGCGCAAGCTGATGGACTCGATGGTCGCCGCCGCATCGTCGGTCGGCGGGCGCGCTGAACTTCCGAGTCAACTGCTGCAGCCGATGCAGCGCCAGCTCGAGCTCGTCCAGGAGGTGATCGAGCGCGAGCGCCGACTCCAGCAGCAGCTGACGAGCCGCGTGCTCGAGCCCTTCGACGCCATCTTCGATCTCCTCGAGTCGAGCGGGCAGACCCTTCGGCGTCAGGCCGAGGCATTGGAGGAAGCCGGTCGTTCGCTCGAGCAGACCGCCGGGCTCGTGCGGACGCAGGCGGAAATGTTCGAGCGGACGATCGCCGCGCTGCGCCAGCCCGCCGACTTGGCTCGAGCCGCCACCGGTCTAGAGCGCCGGACTTCGAAGCGCGGAAGCACTGGGCCGAGCCGTAGCCGCTCGAGCTGAGCTGTGCAGCTGAGGCGCGCCCCATAGCGCGTGAGCTGTGCAGCTGACGCGCGCCCCATAGAATCGCGCCGCCGGCAAGCGAAGGAGAGAGGCATGAGCGAGACGCAGGTGAAGTCCGCGGTGAAGTTCGTCCTGGGCGAACAACAGATCCCGACGCATTGGGTCAACCTCATGCCCGATCTCCCCGGAGAGGCGCCGCCGCCGCTCCACCCGGGGACGAAACAGCCGGCGGGGCCGGACGATCTGACTCCGATCTTCCCGCTGGAGCTGATCGGCCAGGAGGTCTCTGCGGAGGCCGAGATCGAGATCCCCGACGCGGTGCGCGACGTCCTCAAGCTGTGGCGCCCCACGCCGTTGTATCGCGCACGGCGGCTCGAGCGCGAGCTCGACACCCCCGCCCACATCTACTACAAGTACGAGGGCAACTCGCCGCCGGGGTCGCACAAGCCGAACACGGCGGTGGCTCAGGCCTATGCCAACGCCTCCGCCGGCATCAAGAAGCTGACAACCGAGACCGGCGCCGGTCAGTGGGGCTCGGCCCTCGCCTTTGCCTGTGGGCTGTTCGGGCTCGAGTGCGAAGTCTGGATGGTCGGGTCGAGCTATGACCAGAAGCCCTACCGGCGTTCGATGATGGAGACGTGGGGCGCTACGGTCCACCGCTCGCCGTCGGAGCTCACCGCGTCCGGGCGCTCGCAACAGGAGCACCCGACCGGCTCGCTTGGGATCGCGATCTCCGAGGCGGTCGAGGTCGCCGCCCAGAACGCCGATACGAACTACTCGCTCGGGTCGGTGCTGAACCATGTGCTGCTGCACCAGACGATCATCGGCCAGGAGGCGCTCGAGCAGATGGCGATGGCGGGCGAGGAACCCGACGTCGTGGTCGCCTGCGTGGGCGGGGGGTCGAACTTCGGTGGCCTCACTTTTCCGTTCCTGCGCCGCGTGATCCGCGGCGACGCCGGCACGCGCTTCATTGCCGCCGAGCCGGCTGCGTGCCCGACGCTGACGCGCGGCGTCTACGCGTACGACTTCGGCGACACCGCCGGACTGACGCCGTTGATGCCGATGTACACGCTCGGCCACGACTTCGTCCCTCCACCGGTGCACGCCGGCGGCCTGCGCTATCACGGCGACTCGCCGATCGTCTGCGGACTGGTCAAGGGCGGGATGGTTGAAGCTCGCGCCTACAGGCAGAACGAGACGTTCGCCGCGGCGGTGCGCTTCGCGCGCGCCGAGGGGATCATCCCGGCGCCGGAGCCGGCGCACGCGATTCGCGCCGTAATCGAGGAGGCCGACGCAGCCAGAGAGGCGGGCGAGGCACGCGTGATCCTGTTCGGCCTGTGCGGCCACGGGCACTTCGACCTGAGCGCCTACGACGCTTACCTCGCTGGACGGCTCGAGGACCCCGAGTTCTCCCAGGAGGACGTGCAGGTCGCTTTAGCGGGCCTACCCGAGGCCCCTGCGCTCGCCTGATCGGCGCGGAGGTCAGGCGAA